>NZ_VJYK02000728.1 GCF_007097205.2 Streptomyces alkaliterrae
AGCGGCGACAGAGCGCTTCCCAACATCCGGCTGGCATTCATGCCCTCCGTCGCCTTGCTGATCCTGCTGAATGTCGTCAAGGTCGATATCGTCTGGGCACTGCTCGGGGGCATCGGCGCGGGCATGGTTCTGCTGCATCGGCACCTGCCCGACAAGCTGAAGACCCTCACCGGCGGTGCGACCAACTGCGCACTGCCCGTCATCAACACCTGTGCCGATGTCGGCTTCGGGGCGGTGGTGGGATCCGTCGTCGGCTTCAAGTCCATCTCCAACATGCTCTTGAGCATCCCCGGGACGCCGTTGATTTCGCTGTCCTTGGCCACGCAATTGCTGTGCGGCATCACGGGCTCCGCGTCCGGCGGGCTCGGCATCGCGATGGAGCTCTTTGCAAAGCAGTTCCTGTCGCTGGGCCTGAACCCGGAGG
>NZ_VJYK02000729.1 GCF_007097205.2 Streptomyces alkaliterrae
GCCCGGGCGAGGGCGACGCGCCCGGCCTGGCCGCCGGAGAGTTCGGCGGGACGTCGGTGGCTGAGGTGGCCGACGCCGAGGCGGTCGAGCCAGTCGGCGGCGGCGCGGCGGGCCTCGGCGCGGGGGACGCCCTGGGCGCGGAGGCCGTAGGCGGTGTTGTCGAGCGCGGTGAGGTGCGGGAGGAGCGCGCCGTCCTGCGGGACCCAGGCGACGCGGCGGCGGTGCGGCGGCAGGGCGGTGACGTCCTGGCCGCCGAGGCGCAGTCGGGCGTGGGCGCGGGGGGTGAGGCCGAGCAGGGCGCGGAGGAGTGTCGTCTTGCCGGCGCCGTTGGGGCCGACGACGGCGAGGGTGGTGCCGGGTTCGGCGGAGAGGTCGAGGCGGGTGTAGCCGTCGACGTGGGCGTGGAGGTCCCAGCGGCCGGTGG
>NZ_VJYK02000730.1 GCF_007097205.2 Streptomyces alkaliterrae
GGGGTGGTGCCGCCGGGGTCGGTGCAGCCCGTGGCGCCGGAACGGAGGCGCCAGCAGGCCTTGACGTCCTCGGGGGCCGGGGCGCCGAGCATGAGGGTGAACGCCGAGCGGTTCCGGTCGTCGGGCACCACCTCGCGGTGGCGGCGGCCGTCCGTCGCGACGAGTGCGACGCGGTCTCCGGGGCGTGCCCACTTGATGCGGGCCCAGCCCGCGCGGCAGAGGCTGCTGTAGCGGACCTCGACGTACGATCCGCCGACCCGGCTGAGCGCGGACGTCCAGGCGTCGCCGCCGCAGCCGAGTTCCATCGGGTCCTCGCCGTCGCAGGCACTGCCGTTGCAGTTCACCTCGACGCCGGTGACGGGTGGTCCGGTGGGCGGCGGTTCGGCGGGGGAGGAGTCCGCCGCCCACCGGACCACCCGTCACC
>NZ_VJYK02000731.1 GCF_007097205.2 Streptomyces alkaliterrae
CGGCTGGGGACGGCCACCCGGCCCCGGCGGGCCGTTCGTGCCCGAGCGGGGGGCGAGCTGCGTGACCAGCAGGACCACGGCCGCCGTGACCGCGACGGCCAGGACGACCATCACCGTCCGGTTGCGCACCTTTGGGGCCATATCGTCACGCTAGCCGGATTTTCCCGACAGCTCCGCCCGGGAGGCGAACATCCGGCGAAGAAGAGCCGAAGACCCTCCCAAGTCCGGCCATGAATCGACAAGGTGGACAATGAAGGCCCCGAACGGGTGAACTTCGCGTGCCACGTGTCCGCTTCCGACCCAGGCGTCGCTACCGTGACCCGCGCTCTCCCGCCAGGGCCGCGCGCCCTTCCGACCAGCCCAGAGGAGTCCATGCTCCCCGCCCAGCGCGCCGGCGCCGCCGGCGCCCCGTCCGCCCAGCAC
>NZ_VJYK02000732.1 GCF_007097205.2 Streptomyces alkaliterrae
GTTCAAGCAGGTGGCCGAAGCAGTTCGTAACAGCGTATCCAGTCGCCGGCAGGCAATCCTGAATGGCCCGGGCCACCGAAGGCTTCTCTGCGATTATCAGCTTCACAGCGGCCACTCTCCGGTGTCTTCATCACACATCTGGAATTCCTGCGCATCGATACCGTCGCCCGCCGTCACAATCTCACGGTAGCGGCGATCCAGCATCCGAAAGTCGCAGCGAATGCTCTCCTGAAGCGCCAGTGGGTTGTAGCCGGAATCGACACAAACTTGCTGGAAGGAACCCTGTTCCTGATCGCCACTGAAGATCCAGTCGTAAGCCGCCACGAAGTCCTCGTCATGACCAAAAGAAAGCAGGTCACATGCGGCAGAGATAGGATCGAATACGAAGATGGGATGCTTTGGCATGTTCTTCAGAATTGGTT
>NZ_VJYK02000733.1 GCF_007097205.2 Streptomyces alkaliterrae
AGACAGCCCTCGCCCACCCCACCTCCGTGCGACCCCCTCGGCACTGTCAGTGGGACTCGGTACCGTCTTTGTCATGGCAGTCAGACCCTCGGCCATATGGCACCACCAGGTCGCCGAGCAGGCGCGCGCCGTCGCCCTCGGCCGTCTCACCCACGCCAACGCCTCACTCGCCCACCGCTACCCCGACGACCTCATATCCCGCACCGACACCGCGCTCGCCGCCTTCGAGGCGGAGATCGCCGGCCTGCCCAGGCCGGCGCCACCGGTCGCCGTCCTCACCGCCGTACGGCACGTGCTCGGCGCGCTCGACTTCCTCGCCCCCCGGCTCACCGACACCACCTGCGAGACGGTCGAGCGCGCCCAGCTCCGCGCCTACGTCCGCCAGGTCATCGCCGAACACGACGCCACCCCCGCCCCCGC
>NZ_VJYK02000734.1 GCF_007097205.2 Streptomyces alkaliterrae
GGGGGGTGATGCCGCCGTACTCCATGCCGGTCTCGGTGGTGGCGAGGTCCATGGGGGCGAAGGACGCCTTGCGGGCGCCGAGGTGTCGCCGGACTGTGCGGTTGACGTCGAGGCGGGTGGTGGCGAGGAGGACGCAGGCGGCCAGGGTGGTCTCCTGGCCGCGACGGGCGGCGACCACCACGCAGTTGGCGGAGACCTCGGCCGGTACGTCGTAGGTCTCGCAGAAGACGGCGGTGTCGGCCTTCTCCGGGTCGGTGTCGACGACGAGGACGGCGTCGGCGAGTGCGGAGGAGTCGGCGAGGGCCTTGGTGATGGTCGGGGCCACCAGGTCGGGGCGCCCGGCGGCGGGCCAGGCGGCGTCGAAGGATCCGAAGGGAGGAGTCGTCGTCGCGTCGCTCATGGGAGGGAGGGTAGTGG
>NZ_VJYK02000735.1 GCF_007097205.2 Streptomyces alkaliterrae
GCTTATGCCCCCACGTGCAGGTCGCGGCGGGCATTGAGGTAGTCGGCGGCGGTGATCGCCTTGCCGCCTTCGCGCTGCAGCGTGCGCAGCCGCAGCGCGCCCTGGCCGCAGGCGATGTCGATACCATCGCGGCTGGCCGCCAGCACCGCCCCCGGCGCCTGGCCGTGGGCCAGGTCAAGAGCGACCGCGCCGTGGATGCGCACGCGCTCGCCGGCCAGCGTGGCCTCGGCGATCGGCCACGGATTGAAGGCGCGCACGGTGCGCGCCAGTGCATCGGCGTCCTGTGCCCAGTCCAGGCGGGCTTCGGCCTTGTCCAGCTTGTGCGCGTAGGTCACGCCCTGCTCGGGCTGCGGCCGCGCGATCGGCTTGATGCCGGCACGCAGCAGGCCCAGGCCGTCTGACAGCACCTG
>NZ_VJYK02000736.1 GCF_007097205.2 Streptomyces alkaliterrae
CACCCAGTCTGATCGAATGGCGGCGATTCTATGAGAGCGGCGAATCATTGCGAACTGTGATTCATCACAGTAGACCGATCTGTGGGTGAGCAGCATCATGCGGGCAAATTTCTATCGTCTGGGGTATTGCTGTGCAGGTCGATTACAAGTCCGCTGCCATTGGGGGCGCCGTTGCTGCGTTGGTCGTTGGTGGCCTGATGTGGGGAATCGGGAGCCAGAATCGCTCGGAAGCCGCGCTCGCTCCGTCGTACACAGGCGCGCCCGTCGCTGTGCCTGCGTCGCCGTCGCGTGATGGCCAAGCCGTCACTTTGAGCCAGGGCCAATTGCAGTACATCAAGGTCGCACCTGTGGAGCTGCGTGCATTCGCCAGCCGGCGTGAAGCCGTGGGCAATGTCGATTTTAACGAGGAC
>NZ_VJYK02000737.1 GCF_007097205.2 Streptomyces alkaliterrae
CACAAATCCGCCCCCCACGTCGAAGTTGCGCAGATGGGCCAGCTCACGGCGCACCTGGTCGCGCGTGGGTTTGGGGCCGGCGCGGCGCACTGCTTCGGCCAGCACCTTGGCGGCCACAAAGCCTTCCACCGCGCGGAACGACAGTTCGACATCCTTTGCGCCCACGGCCGCGCGTGCGCGGTTGAATTCGCGGATGACCGGGTTCACGCCCTTGCCGGGGTTGGGCATCACGAGCGCCAGCGAATAGCCGCGCACCGCATCGATGCCGGCCACCTTGAGCAGAATGCCCGGATCAATCGACGACAGCCCAAGCAGTTGCGCGCCGCCACCGCGCGCGCGGTATTGCTTGATGAACTGCGCGGCGGGTTCGGCCGTGGCGCCCAGGAAGATGGCCTGCAAATCGGCGC
>NZ_VJYK02000074.1 GCF_007097205.2 Streptomyces alkaliterrae
CGTCGGGGGATCGGGCGCGCTGCGCCGTTCGGGGTAGCGGGGCGACTCGCCGATGGCGTGTTCGGTGGCCCACAATGATCCCGCGTACCCGTGTGGGCGGCGAACGGGTTCCGGGAGCCGCCCGGCGGGTGTGCAACGCGCCGGTAACGGTGTGGTGGGATGCTCGGGAGCGTACCCGGAGCGGACCGTTGCCCGGTCCTCGCCGCGGACGGCCTGACCAGCGAAGATGGGTGAATGGCGACGATGGACAAGCAGCAGGAATTTGTACTCCGGACGCTTGAGGAGCGGGACATCCGCTTCGTCAGACTGTGGTTCACCGACGTGCTGGGCTTCCTGAAGTCCGTCGCCGTGGCCCCCGCCGAGTTGGAGCAGGCGTTCGAGGAGGGCATCGGGTTCGACGGTTCGGCGATCGAGGGCTTCGCCCGGGTCTACGAGTCGGACATGATCGCCAAGCCGGCGCCGAGCACGTTCCAGATCCTGCCGTGGCGGGCGGAGGCGCCGGGCACCGCGCGGATGTTCTGCGACATCCTGATGCCGGACGGCTCGCCCTCGTACGCCGATCCGCGCTATGTGCTCAAGCGCATGTTGTCGAAGACGTCGGACCTCGGGTTCACCTTCTACACGCATCCCGAGATCGAGTTCTTCCTGTTGAAGGACAAGCCGGTGGACGGCACGCGGCCGACGCCCGCGGACTCGTCGGGCTACTTCGACCACACTCCGCAGAACGTCGGCATGGACTTCCGCCGGCAGGCGATCACGATGCTGGAGTCGATGGGCATCTCGGTGGAGTTCTCGCACCACGAGGGAGCGCCGGGCCAGCAGGAGATCGACCTGCGGTACGCGGACGCGCTGGCGACGGCCGACAACATCATGACGTTCCGGCTGGTGATGAAGCAGGTCGCGCTGGAGCAGGGTGTGCACGCGACGTTCATGCCGAAGCCGTTCTCCGAGCACCCGGGCTCCGGGATGCACACGCACCTGTCCCTCTTCGAGGGGGACCGGAACGCCTTCCACGAGTCGGGGGCGGAGTACCAGCTGTCGAAGGTGGGCCGGTCCTTCATCGCCGGGCTGCTGCGGTACGCCGGTGAGATCTCCGCCGTCACCAACCAGTGGGTCAACTCCTACAAGCGGATCTGGGGCGGCACGCAGCGCACCGCGGGCGCCGGCGGCGAGGCGCCGTCGTACATCTGCTGGGGCCACAACAACCGGTCCGCCCTGATCCGCGTCCCGATGTACAAGCCGGGGAAGATCGGTTCGACGCGGATCGAGGTGCGCTCGCTGGACTCCGGCGCCAATCCGTACCTGGCGTACGCGGTGCTCCTGGCGGCCGGGCTCAAGGGCGTCGAGGAGGGCTTCGAGCTTCCGCCGGGCGCCGAGGACGACGTGTGGGCGCTCAGCGACTCGGAGCGGAGGGCGCTCGGCATCTCCCCGCTGCCGCAGAACCTCGGCGAGGCGATCGACCTGATGGAGCGCAGCGAGCTGGTCGCCGAGACACTGGGCGAGCACGTCTTCGACTTCTTCCTCCGCAACAAGCGGCAGGAGTGGGAGGAGTACCGTTCCGAGGTCACCGCGTTCGAGCTGCGGAAGTCCCTTCCCGTCCTGTGATGCGGCCGCCCTCAGTGACGCCCCCGCACGACGGTCCCGCGCACGACGCGAACGACGGGCCGCCCGCACAGCCGGCCGGAGGCGCCGGAGGCCGCCGCAGCAGCACGCATCGGCGGCTGCTGCGGTACGGCTTCGGTGATCCGGCCACCGCGGCGCGGCTGCTCGCCACCCCGGAGCTGGGCGAACTCGCCTTCGACACCGGGCTGTTGGACGCACTCGGCGGTACCGCCGACCCGGACCAGGCGTTGCTCGGCCTGGTCCGGTTGGTGGAGGCGCAGCCCGGTGACGGCGACCGGCGCGAGTTGGTCGCCACGGTCCGGGCGGCGAAGCCGCTGCGGGACCGGCTGCTCGGGGTGCTCGGCGCCTCCGAGGCGCTGGGCGACCACCTCACCCGCCACCCGGAGGACTGGCGGACGCTCAGCACGTACGAGCGCACCGACCTGCACCCGGGCGTGGCGGAGTTCGAGGAGCAGTTGGCCGACGCCGACACTCCGGACGCGCTGCGGATCGCCTACCGCCGCGGGCTGCTGATGATCGCCGCCCGCGACGTGTGCGGCACGACCGGTTTCCCGGAGGCGGCGGCCGAACTCGCCGACCTGGCCACCGCCACCCTCCGGCGGGCGCTGCGTATCGCCGAGAGCGAGGCGCCCGAGGACGCCCGGGCCTGCCGGCTCGCGGTCATCGGCATGGGCAAGTGCGGCGGCCGGGAGCTGAACTACGTCTCCGACGTGGACGTCATCTTTGTCGCCGAGCCGACCGAGACAGGCGGGGACGTCGACGAGGGCCGGGCCGTGCAGGCGGCGATCCGGCTCGCCTCCCGCATGATGCGGGTCTGTTCGGACACCACCGCGCAGGGCACCATCTGGCCGGTTGATGCCAACCTCCGCCCGGAGGGGCGCAACGGGCCGCTGGTGCGGACGCTCAGCAGTCATCTCGCCTACTACCAGCGGTGGGCGAAGACCTGGGAGTTCCAGGCGTTGCTGAAGGCGCGCCCGGTGGCCGGGGACGCGGCGCTCGGCCAGAGCTACGTCGACGCGCTCGCGCCGATGGTCTGGCAGGCCTCCCAGCGGGAGAACTTCGTGCCGGACGTGCAGCGGATGCGGCGGCGCGTCATCGACAACATCCCGCTCGGGCAGGTCGAAAGGGAACTGAAGCTCGGGCCCGGCGGGCTGCGGGACGTGGAGTTCGCCGTGCAGCTCCTGCAGCTCGTGCACGGGCGCGCGGACCGCACGCTGCGCAGCTCCACCACCCTGGAGGCGCTGGCCGCGCTGGCTGCCGGGGGATACGTGGGCCGGCAGGACGCCGCCGCGCTCGCGGAGTCCTACGACTTCCTGCGCACGGTCGAGCACCGCATCCAACTGCACCGGCTGCGCCGCACCCATCTGATGCCGGAGGACGAGGCCGATCTGCGCCGGCTGGGACGGTCGTTGGGCTTCCGCAGCGAACCCGTCACCGAGCTCACCCGCGCCTGGAAGCGGCACACCTCGGTGGTGCGCCGCCTCCACGAGAAGATCTTCTACCGTCCGCTGCTCGACGCCGTCGCCCAACTCGCCCCGGGCGAGACCCGGTTGAGTACGGACGCGGCACGCGAGCGGCTGGTGGCGCTCGGCTACGCCGACCCGGCCGGCGCGCTGCGCCACCTGGAGGCGCTGGCCTCCGGCGTCAGCCGCAAGGCGGCCATCCAACGCACTCTGCTGCCCGTCCTGTTGGGCTGGTTCGCGGACTCCGCCGATCCGGACGCCGGGCTGCTGAACTTCCGCAAGGTCTCCGACGCCCTCGGCAACACCCCCTGGTATCTGCGGCTGCTGCGCGACGAGGGCGCGGCGGCGGAGAACCTCGCCCGGGTGCTGTCGGCGGGGCGGCTCGCGCCGGATCTGCTGCTGCGCGCCCCCGAAGCGGTCGCGCTGCTCGGGGACCGGGCCGGGCTGGAGCCGCGTGACCGGGCCGCGCTGACCCAGGAGGTGCTGGCCGCCGTCGGCCGCGCCGACAGCGCGGAGGCCGCCGTCGCCGCCGCGCGCGGCGTACGCCGCCGGGAGCTGTTCCGCACGGCCGCCGCCGACCTCATCGACGCCTACGGCACCGAGGGCGCCGAGCCGCACCAGGACCCGGCCGCCACCGTCGACCGGGTCGGCGACGCGATCTCCGACGTCAGCGCCGCCGCCGTCGCCGGCACCCTGCGCGCCGCCACCCGGGAGCGCTGGGGCGACACCCTGCCGACGCGGTTCGCGGTGATCGGCATGGGCCGCTTCGGCGGCCGGGAGATGGGCTACGGCTCCGACGCCGACGTGCTGTTCGTCCACGAGCCGAGGCCCGGCGCCGACGAGAAGGAGGCCGCCGACGCGGCCTTCGCGATCGCCGGGGAGATGCAGCGGCTGCTGCGGCTGCCCAGCACCGACCCGCCGCTGCTGCTCGACGCCGACCTCCGTCCGGAGGGCCGGTCGGGGCCGCTGGTGCGCAGCCTCGCCGGGTACGAGGCGTACTACCGGCGTTGGGCGCAGGCCTGGGAGAGCCAGGCCCTGCTGCGCGCCGAGCCGGTCGCCGGGGACGAGGAGCTGGGCCGCCGCTTCGTCGAACTGATCGATCCGCTGCGGTATCCGGCGGCCGGGCTCGGCGACGACGCGGTCCGGGAGATCCGGCGGTTGAAGGCGCGGATGGAGAGCGAGCGGCTGCCGCGCGGCGCCGACCCCACCACCCACGCCAAGCTGGGCAGGGGCGGCCTCTCGGACGTCGAGTGGACCGTGCAGCTGCTCCAGCTCCGGCACGGGCACGAGATCCCGGAGCTGCGCACCACCCGCACCCGGCGGGCGCTCGCCGCGGCCCGGCGGGCGGAGCTGCTGTCGGAGGCGGACGCGGAGGTGCTGGACGAGGCGTGGGTGCTGGCTACGCGGGTGCGGAACGCGGCCATGCTGGTCAGGGGCCGCCCGGGGGACACGTTCCCGTCGGAGCCGCGTGAACTGGCCGCCGTCGGCCGCTATCTGGGACACGAGCCGCTGGACGCCGGGGACCCGGCGGAATCGGCCGGGTCCGCCGGGGCGCGTGGGCGCGGGGCGGGTGGTGAGGCGCTGGAGGCGTACCGGCGCACGACGCGTCGCGCGCGGGCGGTGGTGGACCGGTTGTTCTACGACGCCTGACGGCGGCGTGCGAGCGAGACGACGCGCCCCCGCCCGACGAGCGTCGGGCGGGGGCGCGTCGACGTGTCGGTCAGGGTGCCGCGGCCACCGGGCGTGACCGGGCCGGCTCGTCGTCGGCAGGCGGCGCGTCGGAGCCGCCTTCCGGCTTCGGGAGCGGCGCGGCGGCGGGCTCGGCCTCGGCGGCGGGCTCGGCCTCGGGAAGGCCGTCGGCGGCGGTACGGGGCAGCTGGGCAGCCTCCACCGGCAGCCGGTGGACGTGCGCCCGGTACCACCACTTCGCCACCGCGAAGCCGAAGGCCAGGCAGAGCAGGCCGCCCACGGCGTCCAGCCAGAAGTGGTTTCCGGTGGCGACGATCACCACGAGCGTGGCCACCGGGTACAGCACGCCCAGCGCCCGTACCCAGGTGCGGCGGGCGAGCAGCAGCAGGATCACCCCGCACCACGCGGACCAGCCGATGTGCATGGAGGGCATGGCGGCGAACTGGTTGGAGACGTTCGCCATGTCGCCGGAAGCCATCGACCCCCAGGTGCCGTGCACTATCACCGTGTCGACGAACTCGGCGCCGTCGAACAGCCGGGGCGGGGCGAGCGGGAAGAAGTAGTAGCCGACGAGCGCGACGGCGGTGGTGGCGAACAGCACCGTGCGGGCGGCGCCGTAGCGGCCGGGCTGGCGGCGGTAGAGCCACACCAGTACGCCGATCGTCACGACGAAGTGCAGCGTGGCGTAGTAGTAGTTCATCCCGACTATCAACCAGGTGATCTTGTTGATCGAGTGGTTGACGGTCTGCTCGAAGGCCAGGCCGAGGGTCTGCTGGAAGTCCCACACCCACTGCGCGTGGCGCTGGGCGACGGCCTCGTGCTCGGGCACCGCGTTGCGGATGAGCGAGTACACCCAGTAGCTGACCGCGATCAGCGCGATCTCGAACCAGATGCGTGGCCGCCTCGGACCTTGCGGCCGTCGCAACAGGGTACGGAGGGGCTGCGGCCGAGCCCTGCGTTCGTCCTGAGGAGTCGCAGTGCTCACCCGTTCTTCACCCTCGCTACGTGTGGTCGGTGCCCCCATGACGGGTCAGTCTGCCAGACGCGGGGAGGCCACCGATCATCCTCCAGGTGGGTTCCGCCGACGTCACAATCGTCCCTGAGTGCCACACGCGCCCCGCCGGGCGGACGCGGGCTCAGGCCCGCGCGGCGGCCGTG
Source organism: Streptomyces alkaliterrae (assembly GCF_007097205.2). GTDB lineage: Bacteria > Actinomycetota > Actinomycetes > Streptomycetales > Streptomycetaceae > Streptomyces > Streptomyces alkaliterrae. Next base: position 5,934 of record NZ_VJYK02000074.1, read on the forward strand.
GAGCCGCGCACGACCAGTTCCGGGAGGAAGACGAACTCGGTGTGCGGGGCGGGGGTGCCGCCGATCTCCTCCAACAGGGCCCGGACGGCGGCCTGCCCCATGGCGGTGACCGGCTGCCTGATCGTGGTCAGCGGCGGGTCGGTGAACGCTATGAGCGGGGAGTCGTCGAAGCCGATCACGGAGACGTCGGCGGGGACGGAGAGGCCGCGTTCGCGGACCGCGCGCACGGCGCCGAGCGCCATCATGTCGCTGGCGCAGACGATCGCCGTGCAGCCGCGGTCCAGCAGCGCGGACGTCGCGGCCTGGCCGCCCTCCAGGGTGAACAGGGAGTGCTGGACGTGCGCGTGGGCGCTCTCCTCGGAGTGGCCGAGCCGTTCCTGGAGCGCGGCCAGGAAGCCCTCGACCTTGCGCAGCACGGGCACGAACCGGGAGGGGCCGACGGCCAGCCCGACCCGGTGGTGGCCGAGGGAGGCGAGGTGGCTGACGGCCAGCCGCATCGCGGTGCGGTCGTCGGGGGAGACGAACGGCGCCCGCACGTGCGGGGAGAAGCCGTTGATCAGTACGAACGGCACGCCCTGGCCGCGCAGCTTCTCGTAGCGCTGCATGTCGGCGGTGGTGTCGGCGTGCAGTCCCGAGACGAAGATGATGCCGGCGACGCCGCGTTCGACGAGCATCTCCGTCAGCTCGTCCTCCGTCGACCCGCCCGGGGTCTGGGTGGCGAGTACGGGCGTGTAGCCCTGCCGGGTGAGCCCCTGGGAGATGACCTGGGCGAACGCCGGGAAGATCGGGTTCTCCAGCTCGGGGGTGATCAGCCCCACCAGGCCGGCGCTGCGTCGGCGCAGCCTGGCGGGGCGCTCGTAGCCCAGCAGGTCGAGTGCGGCAAGGACGGACTCGCGGGTGGCAGCGGCGACGCCCGGCTTGCCGTTCAGGACACGGCTGACCGTCGCTTCGCTGACCCCCGCCTGGGCTGCGATGTCAGCTAGCCGTGCGGTCACGAGTAGGGACTGTACCGGTAGCGCGGCGCAGTGCCTACCGGGAGTTGCCGCCGGTGGCGCAGCGTCCCCGCCGCGGGTGCCCGCGGGTGTGGCGGTCAGCCGTCGAGGCGGTACTCCGGGAGCAGGGTGGCGCGCCACTCCTCGGCGGTGGCCCGCATGCCCTCCCTCGGGGTCTCCTCGCCGCGCAGGATGGCCGTCCAGTGCGGCTGGTAGGTGGCGAAGAGTTCGGCGCTCTGCGGCAGCGTGATGCGCGGTACGGCCTTGGTGTGCGCGAAGTAGAAGGAGTTGCGCACCGGGTCGGAGAGCACCGCGCGGCTGTACGCGGACTTGCGGGTGGGCAGCAGGCCGAGTTCCAGGGCGGCGCGCTCCTGCTGCGCGGCGGCGGTCATGTAGCCGACGAAGGCCTCCGCGGCCTCGCGGTGCTCGGTGTCCTTGCTGATGACGAGGTTGTGGCCGCCGGTGGGGGAGCCGGCGGTGCCGGTGGATCCGGCCGGCAGGGGGGCGATGCCGAGGTTCTCCCGCTTGCGGAAGGCGCTGCCGGAGAAGACGTCGGCGGTCGCCCAGGGGCCGTTGATGATCATGGCGACCTCGCCGGTCTTGAACGCGGTCTGCATGGCGCCGTAGGCGTCCTCGGCCGGCGGTTTGCGGGCGGCGCCGGAGGTCACGAGGTCGGCGGCGGTCTCCGCGCCGCGTACGGCGGCGGCCCCGGCGACGGTGATGGCCGAGCGGCCGGGGTCGACGAGGTCGGTCTCCTCGCCGTAGAGGAAGGGGAGCGAGAAGTAGCCGTCGGTGTTGAGGGCGAGGCCGTCGGCGCCGGTGGCGTCCTTGATCTTGGCGGCGGCGTCCTTGAGTTCCTTCCACGTCGACGGCGGGCGGCCGATGCCGGCCTTCTCGAAGAGGTCGCGGTTGTAGAGGAGTGCGAGCGGGTCGGTGACCTGCGGCACGCCGTAGACGCGGTCCTCGTGGGTGACGCTGGCGGTGGTGGTCTCCAGGAAGTCGTCGGCCTCGCCGAGGGCGGGGGAGTCGGTGAGGTCGGCGAGGTAGCCCTTGCCGACGAAGCCGGCGGTCCAGCCGACGTCGGCGCGCAGCACGTCGGGCACCCCGCTACCCGCCTTCTGGGCCTTGACGTAACGTTCCTGCGCCTCGAAGAAGTCAACCTGCACGTAGTCGACCTTGACCTTCGGGTGGTCCTTCTCGAAGGCCGACACCAGCTTGCGGAACAGCGGGGACTCCGACTCCCCCGAGGTGTCCCACCAGGTCACGGTGCCCGAGACCCGGGAGGCCGCGTCCGCCCGGCTCTCGGCGTCCTCGCCCGCGCCGCAGCCGGTGGCCGCGAGCCCCAGGCACACCGAGACGGCCATCGCCAGTGTGCCCGTTATGCCGCGCCGCATGCGGTTCCTCCTTGATCGAGCATGATCAACAGGTTGATCGTGTTGTACGTAGAGCGCCGCGAACGTAGCAGGAGTGCAAGCCCTTGCGGAAGCCGTCGCAAGATGGCTTGCAGAAATTTGCGGCAAGGTCTTTCGGATTGGTTGCGGCCCTGTTAACTTCCTCGTCAGCCCGGCGCCGCGACTGCGCGGCCCGTGAGGGAACAGTTACAGACCCCTCGAATCGGGCGTATCACCCTTGGAGGACTCTCATCATGCGGCGTGGCATAGGGATCACCGCACTGGTTGCGGCGCTGGCGCTTTCGGTAACGGCTTGCGGCTCGGACGACGACAAGCAGGACAAGGGCTCCGGCGAGCTGTCGGGCACCATCACCTTCTGGGACACCTCGAACGACGCCGAGAAGGCCGTCTACAAGAAGATCGCCGAGGACTTCACCAAGCTGCACCCCAAGGTGAAGGTCAAGCACGTAAGCGTCGACTTCGGCGAGGCCAACAACAAGTTCAAGAACGCCGCGCCGGGCAAGGGCGGCGGCGCCCCCGACGTGATGCGCACCGAGGTCGCCTGGGTCGCGGACTTCGCCAACCTCGACTACCTCGCCCCGCTGGACGGCACCCCGGCCATCGAGGACCAGGACGACTACCTGCCGACCGCCTGGGGAAGCACCCAGTTCAACGGCAAGACCTACGCCGTGCCGCAGGTCACCGACACGCTCGCGCTCTTCTACAACAAGAAGCTCCTGAAGGAAGCCGGCGTCGAGGTCCCGCAGTCGCTCGAGGACGTCAAGAAGTCCGCCAAGAAGATCAAGGACAAGACCGGCGCCACCGCCCTCTACCTGCGCGGCGACGACCCGTACTGGTTCCTGCCCTACCTCTACGGCGAGGGCGGCGACATGCTCGACGCCGACGCCAAGAAGGTCACCATCGACCAGGAGGCGGGCGTCAAGGCGTTCGCCGCGATGAAGGACCTCGTCGACTCCAAGGCCGCCCTCACCGACCTCACCGACGGCTGGGACAACGGCCAGACCGCGTTCAAGAACGGCGACGTGGCCATGATGATCAACGGCCCGTGGGCGATCGAGGACTCGCTGTCCGGCAAGCAGTTCAAGGACAAGGGCAACCTCGGCGTCGCCGCCGTCCCGGCCGGCTCCAAGGCCCAGGGCGCCCCGCAGGGCGGCTGGAACCTCTCCGTCTACGCCGGCTCCCGCAACCTCGACGCCTCCTACGAGTTCGTCAAGTACATGAGCTCGCCCGAGGTGCAGCAGCGCACCACCGAGGAACTGAGCCTGCTGCCCACCCGCAAGTCGGTGTACGACGTCGACTCCGTCAAGAAGAACGAGATGGTCCAGTTCTTCAAGCCCGCGGTCGACAAGGCCGTCGAGCGCCCCTGGATCGCCGAGGGCAACTCGCTCTTCGAGCCCATCAAGGTCTCCCAGCACGAGGTCCTGGCCGGCACCACCTCGCCGAAGGACGCCGCCAAGAAGGCCGGCGACGCCTACCGCAAGATCCTCAAGGACTGGAAGTAAGGACCGGCGGAACCGACAGCCGACCTGACTGGGAAGGACAACCGGCCACATGGCACGGACCATGAAGTCGGAGGCGAAGGCCGCCGGGGGACCTGACACCCCCGGCGGCCCCCGCCGCACCGGCACGCGAGGCGAGACCGCACCCGGCCCGCTGCGCAGGGCGCTCGCCACCCACTGGTACGCCTGGACGATGATCGCCCCGGTGGTCATCGTGGTGGCCGTCATCATCGGCTACCCGCTCGGCCGCGGAGTCTGGCTCTCGCTGACGAACGCCGACGAGTCCAACGTCGAGCGCACCATCGGCGCCAACACCATCGAGGCCACCTACGAGTTCGTCGGCCTCGACAACTACACCGCGATCCTCACCGACACGGTGTTCTGGAGCCGGCTGGGCTGGACGGTGCTGTGGACCGTCGCCTGCGTGAGCATCACGTTCACCATCGGGCTCACGCTGGCCAACATGCTCAACCGCAAGCTGCGCGGACGCGCCCTTTACCGCGTCCTGCTCATCCTGCCGTGGGGCATCCCCGCCTTCGTCTCGGTGTTCGCCTGGCGGCTGCTGTTCAACGAGCGCAACGGCCTGCTCAACAACGTGCTGAACGGCGGCGGCATCGACTCGATCGCCTGGCTCGGCGACCCGACCTGGGCGAAGGTCTCCGTCATCGCGGTGAACGTCTGGCTCGGCGTGCCGTTCATGCTGGTCGCCACACTCGGCGCCCTCCAGTCCATCCCCGGCGAGCTGTACGAGGCGGCCGAGATGGACGGCGCCGGACCCTGGCAGCGGTTCCGCAACATCACCATGCCCGGCATCCGCGCCGTCAGCTCCACGGTGATCCTGCTGAGCACCATCTGGACCTTCAACATGTTCCCGGTCATCTACCTGCTCACCAGGGGCGGACCGGGCGACTCCTCGGAGATCCTGGTGACCTACGCCTTCCGGCTCGCCTTCCTCAACAGCCCCCGCGACTTCGCGTCCTCGGCCGCCTGGGGTGTGCTCATCCTGCTGCTGCTCGTCGCCTTCGCCGTGGGCTACCGCCGTGTACTCCGCAAGCAGGGAGAGGTGTGGTGAGCGACATGAACCCGCGACAGACCGCCCAGGCCCCGGCCGCCACAGGACCGGCGGCCACCACCGAAGGACCGACCGTGCCGCCCGCCGCCACCGCCTCCCCGGCGCCCACCGCCGCCGGCACCCCGGCCGTACCGCCGCGCCGCCCCCGCCGGAACGACGGCGGCGGCCTGCGCGACCGGCGCGGCCCGCTGGCCTCCCTCGGGCTGCACCTCGGTCTGATCGTCGCCGCCGTGATCGCCGTCTTCCCCCCGCTGTGGCTGGTCGTCACCTCGTTCAAGCCCAAGACGGACGCCTTCACCCTCGACATCGTCAAGAACTTCACGTTCGAGAACTACAAGCACGTCCTCGCCGACACCCACTTCCTCGACTGGTTCGGCAACTCCGTGGTCGTCGTGCTCGGCACCACCGTGCTCGGCGTGCTCATCTCCTCCACCACCGGCTACGCGCTCAGCCGCTTCCGCTTCCCGGGCATGCGGCCGCTGATGTGGACCCTGCTGATCACCCAGATGTTCCCCATGGCGGTGCTGATCGTGCCGCTGTACAACCTCATGGCGACGCTCGGCCTGCTCAACCAGCCGGTCGGCCTGATCGTCACCTACCTCACCATCGCCGTGCCGTTCTGCGCCTGGATGATGAAGGGCTTCTTCGACACCATCCCCGTCTCCATCGACGAGTCGGGACGGGTCGACGGGCTCACCCCCTTCGGCACGTTCTGGCGCCTGGTGATGCCGCTGGCCAAGCCCGGCCTCGCCGTCACCGGCTTCTACACCTTCGTCACCGCCTGGGCCGAGGTCGCCTACGCCACCGCGTTCATGACCGGCGAGGAGAACCTGACCCTCGCCGGCGGCCTCCAGACGTTCGTCAACCAGTACTCGGCGGACTGGGGATCGATGACGGCCGCCGCCGTGATCATCGCCGTGCCGGCCGCGCTGGTCTTCGGCTTCGCACAGCGCTACCTGGTCTCCGGAATGACAGCGGGCGCGGTCAAGTCCTGACCTGCCCGCGCCCCCCACGCAAGCCATACCGACCGCGACCAACCCGCGACCAACAGGGAAGACATGACACAGCATCTCGCCGCATCCGCCACCCGAGCTGACGCACCCACCAGGCGCAGAAGCCCGGGCTGGTGGCGCGACGCCGTCATCTACCAGGTCTACCCGCGCTCCTTCGCCGACGGGAACGGCGACGGCATGGGCGACCTGCCCGGTATCCGCCGCCGCCTTCCCTACCTGGCCGAACTCGGCGTCGACGCCGTCTGGCTCAGCCCGTTCTACGCCTCCCCGCAGGCGGACGCCGGCTACGACGTCTCCGACTACCGCGCCATCGACCCGATGTTCGGCGACCTGCACGACGCCGACGCCCTGATCCGCGAGGCCCACGACCTGGGCCTGAAGATCATCGTCGACCTGGTGCCCAACCACTCCTCCGACCAGCACGAGTGGTTCCAGCAGGCGCTGCGGGAGGGCCCCGGCTCCCCGCTGCGCGACCGCTACCACTTCCTTCCCGGCAAGGGCGAGAGCGGTGAACTCCCGCCCAACGACTGGGAGTCCATCTTCGGCGGCCCCGCCTGGACCCGCACCACGAACCCCGACGGCACCCCCGGCGAGTGGTACCTGCACCTCTTCGCCCCCGAACAGCCCGACTTCAACTGGGAGAACGAGGCCGTCCGGGACGAGTTCCGGTCCGTGCTGCGCTTCTGGCTCGACATGGGCGTCGACGGCTTCCGTATCGACGTCGCCCACGGCCTGGTCAAGGCCGCCGGCCTGCCCGACATGGGCCGCAGCGGCCAACTCAAGCTGCTCGGCAACCAGGTGCTGCCCTTCTTCGACCAGGACGGCGTCCACGAGATCTACCGCTCCTGGCGGAGGATCCTCGAGGAGTACGGCGGCCAGCGCATCGGCGTCGCCGAGGCCTGGACGCCCAGCGCCGAACGCACCGCCCTCTACCTGCGCCCCGACGAGCTGCACCAGGCGTTCAACTTCCACTACCTGGGCACCGGCTGGGACGCGGCGGCCCTGCGCGACGCCATCGACGAGTCGCTGGACTCCATGCGCCCGGTCGGCGCCGCCACCACCTGGGTGCTGTCCAACCACGACGTCGTCCGGCACCGCACCCGGCTCGGCGGCGGCCTCGACCGGGCCCGCGCCGCGACGCTGCTGATGCTGGCACTTCCCGGCTCCGCCTACGTCTACCAGGGCGAGGAACTCGGCCTGCCCGAGGTCGTCGACCTGCCCGACGAGGTGCGCCAGGACCCCTCGTTCTTCAAGGACAACGGCCAGGACGGACTCCGCGACGGCTGCCGGGTGCCGATCCCGTGGACCGTCGACGGTCCCTCCCACGGCTTCGGCGACGGCGGCAGCTGGCTGCCGCAGCCCACCGCCTGGGGCGAGCTGAGCGTGCAGGCGCAGACCGGCGACGTCGACTCCACCCTGGAGATGTACCGCACCGCGCTGCGCGTCCGGCGCGAGCACCCGGACCTCGGCGCCGGCGACGCGGTCCGCTGGCTCGACGCCCCCGAGGGCGTACTGGCCTTCCGGCGTGGCGACTTCGTCTGCGTGGCCAACACCGCGCCGCACGAGGCCGACCTCTCCGGCCACCCGGAGCTGCGGCCGGGCGCCGACGGCCGCGTCCTGCTGGCCAGCCGCCGGCACGACGGCGAACTCACCACGCTTCCCGGCGACTTCGTGGTGTGGTGGACCGCGTGACGACCGCCGACGCCGCGCCCCCGACCGCTCCGGCCGTCGGGGGCCCGGCCGTCGCCGGAGGCCCGTCGACGGCGCGCCTGGCGGACATCGCCGCGCAGGCGTCCGTCAGCGAGGCCACCGTCAGCCGCGTACTCAACGGCCGTACGGGCGTGGCGTCGGCCACCCGGCAGAAGGTGCTCGCCGCCCTCGACGTGCTCGGCTACGAGCGGCCGGTCCGGCTGCGACAGCGCAGCGCCGGACTGATCGGCCTGGTCATACCCGAGTTGACCAACCCGATCTTCCCCGCGTTCGCGCAGGTCATCGAACAGGCGCTGTCCGGCTACGGCTACACGCCCGTCCTCGGCACCCACATGCCGGGCGGCGCCACCGAGGACGAACTCGTCGACCAGCTCGTGGAACGCGGCGTCACCGGCATCATCTTCCTCTCCGGTCTGCACGCCGACGTCACCGCCGACCCCGCGCGCTACGACCGGCTCAGCGGCCAGGGCGTGCCGTTCGTCCTGGTCAACGGCTACAACGAGCGGATCAGCGCGCCCTTCGTCTCACCCGACGACCGGGCCGCCGCCAGGATCGCCGTCCGGCACCTGGCCGACCTCGGGCACCGCCGCATCGGCCTCGCCGTCGGACCCAGCCGCTTTGTTCCCGCCCGCCGCAAGGCGGAGGGCTTCGCGGCCGCGCTGGAGGAGACCGGCGTCTCCGGCGTCATCCAGCACACCCTGTTCACCGTCGAGGGCGGCCACGCCGCCGGCGGCGCGCTGCTCGACCAGGGCTGCACGGGCATCGTCTGCGGCAGCGACCTGATGGCGCTGGGAGCCGTACGCGCCGCCCGGGGGCGGGGACTGGACGTGCCGGGCGACCTGTCCGTCGTCGGCTACGACGACTCCGAGCTCATCGCCTTCACCGACCCGCCGCTGACCACCGTCCGGCAGCCGGTGCGGGCCATGGCGCACGCCGCCGTCCAGTCGCTGCTGGAGGAGATCGGCGGCAACCCGGTGCCGCGCGCCGAGTTCGTGTTCCAGCCGGAGCTGGTGGTGCGCGGCTCCACCGCGCAGCCGCGGCCGGCGTAGGGCGTGCGGGAGGTCGGGACGGGGGAGCCCCGACCTCCCGCACGACCCGGCTACGGCCGGTCGCGCCTCACTCGCAGGGATCGACGTCCGGCGGCGGCGTCGGGCCGGTCGTCCGCCACAGCGTCTTCGACAGCGCCCTGATCCACGAACCGTCGTTGTGCGAGCGGCGGATCGCCGTCGAGACGAAGTGGCACATCTCCGTGTTGCCGTGCCCGTACCCCACGCCGTACCGCTCGATGGTGAACGGCTCGCCGACCACCTTCAGCTTCTCCGGGTCGTCGGCGGCGAAGCCGAGCAGGATCGCGCCGTCGGTGGTCACCGCGTCGACCGTGCCGCTCCCCAGCCGGTCCACGCACTGCTTGTAGGTGCTCGCCGGGGACGGCAGCGCGCCGTACTCCTTCTCCACCTTCGCCAGCGACGTGCTGCCCGTCGCCGCGCAGACCCGCTTGCCCGACAGGTCCTCCGGGCCCTTGATGTTCGTGTTGTCCTTGCGGACCAGCAGCTGCTGCCCGGTCTCGTAGTACGGCCCGGCCATGCCGACCAGCTTCCGCCGCTCGTCGGTGATCGAGTACGACGCCACGACGAGGTCGACCTTGCGGTCCCGGATCAGGGACTCGCGGTCCTTGGAGACCGCCTCGACCCAGGTGATCTTCTCCGGCGGAATGCCCATCCGCCCCGCGATGATCTTGGCGATCTCCACGTCGAAGCCCTCGGGCTCCTCCGCACCCTTCTTGAGGTAACCGACGTTCGGCTGGTCGAACTTCACCCCGATCCGGATCGTCCCGGCCTTCTTCAGCCCGGCCATCGTGCTGCCGGCCGGGTGCGTCGCCTCGCCGTCGACCCTGACGGCGGGCTTGTCGTCCCCGCCCAGGTACCCGCAGCCCGACACCGCGAGTACCGCGCCCAGCGCGACACCACACAGGGCGCTCCGCATCGATACGGCCATGGCTGTTCTCCACGTTCTCTTGCCGCCGGGCGCGCGGGGGTGGCGTACGCGCCGGCTGTTTTCGTCCGGCAGAGATTACGTGGCGGAGAGCAGCGGTAGGTCTCCGCAAGGTCACGGATTGTGCGTACTGACGGTTAACCCGACCACATGTCGTGCTTGCCCGCCGGTGTCCCGTCGAGGATCGACAAAAGTCGGGTCACGAACTCGCCGAAGGCGCCGTCCAGCGGCTCCTGCGCGATGATCCGTCGCACCAGGGCGGCGGTCTCGTCGTCCGTGGTGGCGGTGACCACGGCCAACGCCATGAAGTCGTGCACGAGTTGGAGCTGCAGCTCCTCGCGCGGGATGCGCCGGCCCTCCAGCCAGGTCAGCGCGGTCGTCTCGGCCAGACCCACCCAGGAGCGGATCACCAGCTCCAGCCTCGGCCCGGGCGCGTCCAGCTCCAGGTGCAGCAGCATCTGCTCGTAGGCCTTCCGCCGCACCTCGTCGATCACCGCGCCGGTACCCGGCGAACCGATCGCGCCGCCGCCGCGGAGCAGCGCGGAGAAGCCGGGCCCGTGCTCGGCGACGAAGTCGAAGTACCGGCCCATCACCCGGGCGAGCCGCGCGCCGAGCGGGCCCTCGGGCGGTTCGACGAACCGCGCCGTCAGCTCCTCCGCCGCCACCCGCACCGCCGCCTCGTACAGGCTGTGCTTGCCGGGGAAGTAGTGGTACACCAGCGGCCTGGAGATACCGGCCGCACCGGCGATGTCGTCGATCGAGACCTCGTCGGGGGAGCGGCGGCTGAACAGCTCCAGCGCCACGGCGATGAGCTGCCGCCGCCGCTCCTCCACTCCCATCCTGCGGCGCGCCCCGGTCGTCATGTCCCCATCGTATGGGGGCGAGTCGGGGCTGTTCGACAGGCCGGCTCAGAGATCCAGGACCAGGTTCCCGCCCTGGGAGCGGGAGACGCAGATCAGCATGGAGTCACCGCGTTCGCCGTCCGTCAGCAGCTCGTCGCGGTGGTCGATCTCGCCCGCCACGACGGTCTGCTGGCAGGTCCCGCAGAAGCCCTGCTCGCACGAGTACGGCAGGTTCGGCAGCGCCTGCGCGCGGATCGCGGCGAGCACGGTGGTGTCGGCGTCCACCTTCACGGTCCGGCCGGTGCGGCGCAGCTCCACCTCGAACGAGGTGTCGCCGGTCGCGCCCGGGCGGGTGGCCGGGCCGGGGGAGAACCGCTCCAGGTGCAGCCCGCCGCCCGGCGCGCGCTCCGCGCACAGCTCGCTGACCGCGTCCATCAGCGGGTCGGGCCCGCAGCAGTAGACCGCCGCCTCCCGCGGCGCCCCGGTGAGCGCCGCCGCGACGTCCGGCAGGCCCGCCTCGTCCTCGGGCACCACCAGCAGCCGCTCGTCCGCCGCGCCGCCCGACTGCTCGGCCAGCGCCGCGAGTTCGGGCAGGAACGGCATCGTGGCGCGGCTGCGGCCGCCGTACACCAGCCGCCACGGCAGCCCGGCGGCGGCCACCGCGCGGACCATCGGCAGCAGCGGCGTGATGCCGATGCCCCCGGCGACGAACAGGTAGGCGGGCGCGTCGACGAGCGGGAACCGGTTGCGCGGCCCGCGCACCTCGACCTCCGTCGCCTCGTACAGCTGCTCGTGCACCTCCCTCGAACCGCCACGGCCGTCGGGTACCAGGCGGGTGGCGATGGTGTAGGTGTCGGCCTCGGCCGGGTCCCCGCACAGCGAGTACTGCCGTACCAGGCCGGAAGGCAGGACCACGTCGATGTGCGCGCCCGGTTCCCAGTCCGGCAGGGCGCCCCGGTCGCCGGTGAGCCGCAGCATCACCACGTCCTCGGCGGGGGTGGTGCGTTCGGCGACCTGGAGGGCGAAGCCCTGCGGGCGTTCCCGCTCCACGCCCGAGACGGGTTCGGGCAGGGCCGGCATCGGCCACAGCGGCGAGCGTTCGACGCGGCGCCCGAGGGCTCGCTTGACCAGGATCGCGGCGCCCGCCGCGGCGGCGACGGTGAGCAGTCGGCGCATGCTGTCAGACTCCCTTGTGGTGGTTCACGGCCTCGGGCGTCCGGCCGTTGGCGCCGGGGGAGGCGGCGAGGTAGGCGACCGCCCGGGCGAGGTCGCCCTCCTGCGAGGGGTGGTAGTCGCGTCCCAGGTAGCCGGGGATCGAGCGCAGCAGCGCGCCCGTCGTGGGCAGGACGCCCTCCCGGCCGCCGCGCACGAACTGCCGCACGCTGGCCCTGCCGTCGCTCAGCAGCGGGTCGTTCTCCATGAAGAAGCGGACCCCGCGCTGCCACAGGAAGACCAGCGCGCCGAACGCCACCGCCCAGGTGCGCGCCCGGCGGCGGTAGTCGCCGTCGAGGTGGGTGAAGAGGTCGAAGGCCACCGCACGGTGCTCGACCTCCTCGGCGCCGTGCCAACGCAGCAGGTCGAGCATCACCGGGTCGGCGCCGCGTTCGTCCAGCGCCTCGGCGCCCAGCACCCAGTCGCCGAGGAACGCGGTGTAGTGCTCGATCGCGGCGATCAGCGCCACCCGTTCCAGCAGCCACCAGCGGCGGGCCCGGCCGGGCGGGAACGTGCGGTCGCCCAGCAGCTTCTCGAACATCCAGTCCACCTGCGCGGTGTACGGGGTGGGGTCCAGGCCGAGCGCGCGGAGCCGGGGCAGTACGTCGTCGTGCGCCCGGGAGTGCACGGCCTCCTGGCCGATGAAGCCGATGACGTCCGCCCGCAGCCTCTCGTCGCGGATGAGCGGCAGCGCCTGCTTGTAGACGTGCACGAACCAGCGTTCGCCGGCCGGCAGCAGCAGGTGCAGCACGTTGATGGTGTGCGTGGTGGAGGGATCGCCGGGGATCCAGTGCAGCGGCGTCGCGGACCAGTCGAAGGAGACGTCACGCGCCCGGAGTTCGACGCGTGTGGTGTCCTCCGCCGTCGACGGGGCCGGCTTCTCGGCGGCCTTGTTAGACATGGTGTCAGCGTACTGGCGGGTTCGCCGCTGACAAGAGGCGTGCACACGAAAAATCCGGGAGGGCCCCAGCGCCCTCCCGGATTCGTGCCGCTGCCAGCCGCGTCCCGCCTACTTCAGCGGGCCGAACTCCTCGCCGTCCGCCGTGCGCGCGCTGAGCTCGGCCTTCGCGCCCTGCTCCGCCGGCGCCACCAGCAGCCGCCGGTCCGCGCTCGCCGTCACCCCGCCGGACGCGGTGATGGACGCCACACCCCGGCTGCCGACGCCGATCAGGTACCACTTGTCGGTCGGCGACTTCCACAGCGCACCGGCCAGCACCTTCGGATCACGCGGCCCGCAGGCCGCCGTGTCCGTCGCCCGGCCCACCACCGCGGCCGCCGCGGGCCGGCCGTCGGCGGCCGGCGGCAGGAAGTGCGACAGCGCCTGCCCGCCCGCACCACGCCAGGTCTCCGCCCGCGTACACAGCCAGGCCGCCCCGCCGCCGCCCTCCGGCAGCTGGTGGCGGCCGAACTCCCAGGAGTTCACCGCCCGCACACCCTGCGCCGCGAGCAGCGGGAACTGGCAGGCGGAACGCGCCAGCACCGCCCGCGCCCGCGTCGACACCGCGTCCTGCGGCGCCTCGTCCGGCGCGCCGAACGTCAACCGGGCCGGTGTCAGCTCGCCCAGGTCGCTCAACAGGTACGGCTGGCCCTCGCCGCGTGCCGTCACCCGCAGCGCGGGCCAGGTCTCGCAGGTGTCCCGGCCCAGCGGCGGCCCCTGGACCGGGTCGGTGATGCCGTCGTCGCCGATGCCGACCTCGGTGCCGTCGTCGGCCGGCCGCAGCAGATCGACCGTCACCAGCTTCTCCACCCAGGGGCCGGTCAGATAGCGGGCGTTGCCGTCACTGCGGGTCAGCAGCACCATGCTCGCGCCGGCCGTGTCGGCGGCGTCGGTCCGGGCGAAGTCCAGTCCGACCACGCCCTTCTTGCCGCCCGCCGGCTCGGCGTACCGGACGACGCGCAGCCCGTCGTGGAAGACCACCAGCGAGGCGCCGTCCACCTCGCCCGCGTACAGCAGCTGCGGCGGCCCGGCCGCCGGACCCGGCGCCGTACCGGGCGTCGCCGTGACGTTCACCTGCCCGCCCGGGCGCGCCCACACCGCCAGCGCCCGCCGCAGCAGGGCCTTGTCCCCGACCAGTTCACCGCGCGCCGGCCACACCGAGAAGTCCGCCCGCGAGGACGTCTTCCACGCCCCGTCCTTCACCGACGCCAGACGCTCCGGGTCCATGGCCCGCTGTGCCGCCGGGTTCTGCGCGTAGGCCGGCGCCGCCGCCCCCTGCGGCCCCCAGCCGTCGCCCGGCAGTCCGAGCAGCACCCCGCACACCGCCAGCGCTGCCACCGCCACCAACGCCGCCCGGCCGTGCTGCCTGCGGCGCATCAGATCCGTCGGGCGGGCCTTGAGCACACACGGGTCGAACTCCACCGACGCCAGCGGCGACCGGTCCTGGCTGCCCGCCGGCAGCCGCACCTCGTCCGCCTCGTCCAGCGCGTCGTCCGGATCGTCGACACCGGCCGCCTCCAGCAGGTCGAACACGTCGTCGTCGTTCAGACCCTCCGCCGTCCGCAGCGCGAACGCCGCCCGGCCCTCCTCCGAGCAACCCGACAGCGCTCCCTCCAGCGCCGCGTCGTCCTCGCCCGTACCGCGCGGCAGCAGCCGCAGCCCCATCGCCCGGGGCAGCAGCGGCCGCGGCCGCGGCCCCCGCCCCAGCCGCACCGGGCCCAACCGCCACGGCCGCTGCGCCGCCAGCGCCCCGCACACCACCCGCAGCCGCACGTACGTGTAGCCGGACTCCGGAGCCGGGCCGCCCGGCGCGCGCTGCACCGGCAGATCCGGCGCCTGCGCAGCCCGGCCCCTGGGCAGCGCGCGCTGCACCACCGCGTGCGCGGTCAGCACCCGTCGCTGCCGCCCGAGCGTCGCGGGCAGGATCAGATACGCGAGCCGTACCAGCCGCGGGTAGTGCTCGACGAGCACCGCCTCGGCCTGCTCGACGGGAACGGGGCCGGACTCGGCCATGGGCTCGGCCCGGCGCGGAACGTCGGAGGTCACATCTGTAGGGGCCACGTTGAGCAGAACGAGTGAACCCCGAGTTGGTCACCTGTCGCCCAGAAGTGAACCCGCTCGTGGCGCGCCGGGAGCAGGGGCGCGAGTGGCACGTGGGGCGGGAGGCGACCAGGGGCTG
>NZ_VJYK02000738.1 GCF_007097205.2 Streptomyces alkaliterrae
TAAGAGACAGGGTGATCGTGAGCCGGTCGGTGGTGATGCGGGCGAGCCAGAGTCCGCGGCCGCAGGGTCCGCCGTCGAGACCGGGCAGCAGCTCGGGGATCACGTCGGCGTCGAAGCCGGGGCCGCGGTCGGTGACGACGGCCTCCAGTTCGTCGCCGATGCGGCGCAGCAGCAGTCTGCCCTCGCCGCCGGCGTGCTCGACGGCGTTGGTGGTGACGGCGTCGACGGCGAGCACGAACTCGCCGCGTCGGGGTTCGTCCAGCCCGGCTCGGGCCGCGCACTCCTCCACGCCGTAGCGCAGTTGCGGAAGCGTACGGTCGGTGAAGTGGCGCTTGAGCAGATGCGGCCGGGACCTGCCGCAGGAGGACGAGAAGCCGGGTGTGGGAGGCGGGGGGAAACCGGGTGG
>NZ_VJYK02000739.1 GCF_007097205.2 Streptomyces alkaliterrae
GGAGCCACCAGAGGAGGATGGTTTCCGGGGTGGTGTGTTTCCGCTCGGCGAGTCGGGCGATCAGGTCGGCGGCCGGGGAGGGTTCGGCGCCGGTGTAGCGGCCTCGGGCGAGGGCGCCCCAGGCCTGGAGTTCGATGCCGTGGGCGAGGCAGTGCTCGATCGTGCCGGTGGGGAAGCCGCCCGCTGCTGCGGCGGCGGTGTTCACCTGGACGCCGGATTCCACCCAGTCGCGTTGTTCCAGGCTCATCTCCAGTTGGTTGGCCACGAGCGGTACGTCGAGGTGGGACTGGAGGTGGGCGATCTGTGCCGCGCTCATGTTGGAGGCGCCGAAGTGGCGTACCAGGCCTTCGGAGCGGAGCTCGGCGAAGGCTTCGGCGATCTGGGCGGGGTCGGCGAGGGGGTCGGG
>NZ_VJYK02000740.1 GCF_007097205.2 Streptomyces alkaliterrae
GGCGATTGCTGCCTAAACTGAAAGCGGATCAGCGAAAGTCGGGATCGTGCCGCCAGTCTGATCGGGCAAAGGGCGGCAATCACGGACGGAGGCGCAGATGCAACGATCGTTGCGGATGCAGCATTGGATGGGATGGTTGGCAGCGGTGATGGCCGCGGTCTGGACCAGCCTTGCCGTGGCAGCCGCTCCGGTCGTGGTGTTGCCGGTCACCGGTGCCATTGGGCCGGCCAGCGCAGCCTACGTGAGCCGCGGCCTGCAACAGGCACGCGATCAGGGAGCGCAGCTCGTTGTGCTGCAAATGGATACGCCCGGCGGCCTCGATGCGTCGATGCGCCAGATCATTCAGGCCATCCTTGCGTCGCCCGTGCCGGTGGCGGGCTACGTGGCGCCCGGCGGCGCGCGGGC
>NZ_VJYK02000741.1 GCF_007097205.2 Streptomyces alkaliterrae
GTCCGGGGGCGGGCGCGGGTGGTGTTGGTGACAAACGCAACGGTGCGGTTGGAGAAGGAGTTGGCCGCGCTGGGGCTCGCGGACTTGGCGCATGAAGTGGTGAGCAGCGCTCGGGAGGGCGTGGCGAAGCCGGATCGAAGGATCTACCGCCTGGCGGCGGAACGGGCGGGGGTGCCCGAAGAGCGCTGCCTGTTCGTGGACGACCGGCTGGAGAACGTGGAGGCCGCGGTCGCATGTGGAATGCGAGGTGTGCACTACCGGCAGGCTGAGGATCTACGTGGGGCGCTGGCGGGAATGTGGGAGGGGCGGTGAGGAGCTTCAACGGGTGTGTTGGTGGAGCCAGTTGTTGATGTGGGTGAGGTCTGAGGTGGTCAGGCCGGTTTGGGGGTCGACACGGTGGAGGAG
>NZ_VJYK02000742.1 GCF_007097205.2 Streptomyces alkaliterrae
GGCGGGGGCGGGGTGTCGACGTCGCCGCCGGCGCCGCCCTCCCGTGACACGCCGGGGGCGCCGCGCAGCGAGCTGATGCCCCAGTACAGCGACAGCGCGCCGAGCAGCAGTGCCACCGGCGGCAGGTTGAACAGGGCGAAGAAGAAGCCCCACATGCCGGCCAACAGCGCGTAGCGGGCGTGGCGTTGGGCGGGGTCCTTGGGGTCCCAGCGGCGGCGGTCGGGGCGGCCGCCGCCGCCGTCGCCCGTGCCGGGGCCGTTGCCGAAGCCGCCGTCGCTGCGGCCGGGCTGGCGGCTGCTCCACTGCCTGCCCCAGGGGGTGGAGGGCCGGTCGGACCCGTCGCCGTCGCGCTGTCCGCCGTCACGGCCGTCGCCCTGCGGCTCGCCTGTCTCCCGGGTGGTCCG
>NZ_VJYK02000743.1 GCF_007097205.2 Streptomyces alkaliterrae
GCGTTGTACTCCAGCAGCTTCACCGGCGCATTGCCACACCAGGCAAAATCCATCCGGCCATACAGCGAAGGATCGCGTGCGCGCCAGCTTTCGGCGATCACATCCCAGTACAACGGCGGGATCGCCAGTTGCGTCAGGATCTCTTCGTCTTTAACCGCGCGATCCACCACCTCAAGGCACATCTGATGCAGTTCCGCAGTCGGTTTTTCGATCTGCTCTTCAATCTGGCGCAGAGTAAAACGGTAAGCCCGACTCTCGTCCCAATAGATTTCATTGTCGATGATATGAAAGTCGAAACCGTTGTTAGCGGCGATCTGGTCCAGATCCCGTCGCACAGGAACGTTGTGTCTCAGCATGATTAGCCTCCCCAATGCCCACGGGCGCTGGAAGAACGACCATAGCC
>NZ_VJYK02000744.1 GCF_007097205.2 Streptomyces alkaliterrae
TTCCCACCCTGCCATCGTGCGCGTGCTCAATTTCTTTCGGGAAAACGGCACCGTCTATATGGTGATGACGTATGAGCAGGGTAAAACGCTGCAGGAACACATCCTCACCGCGCGCCAGCAAGGCAAGCTGAAGATGCTGCGCGAGCGCTTCATCCGCCAGGTCTTCCATGACCTGATGAGCGGGCTGCGCGAAGTCCACATCCACAAGCTGCTGCACCTCGATATCAAGCCCGGCAATATCTACCTGCGCGAAGATTTTTCGCCGATCCTGCTCGATTTCGGCGCTGCACGGCAGACGCTCACCGCCGAAGCCTCGCGCTTCCAGCCGATGTACACGCCGGGCTTTGCCGCACCGGAGCTGTACCGCAAGCACAACGAGCTGGGCCCGTGGACGGACATCTAT
>NZ_VJYK02000745.1 GCF_007097205.2 Streptomyces alkaliterrae
CTTGCGGTGGGGGACGCGGGAGAGGGCGGCGGGGATCAGCGTCGCGTCCTCTGCGAGAAGGACGGTGTAGACGTCGTGGTCGAAGACGCGGACAGCGGCGCCGCGGGGCGCACCGCCCATCCAGTCCATCGATCCGGGCGCCGCGGGGGCGACCGGGCGCAGGGCGTCGACCATGCGGCTGAGGATCGTCTCGCTCCTGCCCACGGAGATGAAGTTGTCGGGCGTCATCGGCCGCGCGGACGGCAGGTGGAGAAGCATGGCGTTGGGGCCGTCGGCGAGGTTGGCGGCGGAGTTCTGGTAGCCGAGGACGTGGATGAGGCCGTGGGCGGGGTGGTCGCGTCGGCCGATGTAGAGGGTGGTGCCGGAGAAGCGGGCGGGGGCCATCGAGACGCACATGGGGTG
>NZ_VJYK02000746.1 GCF_007097205.2 Streptomyces alkaliterrae
GCGGAGGGGGCCCAAGTGGTGCGGCGCGCGTGGCCGGTGGTCGGGGGCTTCGCGCGCCTGCGCCGGCCCCGTGGGCCCGGCAGGGCGTGCGGCGGGGTCGCTGCGCGCCCCTGGCGCGCTCCGTGGCGCGCGTCACTCGTGAAGGTGAGTTGAGACCTGTTCGCAACCTCTGTAGAACGCGGGGCGACTTTCCTCGTATGACCCACCAACTTCAAGCCCAGACGCTCAACTGTCCGACATTCCAAGGCCGTTGATAATTTATGATCTTGCAGAATCGTGCCTTCGAAGGCTCTCCGGAAGACCCCCGGTAACAGCCTCCGTCAGCTCTACTATCGGCACGCCATGACAGCAGCAGGGAAGCACCAGATGAGCCGCTCGGGCGGTCGTCGACTGGGGCGGGCG
>NZ_VJYK02000075.1 GCF_007097205.2 Streptomyces alkaliterrae
GGGCGGGACTTGAGGAGGGAGTCGGCCGGGCGGTGGACGGCGGCTTGTCCGTGGGAGACGGGTCGGGCTCGCTCGGCGGATCCTCGGGGGCCTTGGGGCGGCTCGTGGAGGACGCCTGGGGCGCGGCCCCGGCGAAGCCGGAGTCGTCGCCGAGCGGCATCGCCCGCGGCCGGTCGTAGACCGTGCCGGTGAGCACCGTGCGCACGCCGAACCAGGACAGCGTCATCGCCGCGGCGGTGGCGGCCGTCCATGCCGTGGCGTGCACAAGACCTCGTCGCATAGGGCAGCGAGCATAAACAAACCGGCCCCATCCCGGCAGCTTGGTCCGGACCAGGGACTCCCGACGGGTGCTCAGATTGTCGTACTGTGCGTCGCGGTGACCGGACGGACAGCTTCCGGCCGGCGGGTCCGCAGGCGAGGGACGAGGGATGGCACGGGTACTTGTGGTGGAGGACGACCAGTTCGTCCGCTCGGCACTGATACGTCACCTCAGCGAGGCGTCGCACGCGGTCCGCAGCGTCGGCACGGCGCTGGAGGCGCTGCGCGAGGTCGCGCAGGTCGGCTTCGACGTGGTCATCCTCGACCTCGGGCTGCCCGACCTGGACGGCGCCGAGGCACTGAAGATGATCCGGGGCGTCACGCAGGTGCCGGTGATCATCGCCACCGCGCGGGACGACGAGGCCGAGATCGTGCGGCTGCTCAACGACGGCGCCGACGACTACCTCGTGAAACCGTTCTCCGTCGAGCACCTGTCGGCCCGCATCACCGCGGTACTGCGCCGCGCCGGCACGACCGCCGGAGAGCGGCCGGTCTCGGAAGCCTTCACCGTCGGCGGGCTGGTCGTCGACCCGTCGCGCCGCACGGCGAGCCTGGACGGGCGGCCACTGGACCTCACCCGGCGGGAGTTCGACCTGCTGGCCTTCCTCGCCCGCCGCCCCGGCGTGGTCGTGCCGCGCCGGGAACTGCTCGCCGAGGTCTGGCAGCAGGCGTACGGGGACGACCAGACCATCGACGTCCACCTCTCCTGGCTGCGAAGGAAGTTGGGCGAGACGGCCGCCGCGCCCCGCTATCTGCGCACCCTGCGCGGGGTGGGCGTGAAACTGGAGGCGCCGAGCGGGGAGCCGGAGGCCGCCGAGTGAGATGGGCGCTGGTCAGGGTCGCGCTCGCGGTGACCACGATGGTGGTGCTCGCGTTCGCGGTGCCGCTCGCCCTGGTGGTCAAGGAACTCGCCCGCGACCGGGCCCTGTCCAACGCCGAACGGCAGGCCGCCGCCGTCGGCCCGGCCCTGGCCATCACCTCCGACCGGCAGCAGCTGGAACTCGCCGTCGCCAGTACCCAGGCGTGGGCCGACGGACGCCTCGCCGTGCACGTGCCGCCCGCCCGGCGCGGTGAGCGGGCCATCGACCTGGGCGAACGCCGCAGCCCCGCGGAGGCGTCGCGCACCAGTCGGGCGGTGGTGCTCGACGTGCCCGGCGGACACGCGCTGCTGCAGCCCGTCGCCGTGCACACCGGAAAGATAGCCGTCGTCGAGGTCTTCGTCCCCCGGGAGGAGGTGAACCGGGGCGTGGGCACGGCCTGGTTGGTGCTCGCCGGGGTCGGGGCGGCGCTGGTCGTCGCCTCGGTGGCCATCGCCGACCGGCTCGGTACCCGGATGGTCCGACCGGCCGAACGGCTGGCGGGGGCCGCCAGGGAGCTCGGCGAGGGACGG
The DNA here is from genome assembly GCF_007097205.2 of Streptomyces alkaliterrae. Classification (GTDB taxonomy): domain Bacteria; phylum Actinomycetota; class Actinomycetes; order Streptomycetales; family Streptomycetaceae; genus Streptomyces; species Streptomyces alkaliterrae. The sequence goes on from NZ_VJYK02000075.1 coordinate 1,709, forward strand.
CTGGGCGTGCGCGTCCCGGAGACCGGGCCGCGTGAACTGCGCAGCGCCGCCGAGTCGTTCAACTCGATGGCCGACCAGGTCGTGCGACTGCTCGCCAACGAGCGGGAGTTGGCCGCCGACCTCTCCCACCGGCTGCGCACCCCGCTGACCGTCCTGAGGCTGAACGCCGCGTCCCTCGGCGACGGGGACGCCGCCGAGCAGACCCGCGCCGCCGTCGCCCAACTGGAGGGCGAGGTCGACCAGATCATCCGGACCGCCAGGCGTCAGCAGCCGCAGGGCCTTGGGGCCGCCGCCGGCTGCGACGCGGCGGAGGTCATCCGGGAGCGCATGGAGTTCTGGTCGGCGCTCGCCGAGGACGAGGGGCGTACCGCACGGGTCGCCGGGGTGGACCGCCCGGCACCGCTGCCGGTCGCCCGCGCGGAGCTGACCGCCGCCATGGACGCCATGCTCGGGAACGTCTTCCGACACACCCCCGAGGGCACGGAGTTCGCCGTCGACGTGCACCACGCCGAGGACGCCGTCATCGTGCTGGTCTCCGACGCGGGCCCCGGCATCGAGGATCCGGAGGCCGCGCTGAGCCGGGGCCACGGCGACGGACGGCCCGGCTCCACAGGGCTCGGACTGGACATCGTGCGCCGGGTCGCCGAGTCGACCGGCGGCGACGTGCGGGTGGGCCGCTCGGTGCTCGGCGGCACCGAGGTGCGGGTGTGGCTGGCCCGTCACCAGGGCGAGGCCGGCACCCGCGCCGCCCACCGCCGGGCTGCCCGGCGGCCCGCGGCCGGACCGAGGACCTCCGCTGGGTCGAGGCTGTCGGCTGGGTCCACGCCGTCCGGTGAGGGAGTGCCGCCGTCCGGCGGAAGGCGCGGGAAACGCTGAGTGGCGGGAGGGGGTGCTGGTGTGGCGGGTCCGCCGTCAGGGCGAGGCGGGCAGGTGCGCCGCCGCCGCCGGGCGTCGCGGCGGCGCGCCGCAGGGTCGAGGCCGTCGGCTTGGCCCACGCCGTCCGGTGGGAAGCGCTGAGCGGCGCGGTGCCGCCGGGTGGTCGGCACCGCGCCGCTCAGCGGTTCGTGTCGGCGCGTGGGCGCCACAGGCGCCAAGGGCGCCGCACGCGGCCGGGCTCAGCCCGCGAAGCCGAGTTCCCGCGCGATCAGCATGCGCTGCACCTCGCTGGTGCCCTCGCCGATCTCCAGGATCTTGGAGTCCCGCCACATCCGGGCCACCGGGTACTCGTTCATGAAGCCGTAGCCGCCGTGGATCTGGGTCGCCTCGCGGGCGTTGTCGACGGCGATCTCCGAGGAGTACAGCTTGGCCATCGCCGCCTCCTTCTTGAACGGCTCACCGGCGAGCATCCGGGAGGCCGCGTCGCGCCAGGCGATCCGCGCGGTGTGGGCGCGCATCTCCATGTCGGCGAGCTTGAACTGGATGGCCTGGTTGGCGCCGATCGGCCGGCCGAACGCCTCGCGTTCCCGGGCGTAGCGCACCGACTCGTCGACACATCCCTGTGCGAGGCCGGTGGCCAGCGCGGAGATCGCGATCCGCCCCTCGTCGAGGATGCTCAGGAACTGCGCGTACCCGCGCCCCTCCTCGCCGACCAGGTTGGCCAGCGGCACCCGTACGTCGGAGAAGGACAGCTCGCGGGTGTCGGAGGCGTTCCAGCCGACCTTCGAGTAGGGCGCGGCGACGGTGAAGCCGGGAGTGCCGGACGGGACGAGGATCGAGGAGATCTCCGGCCGGCCGTCGGGCTTGCGGCCGGTGACGGCGGTGACCGTGACCAGGCCGGTGATGTCCGTGCCGGAGTTGGTGATGAAGCACTTGGTGCCGTTGATCACCCACTCGTCGCCGTCGCGCACGGCGGTGGTGGTCGTGCCTCCGGCGTCCGAGCCGCAGCCCGGCTCGGTCAGCCCGAACGCGCCGAGCTGTTCACCTGTGCAAAGCTTCGGCAGCCACTCGCGCTTCTGCTCCTCGGTGCCGAACCGGTAGATCGGCATGGCGCCGAGCGAGACGCCGGCCTCCAGGGTGATGGCCACCGAGGAGTCGACCCGGGCCAGCTCCTCCAGCGCCAGGCACAGCGCGAGGTAGTCGCCGCCCATGCCGCCGTACTCCTCCGGGAAGGGCAGGCCGAACAGGCCCATCCGGCCCATCTCGCGCACGATCCCGTACGGGAACTCGTGCCGCTCGTAGAAGTCGCCGATCTTGGGGGCGACCACGTCGTGCGCGAACTCCTCGACCGTGCGGCGCAGTTCCTCGTGTTCCGGGCTGAGACGGTGGTCCAGGCGCGGCTCGTGCTGCTCGACTGACATGGTGTCCTCACTGCTCCTTGTGGGAGAGGGCGCGTACGGTTCGGGAGGGGCTGGGGCGGCCCAGCCGGTCGGCCATCCACTCGCTTGTGGCGATGAGTCGGCCGAGGTCGACGCCGGTCTCCACGCCCAGGCCCTGGAGCATCCAGACCAGGTCCTCCGTGGCGAGGTTGCCGGTGGCGCTCTTCGCGTAGGGGCAGCCGCCGAGGCCGCCGGCGGACGCGTCGACGGTGGTGACGCCGTGCCGCAGCGCGGCCAGCGTGTTGGCCAGCGCCTGGCCGTAGGTGTCGTGGAAGTGGACGGCGAGGCGGGTGTTGTCCACGCCGCCGTCGTCAAGCGCGGTCAGCAGTGCGCCGACGTGCCCGGCGGTGGCGACGCCGATGGTGTCGCCCAGGCTCAGCTCGTCGCAGCCCAGGTCGAGGAGGCGCCGCGCGACGTCCACCACCCGGTCGAGCGCCACCGGGCCCTCCCAGGGGTCGCCGAAGCACATGGACAGGTAGCCGCGCACGTGTGCGCCGGCCTCCTTGGCCCGGTCGACCACCGGGGCGAACATCGTCAGCGACTCCTCGACCGTCCGGTTGAGGTTCGCCTTCGCGAACGACTCGGTGACGCTGCCGAACACCGCCACGTCCCTGGCGCCGAGCGCCAGCGCCCGGTCCAGGCCGCGCTCGTTGGGCACCAGCACCGGCAGCCGCACCCCGCTCGGACCGTCCGGCCCGGTCAGCCGCGGGTACAGCTCCTCGGCGTCGGCGAGCTGCGGCACCCACTTCGGATGGACGAAGCTGGTGGCCTCGACGGTGGTCAGCCCGGCGTCCGCGAGGCGGCGGACGAACTCGGCCTTGACCTCCACCGGCACGATCGCCCGCTCGTTCTGGAGCCCGTCGCGCGGGCCGACCTCGTGGATCCGCACCCGGGCGGGCAGCCCGTCCAGCGGGAAGGTCATGGGTAGTCCGGCGGTGGTCATGGCGTCTCCTCACCGGCGTCGGCGGTGTCGGCACCGGTGTCGGCGGTGTCGGCGGCGTCACCGGTGCCGGGGTCGTGGGGGTCGACGACGGCAAGCAGCTGGTCCATCGCGACCGTGCTGCCCGGCCGCACGTCCAGTTCGGTCACCGTCCCGGCGTGCGGCGCGGAGATGACGTGCTCCATCTTCATCGCCTCGACGATCACGAGCGGCTGACCTGCGGAGACGGTGTCACCGACCGCCGCCTTGACCACCGTGACCGTGCCCGGCATGGGCGCCGTCAGGGTGTCGGCGCCGTGTCCGCCGGCGCCGCCGCGCAGCGCCGCCGCCACCGGGTCGTGGTCGTGGAGCGTCCAGTTCGCGCCCTCCCGGCCGAGCCACAGGGCGGCGGGTCGCCCGGCGGCGGCCGGTTCGGCGGCGTGGTCGAAGGCGAGCGTGGTGCCGTGCCACTCCAGCCGCACCAGGCCGTCGCCGTCGCCCAGCAGCCGGGCCGGCACCGGCTCGCCGTCGCCGATCCGCACCTGGGTGTCCGCGCCCCGGCCGCGTACCGCGACGGTCACGGGGTCGCGGCCCGGTGCCTTGAGGTGGTGCGGCGTCCAGGCGGACGTGCCGTCCAGCCGCCAGCCGGACGGCACGGAGAACGGGTCCGTCCAGCCGCCGCCGGTCGGCTCCAGCGCGGCGTGCCGCAGCAGCGCGGCCGCCGCGTACACCTCCTCCGGCACCTCGGCCGGTACCAGCGAGGCCGCGTCCCGGTCGACGAGGCCGGTGTCCAACTCGCCGCGCACCACGTCCGGATGGGACAGCAGCGCCCGCAGGAAGCCGGTGTTGGTGTCCACGCCGAGCACCGTCGTACCCGCCAGCGCCGCCCGCAGCCGACGCAGCGCCGCCGCCCGGTCCGGGCCGTACGCGATGACCTTCGCCAGCATCGGGTCGTACGTCGTGCCGACGTCGGTGCCCTCGCGCAGCCCGGAGTCGACCCGGACCCCGGCGCCGGTCGGCTCGCGCAGCAGCAGCACCGGGCCGGCCGACGGCAGGAAGTCCACCCGGTCGCCGGCGGGACGGGCGGTCTCCGCGCAGATCCGGGCCTCGACGGCGTGACCGGTGAGGGTGATCTCCTCCTGCCGCCAGGGCAGTCGCTCCCCGGCCGCCACCCGGAGCTGCCACTCGACCAGGTCCACGCCGCACACCAGCTCGGTCACCGGGTGCTCCACCTGGAGCCGGGTGTTCATCTCCATGAAGAAGTACGAGGACGCGTCGCCGCCGGGCACGATGAACTCGACCGTGCCCGCGCCCCGGTAGCCGCAGGACCGGGCGGCCTCCACGGCCGCCGCACCCATCGCCGCCCGCGTCGCCTCGTCCAGGAACGGGCTGGGTGCCTCCTCGATGATCTTCTGGTGCCGCCGCTGGAGCGAGCATTCGCGCTCGCCGAGGTGCAGCACGTTGCCGTGGCCGTCGGCGAGCACCTGGATCTCGATGTGCCGGGGGCGGTCGATCCACCGCTCCACCAGCAGCGTGTCGTCACCGAAGGAGCTTCGCGCCTCCCGGCGGGCGGCGGCGATCTCCTCCGCCAGCAGCGACTCGTCCCGTACCAGCCGCATGCCCTTGCCGCCGCCGCCGGCCGACGGCTTCAGCAGCACCGGCACGCCGACCTCGCGGGCCGCCGCCACCAGCGCGTCGTCGCTCAGCCCGCTGCCCGAGGACCCCGGCACCACCGGCACCCCGGCCGCCCGAACGGTCTCCTTGGCGCGGATCTTGTCGCCCATCAGCTCGATGGCCTCTGCCGGCGGCCCGAGGAAGACCATGCCGGCGTCGGTCACCGCGCGGGCGAACGCCGCGTTCTCGGCGAGGAAGCCGTACCCCGGGTGTACCGCCTGGGCGCCCGTGCGCTCGGCCGCGGCCAGCAGGTTCGGGATCGACAGGTAGCTCTCGACGGCCGGCGCCGGGCCGATCCGCACGGCCGTGTCGGCCTCCCGTACGTGCCGGGCGTCGGCGTCGGCGTCGCTGTACACGGCGACCGACCGCACCCCGAGCGCGCGCAGCGTGCGGATCACGCGTACCGCGATCTCGCCCCGGTTGGCGACGAGGACCGTGTCGAACATGGAAGTCGTCCTGTTGGTCATGGTCCTCACATCCGGAAGACGCCGAAGCCCTGGGCGGCCTGGTCGCGGTCGGGGATCGGGGCGTTCGCGCAGGCGGTGAGGGCCAGGCCCAGCACCGTGCGGGTCTGGAGCGGGTCGATCACCCCGTCGTCCCACAGCCGCGCGCTCGCGTAGTAGGCGTTGCCCTGCGTCTCGTACTGCTCCCGGACGGGCGACTTGAACGCCTCCTCTTCCGCCGCGCTCCACTCCTCGCCCCGCGCCTCCAACTGGTCCCGCTTCACCGTGGCCAGCACGGACGCGGCCTGCTCGCCTCCCATCACGGAGATCTTCGCGTTCGGCCACATCCACAGGAAGCGCGGCGAGTACGCCCGCCCGCACATCGAGTAGTTGCCCGCGCCGTAGGAGCCGCCGACCACCACGGTCAGCTTCGGCACCCGGGTGCAGGCGACGGCGGTGACCATCTTCGCGCCGTGCTTGGCGATGCCGCCGGCCTCGTAGTCCCGGCCCACCATGAAGCCCGAGATGTTCTGCAGGAACAGCAGCGGCACACCGCGCTGGTCGCACAGCTCGATGAAGTGCGCGCCCTTCTGGGCCGACTCGGAGAACAGGATGCCGTTGTTCGCGACGATGCCCACCGGGTGGCCGTGGATCCGCGCGAAGCCGGTGACCAGCGTGGTGCCGTACTCGGCCTTGAACTCCTGGAAGCGGGAGCCGTCGGCGATGCGCGCGATCACCTCCCGCACGTCGTACGGGGTGCGGGAGTCCACCGGCACCGCGCCGTACAGCCCGGCCGGGTCCACCGCCGGCGCCTCGGCCGGCTCCACCGTCCAAGGCAGCGGCGCGCGCTCCGGCAGCGTCGCCACGATGTTCCGCACGATCCGCAGGGCGTGCGCGTCGTCCTCCGCGAGGTGGTCCGTGACGCCGGAGGTGCGCGAGTGCACCTCGCCGCCGCCCAGCTCCTCGGCCGTGACGACCTCGCCCGTCGCCGCCTTCACCAGCGGCGGACCGCCCAGGAAGATCGTGCCCTGGCCGCGCACGATGACCGCCTCGTCGCTCATCGCCGGCACGTACGCGCCGCCGGCCGTGCAGGAGCCGAGCACGGCGGCGATCTGCGGGATGCCGGAACCGGAGAGCCGCGCCTGGTTGTAGAAGATCCGACCGAAGTGGTCGCGGTCGGGGAACACCTCGTCCTGCATCGGCAGGAACGCGCCGCCGGAGTCGACCAGGTAGACGCACGGCAGCCGGTTCTCCAGCGCCACCTCCTGCGCCCGCAGGTGCTTCTTCACCGTCATCGGGTAGTACGTGCCGCCCTTGACGGTGGCGTCGTTCGCGACGACGACCACCTCGCGGCCGCTGACCCGGCCGATACCGGCGATCACCCCGGCCGCCGGGGCCTGGCCGCCGTACAGGCCGTCGGCCGCCAGCGGCGCCAGCTCCAGGAAGGGCGAACCAGGGTCGAGCAGGTGGTCCACCCTGTCGCGGGGCAGCAGCTTGCCGCGCGCGGTGTGCCGGGCGCGGGCCTTCTCCCCACCGCCCAGCCGCGCGGCGGCCAGCTTCTCGCGCAGTCGTGCCGCCAGCTCCCGGTGCGCCTCCTCGTTCGCGCGCCACGCCGGGGATGCCGGATCGGCGGTGCTGGACAGCGGCGGTGCCTGCTGCATTACCTCAAGCCCCCTTGCCTGTGGTTAGTGGGCGTTAACCCGTGCGCTCAGGTTAACGCCCACTAACACCACTGTCTAGAATTCCCCCATGAGCAGCAACACCGGCACCGCCACCGCCACCAGCTCCGGGCCGCACACCCCGGAGCCCCAAGGGCGCCGCCGCGCCGGCGGCGGCCGGGCCGGGAGCGGACGCACGCGCCGGGAGCAGATCCTCCGCGAGGCCGCCCGGCTCTTCGCCGAGCGCGGCTTCCACGGCGTCGGCGTCGACGAGATAGGCGCCGCCGTCGGCATCAGCGGACCCGGCCTCTACCGCCACTTCGCAGGCAAGGACGCCATGCTCGCCGAACTGCTCGTCGGCATCTCCGAACGCCTCCACGACGGCGGACGCATGCGCCTCGCCGAGACCACCGGCACCGGCGACTCACCCGACCGGGCGCTGGACGCCCTCATCGAGGGCCACATCGACTTCGCGCTGGACGACCGCGCGCTCATCACCCTCCACGACCGCGAACTCGACCGCCTCCGCGACGACGACCGCAAACGCGTCCGCCGCCTCCAGCGCCAGTACGTCGAACTGTGGGTCGACGTCGTCCGTCAGGTCCACCCCGCGCTGCCCGAGCCCGAGGCACGCGCCACCGTGCACGCCGTCTTCGGCCTCCTCAACTCCACCCCGCACCTCAGCCACCCCGAGTCCCTGCCCGGCCGGGAAACCACCGCCACCCTCCTCCACCGCCTCGCCAAGGGCGCCTTCGACGCGGCGGCCGCGCGCGAGGACGGCGACTGACCCGACGGCTCCTCGGGCGCCGTCCCCTCAGCGGCGGAGGGCGGCGTCCAACTCGCGGATGAACGCGCCCACGCGTCCCCCGCCGGGCGGCGCCACGGGCAGCCGCCCGAGGACCGCCACCACCGCCGCAGGCGCCTCGGCCCGCGCGCGCTCCAACGCCGCCGCGGCCACGCGCGCGTCGCCACCGGCCGCCAGCTCCGCCGCGCGAGCGGCGTGCGCCGCCGCGCCGAGCACGTGCTTCACCTGATGGGCGCTCGCCCTGGGGTGCAGATACGCGGCGGCCGCCGCGTGACTCGCCGCCCGCGCCGCGTCGACCACCGCCGCCGCGTCGCCTGCCGCCGCGCCGCCCGCCCACGTGCCGGCCTCCCGCGTGGCGGCCTCGCGAGCCGCGCGGTGCGCCGCCCACGCCCGCCGCCGCAGCTCCGCCGTGCGCCGCCCGCCCGCCGCGTACCGCTCCGCCGCCTCGATCGCCTCCCGAGCGCGCGCGTCGGCGGGCAGGCCCTCCTCGAACAGCGGCAGCACCCGTCGCGCGGCGGCGGCCGCGTACCCCGTGATCTCCCGAATCTCGGCCTCGCCCAGTTCGATGGTGTCCTCGTCCCCTCTCATCGCCACTGCGCGATCCTCCCGCGACGACGTCCGGGGTGCGGCCCGGACAGCCGTGTCCGCCCTGGGGCGCCAGCCGGCGGACACGGCCTGGGCGTCAGTTGCTCGTGCCCTGGCTTTCGCCGGTGGTCTCCTTCTTGTCCAGCGGACGAATCGTGATCTTGGTGGCCATGCTTGCCTCCCGGTTCGGTCGTGACGTTAGGATGCCAACCTGTTTCACGGTGGCGTTTGGTGTCAACTGGCTTTTGAGTTAAAGGAGTTGCCCAAGATGTTCGAGCGAGGCGGACCCTGCGCCGACTTAGCGCTGCCACGTGTGAAACCCGAGCACCGGCCCTACCGGACAACGGAAGGAAACGTGCGTATCGGTGGCGTGATCCACGGCATCGGTGCGGAGATCGAAGATTCCGACGGGTGGATCTGGCCACTCGTCCAGGCGCTGGACGGACAGCGCGGTCCTCTGGAAATCGCCACCGAAATGGCCGGAACTCATCCGGTTCCCAGCGAGAGCGACGTTCTCGAGGCCATCGCCGATCTACGCCGGGCCGGTTTCCTCGAGGACGCGGCCGCCCTACCGCCCGGCGACCTTTCGGAAGGCGAGCTGACCCGCTACTCGCGGGGTGTACCGCTGCTTCGATGGATGGATCTCTCACCCCGAACCAGTAGTTGGGACCTCCAGCTCGCGCTCCGTCGTGCGCGCGTACTCCTGATCGGTCTGGGCGGCGTCGGGGGCGTCGCGGCACAGGGCCTGGTGGCCTCCGGCGTGGGCCTTCTGCACTGCGTGGACCCCGACCTGGTCGAACTGTCCAACCTCAACCGGCAGATCCTCTACCGGGAGAGGGACATCGGTCGGCGCAAGGTCGACGTGGCACTCGAATCACTGCGTGCGCTGAACTCCGACGTCGTCGTGACGGGCGAGGCGGCCGAGGTCCGAGACGTCGAGGACCTGCGGCGACTGCTCCGCCCCGGCGAGCTTCCGGCCGGGGGGTACGACCTCCTGGTGCTGAGCGCCGACCGTCCGGCCGCCATCCGCTCGTGGGCCAACGAGGCGTGCATCGAAACGGACACGCCGTGGATCGAAGGAGGTTACCGCGGGCCTCTGGTCAGTGCCGGTGCCTTCACCCCGGGGCGGAGCGGCTGCCTGGAGTGCCGGAGAGCCACCTTGGCCGAGTCCCGTGACCTGGGCCTACCCCCCGGCGAGTGCGAGGAGGTCGTTTCGCCGCGCATGCCCTGGAGCCCGGTGAACGCCGTCACCGCGTCGCTTGCCGGCGCCCTGTTCGTCTACTCCGCGACGGCCGTTCTCACCGGTGTGCCGCGGCTCCCGCCGGGCTTCCGGCTCGATTACAACCTCATGCGCCCGGCCGACAGCGGACTTGAGCCGATCCCCCGCCGGTCGGACTGCCGCGTATGCGGTGAACGCTGACGTGGCGGGCGACGGCGGCGGGCCGCGTGTCGGACCCGACTCGCGGGTGGTCCCGCACGAACTCGGCACCAGGGCCGACGGCGCCGAGTGGATCGTGGGCCGCCGCGATACCCGCGTCTTCGTGAGTCTTCCCGCGGACGGTGTGCTCGCACTCCGCCTGCTGGAGCGGGGCGAGACGGTCGCCGCGACGCAGGCACGCCTGCTGGAGGCCACGGGAGACGAACTGGACGTCGCCGCGTTCGTCCGGGATCTGGCAGCGCTCGGATTCATCGCGGCCGTCGACGGAGAGCGGCTCCCCTCGCCTCCCGCCCGTCCTGCCACGTTCCCCCGCCTGCGCGCCCGTCATGTGAGGTTCCTCCTCCACCCCGCGCTTCCCTGGCTGCCGGCCGCGCTTGTCCTCGCGGCACTGGCCGTTCTTGCCACCCGGCCCGAACTGATGCCCAGCCACCACGACCTGCTGTGGAGCTCCTACGGGGTCCTGGTCGTCGCGAGTGGGCTGCTCGTCGGCTGGTCCATCGTCCTCCTCCACGAGGTCGCCCACCTCGCGGTCGCCAGAGCCGCGCACGTTCCCGGCCGCGTCGGCTTCGGCACCCGACTGCAGTTCCTCGTCATGCAGACGGACATCAGCGGCATAGAACTCGCCCCGCGCCGCCATCGCCTCACCGCCTACCTCGCCGGCATCGGGGTCAACCTCACGGTCGCCTCGGTCGCCTTCCTGCTCCTCGCGTCGACCGCTCCCGGCACGACCGTCCACCGCCTGCTCGCGGCGCTGGTCCTGTGGGCGGCGCTGCCGATCACCTTTCAGCTGATGGTCTTCATGCGGACCGATCTCTACTTCGTCCTCCAGGACCTCACCGGCTGCCGTGACCTTTACGGCGACGGCCGAGCCTATGCCCGGTACCTCGCCAGACGAGTGGCACGGCGGGCGAACGCCGCCGAGGACCCGAGCCGTCGCCTCCCGTCGGCCGAACAACGCGCGGTCCGGATCTACAGCGCGTTCCTGGTGGCGGGGACCGTCCTGTGCCTGGCCGGGTTCGCCGCGTTCACCGTTCCCGCGGAAGTCCGCCTGATCGCCAGGGCGTGGTCCCAGCTCGGCGGTCCCGCATCCCCGCTCGAAGCGGCCGATGCCGCCCTGACCCTCGCCGCCTTCGTCACCATCCACACCATCTGGTTCGTCACCTGGCGGCGGCAACGCCGTGCTCGGCGGGCCAGCGTCAAAGGAAGGAGTTCCGCCCATGCGTGACATCTTCGCCGGGGCCAACGGCACTCGGCTCGAACAGGCGGATTACACGCCCGACTTCATGGAGCGCTTCTGGCGAATCGGAGCTGAGGGATTCTGGAAGCTGGAGCGGTTGCAGCACTACGACGAGGGCGACTTCCCGAGCTGGCTGGCCTTCCGCGCGGGAGAGTGGAAACACTCGCTCCAGCTCATCGAGGAACTTCGAGCCGAGTACGAGGAGTACTTCGGCCGGATGCGGAAGGCGGGTTTCGGCCATCACCGCGTGCGGATCGTCGAGCAGCCCGTCACGCCGTACGTGCAGTGGGAGATGAACATCCTCCACGTGAAAAGCGGCTACGGAGAACAGGTGTCGGTCGTCGACGCCGAGCGTGTCGCGACTCACGAGCGGGACAAGCGGCTGCCGGAGCTGTGTGTGCTGGGTACCGAGGCGGTCTACGTGCTGGACTACACCCCGGAGGGAGTGCCGGACGGTGCCACGCGGTACACGGAAGCGGACGTCGTCGGGCGTTCCCGTGAGTTCGTGCGGGAGCTGTACCGGTCCGGCGAGGCGCTGGAGACCTACTTCCCCCGGGAGATCGCGGACATGGCTCCTCCGAAGGTGTGAGCCAGCCCGTCCCGCGGTACCGCGTCACGAGTCGGCTCCAACCGGCCGCCGTCCGCGGAGGGTTCGCCGGCGGCCCGTACCCTGTACCCCGTTGATCAGGCGTTCACACGCCGGATCGCAGTGACGGACAACGGAACACAGAGAACGGGGCAGCGGTGTCTTCGGGGGAGCACGAACCGTACGAACTGATCGCGGGGCGGTACCGGCCCGTCCGACAGCTCGGGCGCGGCGGGATGGGCGTCGTGTGGCGCGCCGTCGACGAGGTCCTGGGCCGAGAGGTGGCCGTCAAGGAACTCCGCACCTACACCGACTCGTCCGGCCCGGAGCTGGACGACCTGCGGCTGCGGATGCAGCGGGAGGCCCGGGCGGCGGCGCGCGTCCGCCACCCGGGCGTCATCGCCGTCCACGACGTCGCCGACCACCACGGTCGGCCGGTCATCGTCATGGAACTCGTCGACGGCCCGTCCCTCGCCGACGTCCTCGACGAGCGCGGCCTCATGGACCCGCACGAGGCGGCTGCCGTCGGCGTCAAGGTACTGGAGGCGCTGGCCGCCGCACACGCGGTCGGCGTCCTGCACCGGGACGTCAAACCCGGCAACATCCTGCTGGACCGCACCGGCCGCGTGGTCCTCACCGACTTCGGTATCGCCGCGATGGAGGACCCCGGCGACGGCAACGCCACCCAACTGACCCGCAGTGGCGAACTCGTCGGCTCGCTGGACTACCTGGCGCCCGAGCGGGCCCAGGGCCGGCAGCCCGGCCCGGCCTCCGACGTCTGGGCCGTCGGCGCCACGCTGTACGTCGCGGTGGAGGGCGGCTCGCCGTTCCGCCGCACGTCGACGTGGTCCACGCTCGCCGCGATCGTCACCGAGGAACTGCCCGAGCCCCGCCGGGCGGGGCCGCTCGCGCCGGTACTGCGGCAGCTTCTGGACAAGGACCCGGCACGGCGTCCCGACGCGGAAACCGCGATCCGGCTGCTTGCCGCCCTGTCCGACCAGCCGGGCGGCCCGGCGGCGCCCGCGGCGGCGCCCGTCGAGCCCGAGGCGGGACCGCGGCCACCGCAGGGCTTCGGCCCCCCGCCGTCCACCACACCGTCGGGCTATGGCGCCTACCCGCCGCCGCCCGCCGCGCCGACACCGGCGCCGGAGCCCGGACCCGAGGCCGGAACGGGCGCGACGACCAACCGGCGAAGGCGCCCGCGGGGAGGCTCCCGCGCGCTGATAGCGGCAGCCGCCGTGGCCGCCGTACTGGTAGGGGGCGGGGTCACCTACGGACTGACGGACCGGGGCAGCACCACCCCCGCCGCCGGACACGGCGGCGACGCCGACGGCGGGGCAAAGGGCCGCACCGACCGAGGCCCGGACGGTGACGGCGACGGGGACGGGATGGCCATCTCACCACTCGACGGCGCCACCGAGTCCGCCTCGCCGAAGGCCTCCGCTTCCCCGTCCCCCTCGGCCTCCGACGGCGCTTCACCCGCCCCCTCCGACGCGAAGTCCTCCTCCGGGAAGGGCGGCGACGACGAAGGGGCGGCCGACGGCGGCGCGGGCGGCAAGGACACGGACTCGGCGACGACAACGGGCGGTTCCGGCGGCGGCTCCTCCTCGTCGGGCACCACAGGCGGGGGTTCGTCCTCCACGTCCACCACCGGCGGCACCTCGGGCTCCTCCGGCACGTCCGGCTCCTCGAGCGGGGGCACGTCCACGTCGAAGCCGACATGCTTCGTCCGCAGCGACGGCCGGTACGACTGCACGGTCTGGAAGACCGCCAAGTCGTACACCAGGGAATGGCGCGAGGTCGGCGTCCTCTACGCCGGCAAGAACTACTTCTACTGCCAGGCCAACCTGGGCCGCCGCGAGACCGACGGCTCCTACACCAACGTCTGGTGGGCCAGGACCGACGACGACAGCGGCAACGCCAACGTCTGGGTCAGCGTCGTCTACATCCAGGGCGGCGACAACGACGGCGTCATCCCCGGCCTCCCGACCTGCTGAACGCGCGCCGATCGGCCCCCTCGCCGGGGCGATCGGCGCCGGACCGCAGGGCCTCCACCAGACCGGCGACGAGGGCGGCGCGTTCCGGCATGGCGCCGACCTCCAGGTACTCGTGGTCGGCGTGGGCGCCGCCGCCGACGGCGCCGAGGCCGTCGAGCGTCGGAACGCCGAGCGCGGCCGTGAAGTTGCCGTCGCTGCCGCCGCCGACGTGGTGGCCGTCGAGATCGGGCATCAGCCGTCTGGCGAGGGAGAAGAGCCCGGCGGAGGCGGCCGGCGGCATCGGCGGTCGGCCGACGCCGCCCGCGACGTTGACCTCCGCCCCGGGCAGCCGGGGCGTCAGCGCCGCGAACGCGGCCTCGACGCGCGTCTTCTCCGCCTCCGTCTCGACGCGTACGTCGACGGCGATGGTCGCCTCGGCGGGCACGACGTTGTCGAGTGTGCCGGCGGAGGCGACGGTCGGGGTGACGGTCGTGCCGACCTCGGGGCGGCCGAGCGACGCGATGTGCAGGACCTGGTGGGCCGCCTCGACGAGGGCGTTGACGCCGGCCTCCGGCTCCAGACCGGCGTGCGCGGCCCGACCGGTGACGGAGACCTGGAAGTTGCCGCAGCCCTTGCGTGCCGTCTTCAGACCGCCGCCGTCGGCGGCGCCCTCCACGACCAGCACGGCGCCGCAGGCCAGCGCGCGCTCCTCGAGCAGCGTGCGGGAGTGGTGCGAGCCGACCTCCTCGTCGGCGGTGACCAGGATCTCCACGCCGGAACGGTCGTCGAGCGTCGCCAGACCGTGCACGGCCTGCACCAGACCGCCGAGCATGTCGAAGACGCCGGGCCCGGTCGCGCGGCCGCCCGCGACGCGGAACGGGCGACGTGCGAGGGTGCCGAGCGGGAACACCGTGTCGTGGTGGCCGAGCACCAGCACCCGGGGGTCGCCACCCCCGGACCAGTGGACGTGCGGCCCGGCCGGGCTCTCCACGAGGACGGCCCGGCCGCCGAGGCGGTTCTCGACGACGGCGGCGACGGCCTTCGCCGAGGCCGTCAGCGCCTCCCGATCCCGCGACGGCGACTCCACCTCCACAAGGGTCCTGAGGTCGTCGATCATCGCGGCGACGTCGAGGTCGCGGAAAGCACGCGTGGTCACCCCGCCAGACTATCCGTGCGTCGCGCCCGTGACCGTCTCAGTCCGAGTTGAGCCAGACCAGGACGCCGGGGCCGTCCGGTGTGGTGACCGGTATCCACGCCTCGTCGGTTCCGTGCATCCGCCCCTGGTCCAGGCTCAGGGTGCGCGGCTCCTCGTCACGTCCGTCGCAGAACCAGTAGGGCACGTCCTCGACGATCAGCCGCAGCCGTTCCTGTTCCTCCGCCGACCACGAGTGGTTCCGGGTGCCGGCGCCGCGGAAGTGCTCCTCGAACAACTCGCGCAGCGCGTCCAGCGCGTCGGCGCCCGTCAGCGGGACGAGGAAGCCCTCCAACCGCCCCTGGCGGCATGCGGTTCCGCCGTACTGCTGCTGGTAGACGACCCCCGTCGGGGCCTCCACGATCACATGGAGCCACTCGCCGTCCATGCCGTCGGGATCCAGATAGACGTATCGTCGAGCGCTCATGCCGCCAGTCTTCCCGTCGGCCGTCGACGACTCAACGGTATTTCCCGTCCAGCGCCAGCTCACCGACGGTCTGGCCGCCGCTTGTCTCACCGGTCGGCCGGAAGCCGAGACCGAGATAGAAGCGCTCGGGGCCGTCCTCACCGGGGTGCCAGGTCGTGAAGAGCCGCGTGCCGCCGCGACGGCGGATCTCGGCGGCCACCGACTCGACCGCGAAGCGGCCGTAACCCCGGCCCTGTTCACCGGCCGCGATGTTCAGCCGCCAGAGCCCGGACCGGAAGTCGGTACCATCGCCCCGCCAGTCGATGTCGAGGAACGCCATGAGGAAGCCGACCGCCCGGTCGCCGTCGAGGACGAGGCGCGGCCACGCCGTCCCGCGGTGCGCGTACGCCTCGGCGAGGGACTTCACGACGGGAGCCACCAGGTGCTCCTGGTCCGGCCGGACGCGTAGGTCGAGCGCCAGCTCGATGTTGCCCGGCGTGATCTCCACCAGTCGCGGCGCGCCACGTGTCGTACGGCTCATACACCGACCGTATGCCGCGCCACCGTCCGAGTCGCGCGATTTTCCCCGCCCGGGGCGGCCGTGGCCGGCCCCGACCTACTCGGTGCTCCAGCGGTACTCCCCGGGAGGGTGGCGCGGTGGATCGTCGTGCACCTCGTCGTCCGGCGGAGGGCTGATGCCGTCTCCGTACAGCACCTCGACGTCCGGGCCGAGTTCGCGTCGCAGTGCGACCGCGAGCTGCGCGCCGTCGCGGGCGAACGCCTCGGACTCCCCGTCGTCCCACTCGTCGAACACCGTCGACTCGTAGCGGCTGTTCCACTGTTCCAGTCGCTCGGCGAGCTCCGCGCTGACGCCCAACTCCCCGTAGCAGAGCGGATATCGAGGATGCCCCGGCGTCCGGTCCCACAGCGGGGCGTCGACGACTGCCCCGGCCATGAGGAGGACGCGACTGTAGCGCGGGGATTCGGGCGAGTGCGGATCAGCCATATGTGCTCCGGTTCCGATGGGGACCTGTCGACACGGCGACGTCAGTCTTCCCCCGTGGCCGGTGTCGGCTCAACGGGTTTCCCGGGCGGGCGCGGGGCCCGTTGACGGTCGTCGTACGGCCGTGTGGCAGACTCCGGGCCCGCGACGACAGGCTGCAGACGACGCGGGCGAGGTGGCCATGGGAGCAGGTTCCGATCCGTCACAGGGCTCACGCCGGGGCTGGCCCTTCAGATCGAGGCGGGAGGTACAGCCGCCGGTTCCGCCGCCTCCACCGCCTCCGCCGGCCGCGCCGCCGAAGCCCCGGGTACGGCGGCCACCGCAGCCGATCCCCGCTCCACCGCCCGAAGAGCCGATGCCGAGAATGCGTGTGGGCAAGGGATTCAGCGACGATCCGCACGATCACTTCGGTGCGGAGTACACGCACTCCGAGCGTGTCCTCGAGGTGCACATCCACAACAGGACCAGGGCCGCCGTGCAGAGCTTCATCTTCGGCGGCGTGATCACGGTCGTGGGCTTCGGCGCTCGGGAGTCGACCCACGGTCTTGTCGCACTGGTGGGCCTGAGCGTTCTCGCCTTCGGTGTCTACTCCCTGATCGCGGCGTCCATCCTCCGGGGCCGACGCGGGTGAAGAGCGTTGATCCGGCGGTGTCGGCCGGTTCAGCGGAGCAGTTCGGGGGCGAGGAGGTCCATCAGGAGGCCGTCGTGCCAGGTGCCGTCCGCGCCGCGTTCGTACTGGCGCATGACGCCGACGGGCTTGAAGCCGACCTTCTCGTAGCAGCGGATGGCCGGGAGGTTGTCGGCGGCCGGGTCGATGACCAGGCGGTGGTGGCCGTGGTCGTCGACGAGGTGGACGGCGAGCGTGCGCACGGCGTCGGTGCCGAGGCCGGCGCCGTGGGCTGCCGGGTCGAGGAAGATGTCGATGCCCGCGTGCCGGTAGTCCGGCTCGTCCTCGGTGTACCACTGGATCATGCCGACGATCCGCTCCTGATGGCGGATCGTCAGCGGGTGGACGTCGGGGTCCGACAGGTCGGACCTGATCTCCGCCTCGAGGTCGTCCTCGCCCCGCCACCGGGCCCGCACCTCGGGCGTGGCCCGGATGGCGGCCAGGGCGGGGACGTCGTCGTCAGTGGTCGGGCGGAGAGTGACAAGAGCGCCGCGCAGCACGGTCATGCGTCGGGACGATACGGGAACCCCCGAGCTCATCTCATCCGGAGGGTCAGGACGTAGAGAGCCGGCAGGACGACGAACACGGTGAGCGCCACCGCCGCCTCGACCTGGAATCCGCCCTGCACGGCGGAGACCAGCAGCACGCAACCGGCCACCCCGATCGCCATCCAGGGGAGTGCCCACAGCACCAGGTCGAGTCCCGGCCGACCGTTGCCCTGGGCGGACCAGAGGACCAGACCGGCGCCGCCCCAGCCGAGCAGCGCCCACATCCCGAGTCCGGCCACGGGACGCGGGGGGCGACCGCTGTGCTCTCCGTCCACCGTCACCCCCACGGTCATGCCCCGCCACACCGTGAGTTCGGCGCGTCCGCCGGGCTCGGCTGCCTCGTACACGGGCCCGCTGACCCGCCGCCACACCGTGTTCTCCGAGGGCAGCAGAAGCTTCAGGCGGTGCGTGGTGTCGCCGCCGCCGGGTCCGCCGCCCCGGTAGGTCCTGTCCTTGTCACGGATCTCGGCGACCAGAGAGCCGAGACAGTCCCCCGGGGGCGCCGCCGCGGCGGAGGTGCTCGGCGGACACGGCTTGGCGTTCGTGTAGGCGACCGTGTCCCGGTAGACCGGTTTCCCCTCTCCGACGGCAAGCGTGATGAGGACCGCCCCCAGTAGCAGCACCAGAAGCCGGAGTAACACGCGTGCGCGGAGTCCCAAGCCGATCCACCCCCTCACGCTGCCTACCCGGAACCTCGCCGGCCACCCACCGATCAGCCGCGTTAACAACGCTCCAGGTCAATACACCTAGTCCATGCGGACGCCTCGGGTGGCGAGGTACTCGACGGGGTCGACGTCGGATCCGTAGTTTCGGGTGGCGCGGACCTCGAAGTGGAGGTGGGGGCCGGTGACCCGGCCCGTCGCGCCGGTCTCGCCGAGGCGTTCGCCGCCGTCGACCCGCCGGTCGCGCTTGACGTCGATGGTCGAGAGGTGGGCGTAGAGCGCGAAGTAGCCGTCGTCGAGGCGGATCAGCACGGCCTCCCCGTAGTCGCCGTACTCGCCCGCGATCTCGATCGTGCCGGGGCCGATCGAGTAGACGCGGGTGCCGGTGTCGACGGCGAAGTCCACACCGGTGTGGTAGCCGGCGAGCCAGTCGCCCTTGATGCCGTACGAGGCGGAGACAGGGGAGCCGGCGGTCAGCGGGCGGGTCCACAGGCCGGCGGGGACCTCTTCGGGTACGCCGCCCGGGCCGCCGCTGGGCCAGCCGACGGCCCGGCCCGCCGCCACGGCCGGGACCAGCCCGGCCAGCAGCGCCCCGCCGCGCAGCAGCAGTCCCCGGCGCGAGCGGCCGTGGCTGTGGGCGTGGGCGGGTCGGGTTTCCCCGTGGTGGTGCTTGGTGCACATGTGTGTCCTCCTGTGCGGGGTCTCGCTGGCAGGCTGTGCCGGTCCTACTGGCAGGACAGGGCAGGCCGCGGGCGCGCGCATCTTCGAGGAGCGGGGGCGGGGCGGTGCC
>NZ_VJYK02000747.1 GCF_007097205.2 Streptomyces alkaliterrae
TCCGGAGGGTGGCGGGCCGACGCGTCCGCCTCAGCCGTCGGCCCGCCACCCTCCGGACGCTAGACGTCACACGGCAAGCCGTCCCCGCCCCCTCACCGCGGGGAGAGCGTGGCGACCACCGGCAGGTGATCACTGCCGGTGGCAGGAAGAGGACGGATCCGGGTCACGGCCAGAGAACGGGCCATGACGTGGTCGATCCTGGCCAGCGGCAGTGCTGCGGGGAAGCTGAACCCGAAGCCGCGTTCCGCCACGTTCATCCGCGAGGTCAGCGGGGCCAGGCCCCGGTCCTCGACCGGCCCGTTGAGGTCCCCGATCAGGACGACCGCCTCCACCTTCTCCGCTGCGATCCCCTCACCCAGCAGCCGGGCACTCTCATCCCGCCGACCGGACGCGAACCCACCC
>NZ_VJYK02000748.1 GCF_007097205.2 Streptomyces alkaliterrae
AACATGTTCAGCTTGGTCTCGGAGCCCATCGGGAACGCGAACTTGGTGTTTCCGTATCCGACGTCGACGGCAACGGTGGCGGCTTTCATGGTGCAGACCTTGTGTTGGGGCGGAGCAGCTTCCGCCGGGGCAGTGGAATGACGCGTGAGGGCGACATGACACGTAGCTCCCCCTTGCGGGAGACGTAGATGTCACGACGAGCTGGGCGAGATTGGTCAGCCTCTGCTAGTGACACGTAGCTGCACCGTGCGGTGCACGTGAGTGTCACGTGGTTCGGCGCATAACCGATCGGTGCCCGCCGGTGACACGTAGCTTCCCCTTACGGGGTATGTACGTGTCACGTCGCCTTACGTTGGGACTGTACGAGGCTGCGCCGGCTGTTTGATGGAAGAAAGCCCGTC
>NZ_VJYK02000749.1 GCF_007097205.2 Streptomyces alkaliterrae
CACGCTGCCCCCGCCCACGCCGCCCCGGCGGCCGGCGGGCACGCGGCGCACGCGTCTCACGGCGGGCACACCGGGGCCGCACACGCGACGGACGCCGCCGGCGGACTCGACGCCGGCGGAACGTTCGGCCAGTTCCTCGGCGGGCACTCCTCCGTCGGCATGCTCGCCGCGCACCTGCTCGCGGCCGCCCTCTGCGGGCTGTGGCTGTGGCGCGGTGAGACGGCGCTCTTCCGGCTGCTGCGGCTGCTGCGCACCCTCGCCCTGCCGCCGCTCGCCCTCGACCCGACACCGGTCCTCCTGCCCGAGCCGGTCCGTATCTCCCGTCCCGCCCGCGAGGACCACACCGTCCCGCTGTGGGACGCCCTCCTCGCCCACTTCTTGATCCGTCGCGGCCCGCCCG
>NZ_VJYK02000750.1 GCF_007097205.2 Streptomyces alkaliterrae
TTCCAGGCCAGCGCATCACCGTGCCGCTCAGCGCCGACGGCCAGTTGTCCACGCCGGAACAGTTCGCGGCGATCGTACTGCGCGCCGGGGCCGACGGTTCACGGGTGGTGCTGGGTGATGTCGCCCGCGTCGAACTGGGCGCGCAGAGCTATGCCTGGGGCACCCGCGAGGATGGCCATCCGGCCACCGCCGCCGGGGTGCAGCTGCGGCCGGGCGCGAATGCGGTGCGCACGGCGTCGGCGGTCCGTGAGCGCATGGCGGAACTGGCGCCGCTGTTGCCGCGCGGCGTGGAGGCGAGCATCCCGTTCGACACCGCGCCGTTCGTGAAGATCTCGATCCAGAAGGTGGTGCAGACGCTGCTGGAGGCGATGCTGCTGGTGTTCGCGGTGATGTACCTG
>NZ_VJYK02000751.1 GCF_007097205.2 Streptomyces alkaliterrae
CCAGCGCGCTGTGCGCAGCGGGTCGTGGCCGGTGTCCGTCCATTCGGCGGCGTTGTCGGTTTCGCGGTCGAAGGCCATGGCTTCATTCATGCGCTTGACGCGCTCACCCATGGCGCGCAATTGCGCGAGGATGGCATCGGCGCTGTTCTGGCGCTCGGCCAGCCAGGTTTCGCCTTCTGGCGTGATGCCGTAGCGCTTCTTGTTGCCTTCGACGGTGACGGAGGCAAAACCGTGGTCTTCCAGATACGACAGCGCCGGGTACACCATGCCCGGGCTTGGCGTGTAGAAGCCAAGCGAGTGTTCTTCCACCGCCTTGATCAGCTCATAGCCGTGACGCGGGGTGCCTTTGAGCAGCGCCAGCAGCACCAGCTGCAGATCAGCCGAGCTGAGTCGCCGGC
>NZ_VJYK02000752.1 GCF_007097205.2 Streptomyces alkaliterrae
CCTTCCCAATCGCGGCATGAACAACGAGGCCCGCATCAAGGGATACCGCGATGACGTGGGTTTCCTGGGGACCAGCTGCATGTTCCTTGCCCGTGACCTGTTCGAGCGTCTGGAAGGCTTCGATGTGTTCTACGACCCTACGTGCTTCGAAGACACGGACATCTGCTTCCAGGTGAAGAAGGCTGGTTATTCGGTGGCGTTCCGTGACCTGGCCGGTGTCCGTCACCAGCCGCACCAGACTACCGGCGCCAGCGAGGGCAGCGAGCGCTACAAGCAGCTGTTCAACCGCAACGCAGCCTACTTCCGCGACAAGTGGAAGGGGTATCCGGAGTTCTTCGTGGACCTCAAGTCCTGGCATTGAGCGAGGCACAGACGGCAATGGGGTGGGGCAAGGT
>NZ_VJYK02000753.1 GCF_007097205.2 Streptomyces alkaliterrae
GGCCGGTCCCCGGCCGAGGGCCCGGCGGGACCGGCGCGGCGGCTCTGCGGGCTGCTCGGAGACGGTCATCGCGGGCACCTTA
This sequence comes from Streptomyces alkaliterrae, assembly GCF_007097205.2. GTDB lineage: Bacteria > Actinomycetota > Actinomycetes > Streptomycetales > Streptomycetaceae > Streptomyces > Streptomyces alkaliterrae. Next base: position 83 of record NZ_VJYK02000753.1, read on the forward strand.
CCGGCCGCCGGCATGGTGGCAGGGGGCGGTGGCGTTCGGCGCGCCGGGCGCGCCTGCGCGCCGCCCGCGTCGCGTCGCTCAGCTGCCGCGCAGCCGCCGCACCAGGATGCTCGCCTCACCGCGCGACTCCAGGTCGGCGAGGACGACGGCCACGGCCTCCCGGACGATGCGGCCCCGGTCCACCGCGAGGCCGTGTTCGCCGCGCAGGACCAGCCGGGCGTGCTCGAGGTCCATCAGTTCCTCGGCGGAGACGTAGACCGTGATCTTCTCGTCGTGCCGCTCCCGGCCGCTGGGGCGGCGGGGGGTGCGGGCG
>NZ_VJYK02000754.1 GCF_007097205.2 Streptomyces alkaliterrae
GTGTAGACGTGGCGGAACGGTGCCCAGGTGGGGTAGGAGAACTCGCAGATGACGACCCGGCCGCCAGGCTTGGTGACGCGCAGCATCTCGCGCAGTGCCTTTTGTGGGTCCTCGACGTTGCGCAGACCGTAGGAGATCGTCACGGCGTCGAAGGAGTTGTCGGCGTAGGGCAGGCAGGTGGCGTCCCCGGCGACGAAGTGCAGATGGGGCTGGCGCTGCTTACCCACCGCCAGCATCCCGGTGGAAATATCGGGATAAACCTGCGCGCCGCGGGCGGCAAACGTAGCTGAGGAGGTGCCGGTTCCAGCCGCCAAATCGAGGATGGTCTGGCCGGGTTCCGGCTCTACCGCAGCGACGACGAGGTCGCGCCAAGTGTCGATCGCCCCGAGCG
>NZ_VJYK02000076.1 GCF_007097205.2 Streptomyces alkaliterrae
CCCGGCCCGTCCCGCCGGACAAGCCGCTTGACCAGCGGCACGACGGCGGCGGACGCGAGACGTGCGACGACGGCGGGTTCCATGCCGCGATCCTAGGACGGACGAGGCTACGCTGGCCGAACGGCCAACGGAGGAGCGTGGATGGGTACTTCGGGCGAGGCGTTCCTACGGGACTTCCACGCGCTGCGACCGGCGGTGACGTCGGAGGTGATGGCCGCCGGACGGGACGCCGACGGCCGATCCAGCTACGAACTCGTACGCGACGAGGTCGCGGGCGCCGAACGGGTCCTCGACCTCGGCTGCGGAGACGGCCACCTGCTCGACCTGCTGGCCGCGACCGGCCGCGACCCGAAGCACCTGGCCGGTGTCGACCTCTCCACCGCCTCCCTCGCGGCGCTGTACGGGCTCGGCGATCTCGACATGGACGATGTGCAGGCGGTCCGGCTGGGAGCGGCGGCGCTCGCCGCGCGGCTGCCCAGGCCCGCTGGACTCTCCGGTGACGCGCGGGCGCTGCTGGAGCCGCTGCTGACGGCGGTGTGCGCGCATGTGCTGGAGTTCTTCGCCAGTCGTTCGACGTTTGCCAACCGGACGCTCGTCGAGCAGTCACGCGACCTGGCGGGACTCGCGGCGGACACCGCCCTGCTGCTGGAGCGCACGCCCTCGCCGCTCGCCGAGGACGCCCGCTTCGAGCAGCGGTACGCGGAGCACATCGGCAACCGGCACGGCGAGTTGACGATTCTCGGGCTTGGCGGCGGCGTCTCACGCGAGTGGCCGCTGGAAGCGGCGTACGTGCCGTTGGAGGCGGCGAGTGGTGTGGAGCCGCCGGCGCCGGTGGCGCAAGCGCTCGCCGTGCGGGAGCGTGTGGTGCTGCGCGGGTCGGCCGGGGCGGGAAAGACGACCCTGCTCCAGTGGTTGGCGTTGGCCGCCGTCGGGCGGGGAGAGCGGCCGGGGCCGCCCGGCCTGTACGGGCGCGTGCCGTTCCTGCTGCCGTTGCGGCGTGTGCTCGCGGCCGGGGCGCCGCCCACACCGGACCGCTTCCTGCACGCCGTGCGCAGTTCGCTGGCCGGCGCCCAGCCGGACGGCTGGGCCGACCGGGTGCTCAGCGCCGGACGCGGCCTGCTGCTGGTCGACGGCGTGGACGAGATACCGGCCGAGGCGCGCGAGACCACCCGCCGCTGGCTGCGCGAGCTGGTACGGGACTTCCCCGACAACCGCTGGGTGGTCACCGCCCGCCCGTCGGCGGTGCGCGATGAGTGGCTGGCCGACGTGGGCTTCCACGAGTTGTCACTGGTCCCGCTCGCGACCGGCGACGTACGGGAGTTGATCAGCCGGTGGCACGCGGCCGCCGGTGCCGACCCGGCGGCGGGTCGCGCACTGTACGAGGCGGTACTGGCGAACCCGGCGCTGGCGCAGCTCGCGGTGCACCCGCTCCTGTGCGCGTTGCTCTGCGCCCTCAACAGCACGCGTGACGGCCGAATGCCTTCGGTGCGGCGGGAGTTGTACGACGCGGCGCTTGGTCTGCTGCTGGAGCGGCGGGACGAGGAGCGCGGCGTTTCGGTCGCCGGTGTGAGCCTCGATCGCGACACCCGGCTAGGGCTGCTTCAGCGGTTCGCTCACTGGATGACGCGCAACCACCAGTCGGAGATGGCCGCTTCGGACGCTGTGCGGCAGATCAGGCGGGCGCTCGGCGACACCGCGGGAGAGCCCGAGGCGGTGCTGGAGCACCTGCTGTCCCGTTCCGGTCTTCTGCGTGAGTCCACCCCCGGCGTGGTGCACTTCGCGACGCACGGCAGCTTTCAGCACTTCCTCGCCGCCCGAGCGGCACTGGAGGAGGGCGACCTGCCGATGCTGCTGGTCAACGCGCACCGGCCGCAGTGGGAGGACGTCGTCCGGATGGCCGTCGCCCTCGGCGGGCCGACCGAGCAGACGCGGCTCGTCGAAGGACTGCTCCCGGCCGACGGCGACGGGCGGCACTCGCCGACCGCCGTCCGCAGGGGGCTGCTGGCGGCGAGCTGCCTGCCGGACGCCGCCGGGTTGGACGACGACGCTCGGCGGCGGGTGCTGGAGTTCACCGCGCCGCTGGTGCCGCCGCGCGACAAGCGTGCGGTGCGTACGCTGATCGATCTCGGCACGCCGACCGCGCTCGCCCTGCTGCCCGGCCCGGAGGGCCTGCCCGACGAGGTGGCGCTGAACGTCGTGCTCGTCGCCACGCGACTCGGCAGCGAGGCCGCGCTGCCCCTGCTGGCCCGCTACCGCGCCCATCCGTCACTGGCCGTCCGCCGCCAACTGGCGTGGTCCTGGTACCGGTTCGACACCGACCGCTACGCGGAGGAGGTCATCTCCGGGCTGGGCGGGGACGGGTTGTACTTCACCGCGCACCACACCGAGCATCTGCGCGCCCTGCGGGCCCTCGGCGGCAGGCCCCGGGTGCAGGTCGCCGACCCGGACTACCGGCCGTCCGAGCTGCTTGAACTCCTGGACCGCGACCGCCTGACCGCCCTGTGGCTGCCCGGCGGTTACCGGCCCGCCGAGGACGGCGGCCGCTGGCTGCACCGCTTCCCCCGCCTCACGACGCTTGTACTGCCCGAGCGGCCGCCGGCGGACGATCCGACGCTTCCGGACCACCTCACCGTCACCGACCGCCCGGACTGACGGAGAGGCGCACAGGATGTCGTGCCGACACGCGCCTCGAAGTAGTCAACTTTGACCAACTAGACAACTTTGACTACCCTCTCCGCATGACCGAGAAGGCGATCCCCATGCTCCACTGCCGAGAGATCCGACCCGTTGTCGACTTCTACACCGCGCTCGGCTTCGAGACGACCTTCCTCCAGAAGAGCCCCTACCCCTACGCCATCGTCGAACGCGGCGCAGTCGAACTGCACTTCTTCGGCAACAGGGCACACGACCCGGCGAGTTCCGTCGGCGGTTGCTACATCCTCACCGACGAGGTGGACGCGATGCACGAGGCGTTCCGGGAGGGGCTTCGGTCGACGTACGGGCGGATACCCAGCCGGGGGCTGCCGCGCATCGGACCGCTGAAGGACATGAGCTACGGCATGCGGCAGTTCCTGATGACCGACCCCGCGGGCAACAGCATCCGGGTGGGGCAGCAGACAGGCGGCGACGGTTCCCACGCCCCGGTGCCCAAGGAGCCCGTCGCCCGGGCCCTGCACCTCGCCACGCTCTTCGCCGACGCCAAGGAGGACCTGCCGGGCGCGGCGCGCATCATCGACCGGGCGCTGGAACGGAAGGACGCGCAACCGGCACCCGCACAGCTCGTGCGACTGCTGACACTGCGCGGCGACGTGGCCCATCGGATGGGCGAGGACGCGGAAGCGGGCGACTGGCTGCGGCAGGCCGCCGAGGTGGAACTCTCCGAGGAGGAACGGGACTCGGTGGCGGAGGCGCTTGACCGGCTCGCGGAGTTGCGCGGCGGGGCGTGAACGCGCGCGGGTGGCCGATTCGGGCGTGCTCGGGTGGCGGGCGGCGGGGGAAGTCCTATCGTGGTGGGGGTGATCACACTGATGACCTATGCCGGGCCGGGCGAGGAGACCTCGCCGGTCGGCCGCACCGGTGGACTGCCGCTGAACTCGGGCGACTTCAGCTGGCCGACGTGCGCCACCTGCAAGGGACCGATGCAGTTCCTGGCCCAGTTGCCGCTGGACGATCTCGGCCGGTACGCGGACCGCGGTGAGGTGGGCGGACGCGGGATGCTCGCCGTGTTCATGTGCCAGAACGACCCGGGCATGTGCGAGGAGTGGGATCCGACGGCGGGCGGGAACGCCGCGTACGTCTTCCCGGCCGAGGAGCTGCCCTCGCCGGTGAGCGCGCCGGAGGGTGGGGAGACGAAGCTGGGCGAGGTGAGCGTCTTCGGCTACGAGCGCGTCGACAGCGACGACTACTACGAGGCGTCCACCGGCTGGGCGAAGCGGACGGGCCGGCCACAGCGCGAGGCGTTGGGGCAGCTCGGCGGGGAGCCGAGCTGGTTGCAGGGCGAGGAGACGCCGGACTGCCCGTCGTGCGGGCGGCTCATGGACCTGGCCATGCAGCTGGAGGAGGGAAGGCACCACGAGACCTCCGCCAACTTCGGTGGCGGCGGGTGCGGTTACGCGTTCGTGTGCGAGGACTGCGCGAAGGCCGCGTTCCTCTGGCAGTCCTGAGGGCGCAGCTCGGCGGGCCGCAGCGCTCAGGACGCGCGCTTGCGGCTCGCCGTCTTCTTCGCAGCGGTTGTCTTTTTCGCCGTGGTCTTCTTCGCCCCGGTCTTCTTCGCAGCGGTCTTCTTAGCTGCGGTCTTCTTGGCGGTCCGGCCGCCGCCCTCGGCGGTCTTCTTCGCCGAGGCCGACTTCTTCGTTGACGCGGTCTTCTTGGACGAGGCGGCCTTCTTCGCGGGCTTCCGCTCGCCGCCCTCCGCCTCCTCCCCGGTGGCTTTCCGCCGCCCGGCGGACAGTTCGGTCACCGTGGCCTCGCGGTCGCCGCCGCGCGCCTCCCGGGCGGCGGCCACGCTGCTCTCCAGCGCCGCCATCAGGTCGATGACCTTGCCGCCGGTGGGCGCGGCGGCCGGTTCCTCCGGGGTGCGGCCCTCCTGCTTGGCGGTGACCAGCTCCTCCACCGCCTCGCGGTACTCGTCGTGCAGGTCCTCCCACTCCAGGTCGCCGAGGGAGTCCATCAGCGTCTCGGCGAGGTCGAGTTCGGCGTCGCGGACGGTGACGGACTCGGCCGGGGCGAGTCCGCCGGCGGACCGGACCTCGTCGGGCCAGAGCATGGAGTGCAGGACCAGCGTGTCGTCGACGACGCGCAGCAGGCCCAGGGACTCCCGCCCCCGGAGGGCGAACTTGGCGACGGCCGCCTTCCCGGTCCGGGTGAGCGCCGAGCGCAGCAGTACGTACGGTTTCGCGGCGGAGGCGTGGTCGGTGGCCAGGTAGTAGGCGCGGTCGAGCTGGATCGGGTCGATCTCGGAGGCCGGGACGAAGCTGAGGATCTCGATGGTCTTGGCGGTGGGCAGCGGCAGCGAGGACAGGTCCTCGTCGGTGAGCGGGACGGTGGTGCCGTCGTCGGCCTTGAAGCCCTTGCCGATCTCCTCGGGCGGCACCTCCACCTCCTCGATCTCGCAGACCTTGCGGTAGCGGATGCGGCCGCCGCAGTCGTTCGCGAGGTGGATCTGGTGGAAGCTGACGCTGTGGTTCTCGGTCGCCCCGTAGAGCTGGACGGGAATGCTCACCAGACCGAAGGACAGGGAGCCCTTCCAGATGGACCGCACCCGGATCACCCCATTCGCGCTCTTTGTGCGATTCTCAGGGTATGCCGCCTATCACGCTCGTGGAGGGCCGGCGGATCGCCCTCAGCAATCTGGAGAAGGTCCTCTACCCGGACGGCACGACCAAGGGGGAGGTACTGCACCACTACGCCACCTGTGCGCCCGTGCTGCTGCCGCACCTGGCGGGACGGCCGCTGAGCTTCCTGCGCTACCCGGACGGCCCCGAGGGGCAGCGCTTCTTCGCCAAGAACGTGCCGCCGGGTACACCCGAGTGGGTCACGACGGCCACCGTGCCGCGCAGTGACGCGCCCGGGGCGCGCCAGGTGGTGCTGGACGATCTGCCGAGCCTGATGTGGGCGGCGAACCTGGTCACGGAGTTGCACGTGCCGCAGTGGCGGGCGGCCCGTCCGGAGGTCGCGGACCGGCTGGTGTTCGATCTCGACCCGGGGGCCCCGGCGACGATCGCGGACTGCTGCCGGGTGGCGCTGTGGCTGCGGGACCGGTTGGCGGAGGACGGCGTGACGGCCTGGCCGAAGACGTCCGGGTCGGTGGGCCTGCATCTGCTGGCGGCGATCGAGCCGACGCCCTCGTCGGAGGTCGTGCGCTACACGAAGTCTCTCGCGATGGCCGCGCAGAAGGCCATGCCGGAGCTGGCGCTGCACCGCATGGACCGTTCACTCCGCCCCGGCAAGGTCTTCATCGACTACAGCCAGAACGCGCACGCCAAGACCACCGCCGCGCCCTACACGCTGAGGGCGACCGCGCGGCCGACCGTGTCGGCGCCGCTCGCCTGGAAGGAGGTCGCCGGTTGCACGGAGCCGGAGGAGCTGGCGCTGGACCTGCACGACGTGGCGGCGCGGGTGGCGCGGGACGGTGACCTGCTGGCGCCGCTGTTCGACCCGGAGGCCGCCGCTCCCCTGCCGTCCTGACAGGCCGGGGAGGCGCCGTAGAATCTGGTCACCATGGCCTACCTCGATCACGCCGCCACCACCCCCATGCTTCCGGAGGCGGTGCGGGAGTTGACCACCCAGCTCGCCCACACCGGCAACGCCTCCTCGCTGCACAGCGCCGGGCGGCGGGCCCGGCGCACCGTGGAGGAGGCGCGGGAGAGGCTGGCCGCCGCGCTGGGGGCGCGCCCCAGCGAGATCGTCTTCACCGGCGGCGGCACCGAGGCGGACAACCTGGCCGTCAAGGGTCTCTACTGGTCCCGGCGGGCCGCCGACCCGCGGCGCCGGGTGGTGCTCGCCTCTCCGGTCGAGCACCATGCCGTGCTCGACGCGGTGCACTGGCTCGCGGACCACGAGGGCGCGGAGATCGAGTGGCTGCCGGTGGACGAGGTCGGCCGCGTGCACCCGGAGGCGCTGCGGGAGGCCGCCGAGCGCGGCCCCGAGCGGATCGCGCTGGCCACCGTCATGTGGGCCAACAACGAGATCGGCACGATCATGCCGGTTCTCGAACTCGCCGAGGTGGCCGCCGAGTTCGGCTTTCCGCTGCACTCGGACGCGGTGCAGGCGATCGGTCAGACCGAGGTCGACTTCGACGGCAGCGGGCTGGCGTCGATGGCCGTCACCGGGCACAAGATCGGCGGACCGTACGGCGTGGGCGCGCTGGTGCTGGGCCGGGAGCACACGCCGGAGCCGCTGCTGCACGGCGGCGGCCAGGAGCGGGACGTGCGGTCCGGAACGCTGGACGTGCCGGCCGCCGCCGCGTTCGCGGTCGCGGCCGAGCTGGCCGCCGAGCGCCGGAGGGACTTCGCCGCGCAGGTCGGCGCACTGCGGGACGAGCTGATCGCGGCCGTCCTGGCGGCCGTGCCGGACGCCGTGCTCGGCGGCGACCCGAACCCGGCGGGCCGGCTGCCCGCGAACGCGCACTTCGCGTTTCCCGGCTGCGAGGGCGACTCCCTGCTGCTCCTGCTGGACGCCCAGGGCATCCAGGCCTCCACCGGCTCGGCCTGCACGGCCGGCGTCGCCCAGCCCAGCCACGTCGTCCTCGCCACCGGCGCCGACCCGGAGCTGGCCCGCGGCACCCTGCGCTTCTCCCTCGGCCACACCTCGACCGCCGAGGACGTCGCCGCGCTCGCGGCGGCCGTCGGCCCGGCCGTCGAACGCGCCCGCTCCGCAGGGCTGAGCTGACCCGCCGGTCCGGGCTCCGGGGTCCTACGGCCCGTCGCCCGCCTCGGTCACCGAGGGCGTCGGGCTCGGGGACGGTACCGGTCTTGCGTCGCGCACCATGCGGAGGTAGCGGGGCCAGTCCCAGTGCGGGCCGGGGTCGGTGTGGTCGGCGCCGGGCACCTCGTTGTGGCCGATGATGTGCTCGCGGTCCTTGGGGATGCCGTGGCGGTCGCAGATGTTCGCGGTCAGGCGGGCGGACGCCAGGTACATGTTGTCGGTGAAGTCGGTCGGGCGGTCGACGAAGCCCTCGTGCTCGATGCCGATGCTGCGCTCGTTGTAGGAGCGGTTTCCGGCGTGGTAGGCGACGTCCAGCTCGCGGACGGCCTGGGCGACGTGGCCGTCGTCGGTGCGCAGCACGTAGTGGGTGGCGGCCCGGTGGCCCGGATCGCCGAAGACCTTGAGGGCGACGGCGTAGCTGCCCTGGATGACGTGGACGACCACCCGGTCGATGCGGTAGTCGTCGGGCCGGTTCGCGCGGCGCCAGTTCGCCGGGGAGGCGGCCACCCACTCGGCGCCGGGGAAGTCGACCTCGCCCTCGCGGCGCGGCTTCTCCGTGCCAGGCAGCCGCCACCACCAGCGGCCGAGGGTGTCGCGCTGGGTGTAGGCGGCGCCGCCCAGCAGTACCGCGCCGCCGCCGACGACCAGGCCACGGCGGCTGAGCCCGCCGCGCTTCTCCGCTTCCGCCGCCATCCGCCCACGCCCCTGGTGCCGCCCGCCGTCCCGTCACGCGCACAACGGTTGCGCCGTCCGGGTGGTTCCGCCTCCGGGCACCCGTACCCTTGACGTTGTTATGACTGACTCGACCGCGCCGCAGCAGCGGCTTCGTGTACTGGCCGCCATGTCCGGCGGCGTGGACTCCGCCGTCGCCGCCGCCCGGGCGGTGGAGGCCGGGCACGACGTGACCGGGGTGCACCTGGCGCTGTCCGCCAACCCCCAGTCCTTCCGCACCGGCGCCCGCGGCTGCTGCACGATCGAGGACTCCCGCGACGCGCGCCGGGCCGCCGACGTCATCGGCATCCCGTTCTACTGCTGGGACATGGCCGAGCGCTTCCGCGCGGACGTCGTCGACGACTTCGTCGAGGAGTACCGGGCCGGTCGGACGCCGAACCCGTGCCTGCGCTGCAACGAGAAGATCAAGTTCGCGGCGCTGCTGGACAAGGCGCTCGCGCTGGGCTTCGACGCCGTCTGCACCGGGCACTACGCGACGGTGGTGACCACTGCCGAGGGGCGCCGCGAGCTGCACCGCGCCTCGGACGCCGCCAAGGACCAGTCATACGTGCTGGGCGTGCTGGACGACCGGCAGCTGGCGCACGCGCTGTTCCCGCTCGGCGACACGACCACGACCAAGGACGAGATCCGGGCCGAGGCCGAGCGGCGCGGTCTGGCGGTGGCGCGCAAGCCGGACAGCCACGACATCTGCTTCATCGCCGACGGCGACACCCAGGGCTTCCTCGCCAAGCACCTCGGCACGGCCGAGGGCGACATCCTCGACGAGGACGGCCGCACGGTCGGCACCCACCAGGGCGCGTACGGGTTCACCGTCGGCCAGCGCAAGGGGCTGCGCATCGGGCACCCGGCGCCGGACGGCAAGCCGCGCTACGTGCTGGACATCTCCCCCGTGGACAACACCGTCACGGTCGGCCCGAAGGAGGCGCTGGACGTGGTCGCGCTGACCGCGATCCGGCCGCGCTGGTGCGGCGAGCCGCCGACCGGCCCGGACTCCTACACCGCGCAGCTGCGGGCGCACGGCGAGGAGACCCCGGTCACCGCCGAGGTGGTCGACGGCGAGCTGCGGGTGGAGTTCGCGGAGCCGGTGCGCGGGGTCGCGCCGGGCCAGGCCGTGGTGCTGTACCAGGGCACGCGGGTGGTGGGTTCGGCGACGATCAGCACCACCCGCCGCCGCGAACGCGTCACGGGCTGACACCCGCCGGGGGGCGCTTCCGGACCGGCCGACCACACCGTGTGCCGGGGCCGGGTTCCTTCGCCCGGACGGCGGTGACACCCCGGTCTGGTCAGGTCGTGGCGAAGACGAAGAAGGTCACCTTCACGCTCCCGGTAGAGCTGCCGGAGAGCATGAAGGCCCATACGGACAACGTCTCCGGCCACATCACCGAGCCGGCCGAACGGGCTGAGCGGCGCAGGCTCCTGCGGGGGGCGCTGGACGGCTACCGGAGGGAGTTCGGGGAGTTCACCGGAGGAGGAGATGGCCGAGGGAGGCCGCCCGCCGCAGCGCCCAGCTCCTGACGGGGGCTGGACTGCATGGTCACAAGTACGCCATCGACGCCATGGTCGCCGAGACGGCCCTGCGCCTACCGGGGGGGCGGTGGCGGTCCTCACGTCCGACGCTGACGACATGGTCGAACTGTGCGGACGGCGGGTACGCGTCATCGGCCTGTGGGCGGGCGGCGCGCTTACGGCTGTACTGGCAGGTAGGTCTCGTATGCCGGTAGGCGGGCGGCTGTGGACGGTCCGGGTGGGATGATCCCGGCATGCTGCACGTGCTCTACCTGGTCGGTGTCTCGGCCTTCGCCGCCAGCGGTGTGCTCGCCGCGCACCGGGCGAACATGGACCCCTTCGGCGGGCTGGTCCTGGCGTTCGCCGCCGCCGTCTCCGGCGGCACCCTCCGCGACCTGATCCTCGACCGGCACCCGCTGTACTGGACGCAGGACTGGGTGCTGCTGACCGTGATCGCCTGCGTCGGCGTGGGCACGATCTTCTATCTGCGGTTCTGGAAGCTGCCGCACCGCTCGCTGCTGGTCGTGGACGCGATCGGCCTCGCGGTCGTCACGGTGATCGGCGCCCGGGCCGCCATCGACTCCGGTGTGACGCCGCTGGCGGTGCTGATCCTCGCCGTGCTGACCGGGGTGACGGGCGAGGTGGTGCGGGACGTGCTGTGCGGCGAGTTCCCGCCGCTGCTGCTGCGGGAGGACGTGTACGCGACGGCCGCGTTCGCCGGCGCGCTGTGCTACCTGGTGCTGCACTGGCTGGAGGTCGCCCAGGGCCCGGCCACCGTCGTCTCCGCCGGCCTCGTCTTCGCCCTGCGCCTCGCCGCGATGTTCTTCGGCCTCCACCTCCCCCGCCCCCGCCGCGACGAGGAACACGGCACGGTGTGACGCGCGGGGCGCGCCGAGCAGCCCGGCGCACCCGCGCCCCAGCGCGTACGCGCGACAACCGAAGCGGCCCGATGGCTCGCGACGGCGAGAGCCGTGCGGTCGGATACGCCGTACGGCCCCGGAACATTCCCGACGTGGGAACGTTCCGGGGCCGTACGGCACATCGGCGGAGCCGAGCCCCGCCCGGGGGCGCGGCTACTCGCTGGTGGCCGGTTCGGGACGGCGTTCCGCCGGGCCCTCGTCGGCCGCCTCGGACGCGTCACCGGCGTCCTCGGCCGCCGCCGGCTGGGCGTCGGCTCCGGACGGTGGTCCGGGGGGTGTCGCGGGGACGGACTCGTCGGCGCGGCGGATGCGGCCGTCGGCGATCTCCGCCGCGTAGTGGCAGGCCACCCGGTGGCCGCCGCCGACGTCCCGCAGTTCGGGGCGGTCGGTGGCGCACAGCGTGTCCTGCCGCCAGGGGCAGCGGGTGTGGAAGCGGCAGCCGCTCGGCGGCGACGCGGGCGAGGGCAGGTCGCCGGAGAGCAGGATGCGCTCCCGGCTGTCCTCCACCTCCGGGTCGGGCACCGGCACGGCCGACATCAGCGCCCTGGTGTACGGGTGCCGGGGTTCGGCGTACAGCAGGTCGCTGGGGGCCTCCTCGACCAGCGAGCCGAGGTACATCACGCCGATCACGTCGGAGATGTGCCGGACCACCGCCAGGTCGTGGGCGATGACGACGTACGTCAGGCCCATCGACTCCTGGACGTCCTCCAACAGGTTGATCACCTGGGCCTGGATGGAGACGTCCAGCGCGGAGACCGGCTCGTCGCAGATGATCACGTCCGGTTCCAGGACGAGGGCGCGGGCGATGCCGATGCGCTGCCGCTGGCCGCCGGAGAACTCGTGCGGGTAGCGGGAGAGCGAGCCGGACGGCAGGCCGACCTTGGCCAGGATCTCCTTGATCCGCTCCCGGCGTTCGTCCTGGTCGGCGCCGATGCCGTGGGCGGCCATGCCCTCCGAGAGGATGGACTCGATGTTCTGCCGGGGGTTGAGGCTGCCGAGCGGGTCCTGGAAGACCATCTGCAGGCGGCGGCGGTAGCGCCGCATCTCCTCGTCCGGCAGGCTCGCCAGGTCGGTGCCGTCGAAGACGACCTCGCCCTCGGTGATGTCGTTGAGCCGCAGGACGGCCCGGCCGAGGGTGGTCTTGCCGCAGCCGGACTCGCCGACGAGGCCGTAGGTCTGGCCGGCCTCGACGGACAGGGAGACGCCGTCGACCGCGTACACGTAGCCGACCGTGCGGTCGACGAAGACGCCCTTGCGGATCGGGAAGTGGACCTTCACGCCGTTGAGTTCGAGCAGGCTCATGCGCCGGCCTCCGTCCTGTCCGCCGCCGCGCCGGCGGCGTCCGGCAGCACCGGGTTGACGCAGCGTACCCGGTGGCCGGCCGCGTGCGGCTCGGTGAGCTGGGGGGTGCCGGTCAGGCACTCCATGGTGTAGAAGTCGCAGCGCGGCGCGAACGCGCACCCGTCCGACCAGGCGATCCGGTCGTTGATGGAGCCCCGGATCGGGCTGAGCCGCTCGCCCCTGGGCGCGTCGAGGCGCGGGATGGAGCCGAGCAGGCCGTGCGAGTAGGGGTGGGTGGGCGCGGCGAACAGCGGCCGCCGCTCGGCGGACTCCACGACGCGGCCCGCGTAGAGCACGTTGACCTGGTCGCAGAGACCGGCGACGACACCCAGGTCGTGGGTGATCATCAGCAGCCCGGTGCCCTCCTGGTCGACCAGTTCCTTGAGGAGTTCGAGGATCTGGGCCTGGATGGTGACGTCCAGCGCGGTGGTCGGCTCGTCGGCGATCAGCAGGCGGGGCGCGCAGGCCACGGCCATGGCGATGAGCGCGCGCTGCCGCATGCCGCCGGAGAGCTGGTGCGGGTACTCCTTGAGTCTGCGGGTCGGGTCGGGGATGCCGACGCGGTCCAGCAGGGAGGCGGCCTCCTTGCGGGCGGCCTCGCCCTTCATCCCCCGGTGCCGCTTGAGGATCTCGGTGACCTGCACGCCGATGGGGACCACCGGGTTCAGCGAGGACAGCGGGTCCTGGAAGATCATCGCGAGTTGGCGCCCGCGCATGTCGCGCATCTTGTCGCGGCTGAGGGAGAGCAGTTCGGTGCCGTCGAAGTCGGCCCGGCCGCCGAGCCGTACGCCGCGCTTGGGCAGCAGGCCCATCAGGGCGAGCGAGGTGACGGACTTGCCGCAGCCGGACTCGCCGACGAGTCCGACGACCTGGCCCTGGTCGACGTCGAAGGAGACTCCGGAGACCGCGCTCACGTCGCGCCGGCCACGGGCGGTGAACGTGATGCTCAGTTCGTCCACGGATAGCAGTGGCATGGCGTCAGCTCCGCAGTTTCGGGTCGAGTGCTTCCCGCATGGCCTCGCCCAGCAGGGTGAAGCCCAGCGCGGTGATGATGATGCCGAGGGCCGGGTAGACGGCGAGCATCGGCGCGGCGTCGAAGAACTCCTGCGACTGCGCGAGCATCACGCCCCACTCGGGCACCGCCGGGTCGGGGTTGCCAAGGCCCAGGTAGGACAGCGCGGCGGCCTCGATGATTGCGGTGGCCAGGCACAGCGTGGCCTGCACGATGACCGGACTGAGCGAGTTCGGCAGGATCTGCGAGAAGACGATCCGCCGCCTTCGCACGCCGAGCGCGCGGGCCGCCAGCACGTAGTCAGAGCCGCCCTGGGCGAGCATCGCGCCGCGCAGCAGCCGGGCGAAGATGGGGATCTGGACGACGCCGACGGCGATCATCACCGTGGTCAGGGACTGGCCGAGGACGGCCGCGACACTGACCGCGAGCAGCAGCGAGGGCAGCGCCAGCATCATGTCGATGAACCGCATGACGACGGTGTCGACGCGGCGCCCGATGCGGCCGCCGAGGGTGAGGGCCGCGCCGGACAGGCCGCCCAGCAGCGCGCCCACGGTGAAGCCGAGCAGGGTGGCGACGACGCCGACCAGCAGCGTCTGCCGTGCCCCGACCAGGAAGCGGGAGAACTCGTCGCGGCCCAGGTGGTCCAGGCCGAACCAGTTGTCGGCGCGCGGGCCGACGAAGATGCCCTGGTTGCGGAAGACCTCGTTCCGCCAGGTCTGCGCCTCCGCGCTGTAGGGCGCCAGCCAGGGGCCGACGATCGCGAGCACCACGAAGAGCGCGATCACGCAGGCGCCGATGATCGCCATCTTGCTGGACCGCAGCCGTCGGAACGCCTCCACCCACAGGCTGGCGCCGGTGGAGGTCTCGCTCCTGGCCGTGAGTTCCGCGAGGCGGTCGATCTTGTCTGTCTTGGTGCTCATCAGTGCACCCGCACTCTCGGATCGATGACGCTGTACGCGACGTCGACGATCAGGTTGATGACGACGTACGTCATGGCGATGAACATGATGAAGCCGACCAGCACCGGGTAGTCGCGGGCGTCGATGGCGGTCTTGAGGAAGGAGCCGATGCCGCCGAAGGAGAACACCGACTCGGTCAGCACGGCGCCGGACAGCAGTCCGCCGGTGAGCAGGCCGATGGCGGTGACGACCGGCAGCAGCGCGTTGCGCAGCACGTGCCGCAGCCGGACGACGCTGTTGCTCAGTCCCTTGGACTCGGCGGTGCGCACGTAGTCCTCGCCCAGCACCTCCAGGACGCTGGCACGGGTCATACGGACGATGATGGCCAGCGGGATCGAGGAGAGCGCGAGCGCCGGCAGCACGAGGTGGTTGATCGCGTCCCAGGCGGCGTCGAACTCGCCGGTGAGGATGCCGTCGAGGACGAAGAAGCCGGTCACCTCGGTGGCGTTGATGCCGGTGGACTGCCGGCCGAAGGCCGGGAACCAGCCCAGGTGCACGGAGAACACCATGCGCAGCAGGAACGCCAGGAAGAACACCGGGATGCAGATGCCCAGCAGCGAGCCGGACACGGCCGTCACGTCGAGCCAGCTGCCCCGACGGCGCGCGGCGAAGTACCCCAGCGGAATGCCGACCACGATGGCGATCAGGATGGCCGACACGCCGAGCTCGACAGTGGCGGGGAACCTCAACAGCAGTTCGTCGACGACCGGTTGGCCCGTCTGGGAGGACGTGCCGAGGTCACCTCTGAGCAGGCGGCCGAGGAACCGCCCGTACTGCACCCACACGGGTTGGTCGAGCCCGAGTGCGGCCTCCACCCTGGCCTTGGCCTCGGGGGTCGCCCGTTCGCCCAGCATGGCGGCCGCCGGTCCACCGGGCAGCTTGTTCAGCCACAGGAACAGCAGCACCGACAGGCCGAACAGGGTGGGAATGAGCTGCAGCAGTCTTCGGATCACAAGACGCAGCACGCGCCTTCCCCCTTTCTCTTGTCACAGGGCACGGCCGCCCGGCCACGGCAGGTCGTGGCCGGGCGGTGTCGTGCGCGAAGTACCGGAGTTCCGGCGTTACTTGAAGGAGGCCTCCGCGAAGTTCTCCTGCGTCAGCGGGGAGACCTTCGGCGGGTTGACGTCCTTGCCGAACGCGATGGACGGGGGCGAGGAGGAGATCGGGATACCCGGCAGGTAGTCCATGATGACCTCGTTGGCCTTCTTGTACAGCTCGACGCGCTTGGCGACGTCCGGCTCGGCGCCGGCCGCCTTCACGGCCTTGAAGACCGTGTTGTCGCGGAAGCCCCACTCCTTCTGGTAACCGCCGAACCAGGTACCGATGAAGTTGTAGCCGTCGTTGAAGTCACCGGTCCAACCGAGCAGGTACAGGCCGCACTTGCCGTCCCGCGTGGTCTCGATGTAGTCCGGGTTCCACTTCATCGGCTTGGGGTTGACCTTGATGCCCACGCCCTCCAGGTCGGACTTCATGATCTGGAAGATGTCGGCGGGTGCCGGCATGTACGGGCGGGTCACCTCGGTCGGGTAGCAGAAGTCGATCTTGAGGTTCTTCACGCCCGCCTCGTCGAGCAGCTTCTTCGACTGCGCCGGGTCGTGCTTGATCGGCTGGATCTTCTCCGAGTAGCCCTCGATGGTGTCCGGCATGAACTGCGTCGCCACCTTGCCGCCGTCCGGCAGCTGGTTGTTGACGATGTTCTCCTTGTCGATCGCGTGCGCGATCGCCATCCGGACCTTCTTGTCGGCGAACGCCTTGTTCTGCTCCTCGGTGAACGCCAGGTAGAAGATGTTGAAGACGTCCCGGACCGGGACCTGGAAGCCCTGGTCGGCGAGCTTCTTCACATCGCCGGGCGCGACGAGGTCGTAGCCCTGGATGTTGCCGGCCTGCAGCGCCTGGCGGCGGCCGTCCTCGGTGTCGATCGTCCGGAAGACCAGCTTGTCGACCTTGGCCTTGTCACCCCAGTAGTCGTCGAACTTCTCGAGGGTGATCTCCTTGTTGCCCTTGTTCCACTTGGCGATCCTGAAAGGCCCGGTGCCGGCGACCGTGCCGGCCTCCTGGGTGTACTTGGGGTAGTTGATCGCGTCGGCGGCGCCGCTGGGCTTGTCCTTCTCGTACGCGGCGATGGCCTTGGGCGAGTGGATCGCGAACGCCTGGAGGGAGAAGCCGCCCGGCAGGTTCGCGGTCGCCTTGTTCACCTTGATGACGGCCGTGTGGTCGTCCTTGGCCTCACAACCGGCGTAGTTGCTCTCCGGCAGTTCCTCGTTCTCGTTCTCGGCGAAGCCGTCGAAGACCTTCTGCCAGTAGTAGGAGATGGCGTCGAACTGGTAGACGCCCTTCCAGTTGTACCAGCGGTCGTAGTTGGCGCAGACGGCCGCCGCGTTGAAGTCCTCGCCGTCGTGGAACTTCACGTCCTTGCGGAGGTTGAACGTCCACTCGGTGCCCGCGTCGTTGCTCGACCACTTCTCGGCGAGTCCGGGCGCCATCTCGGAGCCGCCGGGCTCGTGCTCTATCAGCGCCTCGAAGGCCTGACGGGTCACTCGGAAGGTCTCGCCGTCGGAGGCGAGCGAGGGGTCGAGCGAGCGGGGGTCGCCCGCCGCGCCGAAGACGAACGGCTTGCCGCCGTCGCCCTCCTGGCCGCGCTCACTGCCACAGGCAGTGACGATCACACCGACCGCAAGGGTGGCCGCGATCGTCTTGGCGACCCTGGATCTGGAAATTCGCATGGTCCACCTCAGGGGTCAGTGGGTGGTGCATACCGGTTGGTCGCCCGCACATTACTGTGCATCTACATAGGTGTGAACCGTCCGCATGTCGGTGATACCGAGCTGAGACCCAGACCCACCAGGGGGCCCGACCCAAGTGGTCCATACCGCCCATCCGGGGCGCGTCATCCGCCTGCCGGCGGTTCAGAAACCCGCTGTACGCAGGCACTTTGAGTAGTCGGCGCCGGAAGCGCTGCCGCGCGACGCGACGCGCGGCGGCGCACGGTCACACCACGCGTGGTCGTCCGGCTCGGCTCCCACAGGCCCACAGCCCGGTGGGGTGAGGTCCAGCCGGGCGCAGCAGACGACCGGGCCGACGGGACACCCGGCTCGCGCGGTTCAGTACGCGCGCGGGTAGCCGTAGCCGTAGCCCGGGGCGGCGGCCGGCGCGGGCGCGCCCTGCGCGTCCCGGTCGAAGAACGGGCGCGCGTTGGCCCGCAGCCACATCGCCACCGGGTCGTACTCGTCCGCCATCAGGACCGTCGACACCGGCAGCCCCTCCGGTACGGCGCTCACCGAACGCCGCATCATCTGCTGCACGGCCTCCACCGACGGCGGGCTTCCGTCGTACAGGTCGAGGCCGATGACCAGATAGGGCGCGCCGACCGCCGGCTGCACCCACGCCCGGCGCAGGCTGCGCACCGCCGGGGTGTACTGCGCGCCGTGCGTGAGCTGCGCGTAGAACGCCGGGATCTCCAGGCTCGGTTCGCTCAGCCGCAGCGGCCCGGCCGGCAGTACGTCGAGGCCGCCGCAGATCCGCCGCAGGTCCAGCCACGGCACGCCGACGCCGCCGCCGGGCGCGTGCGGGTTCAGCCACAGGCCCCAGCGGCCGGGGAACAGCGCGCCGGCGACCTCCCGGCCCACCGCCACCTCGTGCGCCCGGTTCCAACCGGAGACGGCCAACTCCTGGGCGGAGGTGACACACGGCACGTAACCGTGGCCGCCCACCTCCATGTTGCCGTACTGGGCGTCCGGCGCTCCGGGCCCGCCCTGCCACAGCAGCATCCACAGCCGTGCGTCGCCGAGCGCGCGCAACAGCGCCTCGTACGCGTCGTACTGCCCCGGTGAGACCTGGCGCAGCAGATCCTCGACGCTCTCACCCGCGCTCACGTCGGCCCGCCCTTCTCCGCTTGGTGCCTGCTGCGGGCACCGACGTGCCCCCGCCCGAATATCAAACCAGCTTACGAGCCGCGAAGGGGACGCCCGCGCTACTCAGACCGATACTCATTCCGCCGCGCCCGCACTGAGTACCCGTACTCAGCGGCACACGCGTGTACTCGGTCACACTCCCGCCCCAGCCGCCCCCGGCGACGCGGACGCCGTCTGCCGCTCGTAGAACGGGCGGACGCAGGCGCGCATCCAGTCGACGACCGGGTCCTGCGCGGCGTCGAGCAGGACCAGCTGCACCGGCCAGCGCACCGGCGCCCGGTGCAGGGCGCGGGCCAACGCGTCGTGCGCCAGCTGCCGGGACTCCGGCTCCAGCACGTCCAGTTCGACGCCGACGAACAGCGCCGGCGGGTCGCCCTCGGCGCTGGCCAGTCCGCGCCGCGCCGTACGCACCCGCGCCAGCTGGGCGAACTCCTCGCCGGCCGCCGCGAGGAAGTCCACCGGGTCGTCCTGCCAGTCCGGCTCGAAGAGCCGCATCCGGGCGCCGCCCCGCACGCCCGTCAGCTCGTCGGCCCCGCCCTCCCTGCACAGCTCCGCCACGGCCTCCGGCGGCAGCGGCACCCCGACCGCGCCTTCCGGGTTCACCGCGATGCCCACCTGCGGCGGCAGCCCGCGGGCGAACTCCCGCGCCGAGACCACCGCGAACGGCATCTCCATCCGGACGCAGGCCTCGAACTGCTCACGCGAGCTGTAGACCGGCACGTAAGGGGCGCCGGAGAACTGCACCGTCGGCAGCGCCAGATCCTGGCTGTCCGGGCCGCCGCCCTCCGGCAGCGGCACCCAGAAGCTGCTGCGGCCCAGCACCTCCAGCAGCCGGCCGCCGGCGTCCGCGGCGCCCAGCGCCGCCGCCAGCGTCTCCTCCAGCTCGTTGCCCGGCCAGCTGCCCGAGGCCGCCGGGTCGATGTCGCGCGGATCCCGCGCCTGCGGTGGAACGGTCATGCCAGAACCCTAGCCGGGGGCACCGACAACGCGGCCCGGTAACCCGAATGCTCACGATCGGCCACTCTCCGCTTGCGGAGGGTGGCAGGCGGTTCAACTGTGGAGATCGTCCCCACCCGCAGTACCGAAGCAGTCCCCGAGGAGTCAGTCCCCATGGAGAAGAAGACGGCCGTATCCGGCGTCGTGGCCGCCGCCCTCATCAGCTCCCTCACGTTCGGAGCCACCGGCGCCGTCGCGGCCGACGGCCCCACCGCCGCCAAGCGGGCGGCCGAACGCGCCGCAGCCGAGCGGCACTCGGCGGTGGCCGCCGCGCTGCGCACCGCCGAGGCCGCCAGAGCACACGCCACGGCCGCGCGCGGCGACACCGCCCCGCACGCCGAGGCCCTGCTGAAACGCTCCAGGTCGGTGCCGGACACCGCCGGAGTGCTCACCCCCGTCGAGGACCTGCTCGCGACGGCACTGCGCAGCGACGGCAAGCGGCTCTCCCCGGCCGAGGCGGACCGGCACGCCGAGGCGATCACCCGGGCGTTCGAACAGCACCGGGCGAAGGCAGCCACCTCCCCGCTCGCCTCCGACCCGACCACCCGCGCCGCGCAGGCCCCGGCCGACCTCGGCGCGCTGCTGGAGGCGCTGCTCTCCCTCGACCTCGGCAAGATCCTGGAGACCGTCACCAAACTGCTGAGCGGCCTGCTCGAGTCGATCACCGGCCTGCTGCCGGAGCTGCCGGAGATCCCCGGACTGCCCGACCTGCCCGAGATCCCCGGACTGCCCGACCTGCCGGAGATCCCCGGACTGCCCGACCTGCCGGAGATCCCCGAGATCCCCGAACTGCCGGAGATCCCGGACGTGCCCGACATCCCCGCGGCGGACGGCGCGTCGACGCTGCCCGACACGTCCCGTCCCCAGGTCGCCCGTCCCGAAGTCCTCCGGCCCGACATCGCACGGCCGGGTGTCGTACGTCCCGACGCGCCGATCACCGGCCTGCCGGGCGGGGCACCGCGCGCCTCCGCGACCGACTGAGCGCCGCCCCTCGCCACCGCTGCTGTCCCCGCGCCCGGCCCGCCACCCGACCCTGGTGGCGGGCCGGGCGGTCTCACAACCCGCTTCCCCGCTCGACCCGGTCCGGCTCGACGAACAACAGACGGCGCACCGCCGCGGCCGCCGGCCGGTCCAGCAGCACCGCCGACGCGCAACCCGCCGGAATCCGTCCCGCCAGCAGCTCCGCGCGCAGCACGGCCATCGCGCGGACGTGCCGCCGGAAGGCGTACCCGCTCACCTCGCGTCGCCGCGCCCGCTGCCCGGCCAACGCCTCCTCCCGCGTCACGTCCAGCAGCAGCAGGTGCAGCCGCCGCCCTGCGCGTGCCGCCTCCCAGCCGAGCCAGCGCCGCACCCACGGCAGCTGCCCGCAGTCGTGCACGGCGACGCTGCCCGAGGCCGACCGCACCGCCCGCCGCAGCCGCAGGTAGTGGTGGACCCGGACCAGCGGCCGGACGAGCGGGTACGGCCACCGGCGCTGCCAGCTCTCCCGGACGTCCTGGGAGTCCATCCGGCACACATGGCCAGGGTCGGCGGCGACCCTGGCCAGCAGGGTCGACTTTCCGCCGCCCGGCAGCCCGGACAGCACCAGCACGTCACGCGCCGGCCACCGCAGTTCCAGCGGCCGGGTGCCACGCAGGTCGGCGAGGACCCCGTCCCGACCCGTCACCGTGGCGGCTGACGTCCCGCCGCCCCGCCCCGTCCGCTCGTTCTCCCACCACACGTC
>NZ_VJYK02000755.1 GCF_007097205.2 Streptomyces alkaliterrae
CTGTGTATAAGAGACAAGCCCCGACCCCGGCCCCACGCGGACCCGGCCGGTCACGGCTCGGTCAGCGGCTGAGGAGCAGCATCGCGACGTCGTCCGTCAGCTCGCCGGCGTTGAGGCGGCGCACCTCGTGCAGCAGGTCGTCGACGAAGGACTGACCGCCGGCGGGGTGGGCGTGCAGCGAGTCGGCGACGAGGTGGAGCATGCCCTCCTGGCCGAGGCGGTCGCGGCCGTCGCCGGTCCGGCCCTCGATGAGCCCGTCGGTGTACATCAGCAGGTGCCATTGGTGGCCCAGGTTGATGTGCGCGGCGGGCCACTCGGCATTCGGCAGCAGGCCGAGAGCCGGGCCCGCGGCGTGTTCGGGGAGGAGGCGCGGGGCGGGGTCGGCCAGGAC
>NZ_VJYK02000756.1 GCF_007097205.2 Streptomyces alkaliterrae
GTGGAGGAGCAGCGTGTCGACGTGGTCGGTGCGCAGACGGGTCAGGCTGGCGCGGACGCTTTCGAGGATGCTCGGGGCGCGGAGGTCGTAGATGCCGGGGCGGCCGTCCTCGGGGAGGCGGATGCCGCATTTGGTCTGGAGGGTGATCCGTTCGCGCAGGCCCGGCCAGCGGGCCAGTACCTCGCCGAAGACCGCCTCGGACTTGCCGTGCCGGTAGATGTCGGCGTGGTCGAAGTCGGTGATGCCTGCGTCGAGGGCGGCGGTGATGGCGGCTTCCGCGTGGTCGATGTCGTGGGGGGTGTGCGGGGCGCGGTCCCAGGTGCCGCCCAGGCCCATGCAGCCGTAGAGCGCCCGGCCGCGAGCGGGGGGTGTGGGCTCGGGAGACTGGCC
>NZ_VJYK02000757.1 GCF_007097205.2 Streptomyces alkaliterrae
TATAAGAGACAGGCGGAGCTGCGCACCGGGCTGGCGCGGGGGAACACCGCGACGGCGGTCGCGTTGGCGGTGGGCACGGTGTGCGGTGGCGGGCTGCCGTGGGTGCTCGGGCTCGGGCCGGATCCGGGCGCGCGGCTGGTGGAGGTGACGGCGGGAGTGGTGTTGCCGTTGTCGGTGCCGCCGCTGCTGGGCGCGTTGATCGGGGTGGGGTACGTGACGTACGTGCTGGTGGCGTTGTCGGAGCCGCCGCGTGCGCCGGCGACGCTGCGCGGGGTGCTGCGGGACGTGCCGGTGACGATGGTCGGCGGGCTGCGGTTGGGGCGGGGTGACGTGGTGGTGCGGCGGGTGCTGCTGACGGCGGCGGCGCTCGGTGGGGCACTGGCGGTGAT
>NZ_VJYK02000758.1 GCF_007097205.2 Streptomyces alkaliterrae
GTTGCTGGAGCGGGCGGGCGACTGGGCGTGGGGCCGTACGGGGACCGAGCGGCTCGTGTTGCATGTGCATGAGCGGAACGAGCGCGCCAGGGCCTTCTACGAGAACCGGGGTTTCCGTGCCACTGGCCGTACGCAGGCGCACCGAGGGCCCGCTGGCGGTGTGGTGTGGGAGATGGCGGCGCGGGTGCCCTCAGGCTTCGACGGTTCTGAGAAGCCGGGTGAGGAGGCTGAGACCCGCGCGGTCCACTGAGCGTGCTTGGGCGCTGAGGATGACCACGGCCGCCTGCCGCTCGGGTGCCACGGCGAGCAGCGAACGGTAGCCGCCGGTGCCGCCGTTGTGGAACAGCGCCTGCGGGCCGTCGCTGCCCAAAGGGAAGGAGATCCAGCC
>NZ_VJYK02000759.1 GCF_007097205.2 Streptomyces alkaliterrae
CCACAGAACAAGCCAGTTCAGACGCCGCCCGATCATGCAACAAGCCCACCCACCTCAAGACCACTGATGTCGCAGCGCGTACACATCGGGGCTGGGGGATCACTCGAACCGGGGACGGGAAGTGTGCCGGTTGGGTGAAGGAGGTCGCATAGGGTTCTTGGTGAAGGGCGGCCAGGCAAGCAAACCCGCACAGGCCCTCGGGCGCCCTTCACCCACCCTCCTCCACGGGGAGGATGACATGAGGCAGAAACCGCGCGTACTCGTCCGTGACGAGGCCGGAAGACTCGCGGATACCAAGGCCCGCGGACTCGCCCGCCACCACCCAGGTGCCCAGGACGACGCGGTTGCCGTCGAAGTCCGGTAGGGGGCGCAGGGCCTGGTAGCAGC
>NZ_VJYK02000760.1 GCF_007097205.2 Streptomyces alkaliterrae
GGTGGGAGCGGACCCAGGTGTGGTCGAGGTCGGTGATCTCGTCGTCGACCCAGACGAAGGGGTGGCCGGCGGCGGTGTCGACGAGGGGCCTGGTCTTCCAGTGGAGAGTGTCGGGTGTGTCGTGGAGGGGGGCTTCCGGTAGGGCTGCGACGTGGAGGTCGGGGAGGCCCATCAGAGGGGCTATCACGGTGTTCGCGTCGTGCATCCAGGCGGTCGCCCAGACGAGCGTGCACGGCATCGCGAGCAGGCGGTGGCCGTGGTCGCGGGAGACGGCTGTGAGGTGGGGGTTGGCGGGTGTCTGCCGGCGGTCCCACTCGTCGAGGGTCTGGGGGAGTTGAATGCCCTTGTGGGGCAGGAGCGTTCCGTCGACGTCGAGGAAGAGGAG
>NZ_VJYK02000761.1 GCF_007097205.2 Streptomyces alkaliterrae
GTAGTAGGCGGTTGCGTCGGGCAGCGCGCCATCATAGCTGCTGCGGCTGTCCCAGTAGACGACGCCGGCGGAACTGAAGACGCGGCAAACAGCGTTGCCGGGATAGCCGACACGAAGACCGACGGTGGTCAAGTCACCCGTCATCGTATCGCCAGCTTTGTTCAGCTTCTTGGCAGGGTCAAAGTTGCCGCTGGTCCAGATGGTGCCGCCGGCCGAAAGGGTGGCGGTATACCCGCCCGCCGAGTTGGTGAAGTCGAAGTAAGCCCCGTTTTTAACGACGGAGGAGCCGGTATCACCCAGCACCAGGATTCCGTTACTGGCTACGCCGTTCCATCCGTAAGAACGCAGCATGGCCCCATTCACCGCCAGTGGCCCGGTGAAGGTG
>NZ_VJYK02000762.1 GCF_007097205.2 Streptomyces alkaliterrae
GGTCACCACCAGCACCCCCAGCACCCCCAGCACCACCGCACCTGCGGCAGCGAGGAGTTGACATGGCGTACCGCTACCGATGCGGCGAATGCGGCTTCACCACCCGGTGGACCACCGAGTCCGAGGCCGAGGATCTCGCCGTCGCCCACTACTCCGACCGGCACCCCCGTCTCGTCCCGGGCGGCAGCGTGGAGATCAACCGGAAGAACCCGAACTCTCTCGGCTGCGTCCCGCTGTTCGGCCTGGCGTGCCTCGTCCTGTTCCTGATCATCGCCTCCTGCCAGCGCTAGTCGCAACGACGAACCGCCCCTGGGAGATCCACGGCGGCGGTAACCACGATCCGCGCCACGGTCGCTGAGCCGCACCGCCCCTCGTCAGGCCCACC
>NZ_VJYK02000763.1 GCF_007097205.2 Streptomyces alkaliterrae
GTTCGGGCGGTGCGGCGGTGCGGGCGCGCGGGGCGCCTCGGCGACGGGCCGCGGGCGGCCGGCCGTGGGAGGCCGTGGAACGCGGGATGCGCGATCAGCGCAGGGGCGGGTACCGGCGATCGGTACGACAACAAGCGCGACACGCCGCGGCGGCACAGCGGCAGAGGTCGACGTGCAGCCGCGCCACGAGGGGCGTGCTCGCCCCGGCGGGTCGTACGGCTGCTCTTGTCATGGCCCTCACGCTAACACCCTGGCTTTGACCTTCCCAAAGAAGTCCTTTTAGTCGAGGACTCGGAGAAGCACAACACCCCACCGGGGAAAGGGCATTCCCGGTGGGGTGGGGCAGGCGGGGTGACGAGCGTTACATCCCGCGGGCTGTCTCTTA
>NZ_VJYK02000764.1 GCF_007097205.2 Streptomyces alkaliterrae
GGGTGCGGGCCTCCGCGTTGGCGGCGGGCGGCGGGGGGCCGGGCTCGCCGGTCGGCGCCGTGTCGTAGAGGCGGTTGCGCGGGTCGTTACGCGGGTCGTTACGCGGGTCGGCCGGGTAGTCCGGGGGCGGTCCGAAACCGGGCGCGCCCGACGGCGCGCCACCGACGAGCGGTTGTGCGTGTTCCTCTCCGACACCGGGTGCCGTGCGTCCGCCGCGGTCCGAGGGCGTCGGCTCACCTCCTGACGACGGCGCGTTGGGCCCGGTGCCGGGCGGACCGGCGGCCGATACCGGTGGCATTCCCGGCGCATGCGAGGCCTGTCCGGTTCCTGCCGACGTCGGAGCGGGAGTGCCGGGACCGCTGAGGGCAGGGAGGGGGCCGGGGG
>NZ_VJYK02000077.1 GCF_007097205.2 Streptomyces alkaliterrae
GCCCCGCCCACTCAGCCACCACGCTCCGAAGGAGCGGCCCGCGCGGCCCGCAACCGACGGTAGAGCTCGATGGCCTGCCCACACGGACAGTTCGGAAGCGTGGTGACCTCACCACTCTCCTTCGCGACCACAAAAGTCGCACCCCCCGGCTCAGCCGACCTCGGAGGGCCACTCGCCTCCACCGGTGCCGGACGACCGCCCGGCCGCACCACGTACGCCTCGTCGAACTCCCTCACCTCAAGCGGCCACACGCTCCCGTCAGCAGCAGAAGGAACGGCGAACCGCTCCACCACGACCGCCCGCGCCTCCTCAACACTCCTCACGAACACCACCCCACCGCCTCAGCTCGGAGGCACGGGCTTGGCACGCCCGTCACCGAAGAGATGCTCGAACATATCGCCAAGGTACAAGTACAGCTCAGCCTCGCTCTCGAACTCGACAGAGGTGAGCCCCTCGTAGTCCGCGACGCTCAGGCACCTTTCACGGATCAGCTCCGCGAACTCCGAGCGAACGGCGTTCACATAGCTCTCCTTGAACGCGTACAGCGTCTCGCGGAGTTCGAACCCGGGCTCGTAGGCGATCTCCAGATGGAAGTAGGTAGCGGCAAACCTCCCGAGACTATCCGGCAACACCCGCACCACCTCACCATTTCGAACCCCACGCGTCCCCGGCATGAGCCCCGTTCCCCCTCTACAGCGCGTCGAAGTTGTGCTGATCGACGGCGTGTTGCCATACCGGTGAGGCCGCTGCCGTGGCATCGATCTCCGGCAACCAGCGGCGGAGCTGGGCGAGCAGATACTCGCCGTCGCCCGCCGCCGACTCGTAGGCGGACAGTATCGCCCGGTAGAGCGTGACCATCGCAACGAAGGAGGACAGGCTCGTCCCCACGACGGGGTCCGCTGGCTCGGCTGCGTCCGGGGCCGCCGTACCGGCGACCCGGAGCACCCGTCCCGATGCGCCGTCCAGACAGAGCACCCCACCAAGCCATTCGCCGAACTCGTACAGCGGACCGCTGTCCTGGGGAGGCGTCGCGCCGTGGTGCCGGTGCCAGTCGACCTCCGTGAGAGCCCGGTCGGACGGCGAGAACACGGAGAGACCGAACCAGTTGTCGACAGTTGGTAGCCCGACCTCCGTGAGCTGCCGGCGAGCGAGGACGTCCAACACCCCTGCCGGCACCAGATCAGGCTGCAGCACGGTGACGTTGCCCTCTCCGAGCACCGTCGTCAGCAGCTCCGTGGAGGGGGACCGCCACTCCGGCTCGAAGTCCCGAGGCGCGAGGGTCGTGAGAGGAGAGACCGCTTGACCAGGGTCTTCGGTAGCGGCCCGCGCCGCCTCTTCGAGGTCGACCTTCACGGCATACAGTCCCTGAGTGCCGCCCATCACCACGATGTCGCCGATCGCGGCGGCACCATCGAAGATCTCCACTCCGTGGGTGCGCAGCTTGGCCAGGGTCTGGCCGGTTCCTGGGTCGCTCAGAGCGACCCAGGCATAGTCGGCGTCGGCGTTGAACGCCGGTATCGACCGCAGGTTGCTGGTCGCAGCGGCCTCGGCTTCCGTGACGGATACCTCCCCTCCGTCATCTACTCGCCAGGCTCTTATCTGGCCACGGTCGTCGGTGCTCAGCGCGTGTTGTCCGGAAGGAGCCGGCGACACCTGACGCACGTGGGTGGGGAAGTCGACCGACACCCGGTACATACCGGGCACGCGCCACCGCGACCAGATCGTGCGCCATGGCAGTGGCACCGGCGCGTGCTCCACCAGCGCCTCGGCCAGCGCGTGGTCTCCTCTCGAGACAGCCGCGTGATGGAGGAAAGAAAGCCACTCGCCATGCGCGCAACGGTCCGCCCCCTTCGTCGAGAGGGTGTGCAGATCCGCCAGTACTGAGCCGGCCGGTACGCCACCGGGGAAGGCGGCCGGTAGCGGCTCCACCAGAGCATTCGCCGAGCAGCCGGCAAGCACCCAAGGCTCGCTGACCACCTCGGCATAGCGGCCGACCCGAGCGGCGTGCGCCGGCAGGGCCTCAGCGACGTAGCCGGCAAGTACGGATGTGCCGTCCTGCCCTTCGCGAAGAAGCCCTTCAGTCAACGCCACGGTCAGTCGCTCGCCATCCTCGCCGTATGTGCTCTGGCGGATAGCCTGTACCTGCCACTCCCAGCAAAACCGCACGTGGTCGCGCGTTCGGTCGATCTCCAGCAGTTCGTCGGCCTGAGTACTCAGCGCACGCAGGTCATCGACTTCGGCGGATAGAACCACGAGCCGGCAGAGTCCGGCCCACTCGTCGAAGGTCACCGTCCGACGCTCCGCCGCAGCGAGCACTCGCAGTGCTTGGATCTCTGTTGGCGACGACTCCGCCGGTAGATCAGCCCCACGACGTCCCACCGTGCCGGTCCACCGGATGACGGGGGCCCGCAGCCCGGCCAGCAGGCCGACGGACGAGTCGATCTCGACCAGGAAGCGCACACCGGTCTTCCGCCACGCGTTCGCCAACGACGCCAGACCACAGGTGAGCAGGCGCAACGGTTCACCGGACGTGCGCACCGCGCCGGCCCACTGTGCGTTGGTGACAACCACAGTCCGCGTCGTGCCCGCCCGACGCAGCACGCCGGCGTACGACTCCGCGTTGCGCTCGCGTGGTTCGCACGGCACCTCGAACGCGTCGACCAGCCGCCCGAAGAACTCCTCGGCCGTACTGTCCGCGGCGTCGAGCAACAGCGTGTCCGAGCGCTCGGCAGCCCACTGCCTCAGGAGGCTCGTCTTACCAACCGCCAGCCCGCCATCCAGGCACAACAAACCGCCGCGCGCGCCCTCGACGTCCCCGCCTGCCCATCTGTCGAGGTGTGCCAGTACGTCTGTCTCGCCCAAGCTGGCCATTCCGACGCCTCCCCGCCGCTGGCTGTGACTTGTCAGCCTGTCACAGCCGCTCATCGCGCCAGAGCGCCCGGTCCTCAACCGTCGAGATCGCCGGCCAGGGCCTGCCGCCACGCATCCGCCTCTACGGTGGCGGGCTCGATCTCCTCCGCCCAGCCGACGAGACTGCGGCGGGCGTCTTCCCTCTCATGCTCCGTCGTGAAGTCGCTGATCAGGAACTCGTGGTACAGCCGCAGCAGCACCAGCAGAGTGTTGAGGCTGCCGGTCAGTAGGTCGTCGGAGTAGCCGCTGCGAGGGTCCAGGTGCAGCGCGCCCGTGTCGCCGTCAAGCCAGATCGCACCACCGGTCCACACTCCGATGGCAAAGCGGCTCCCCTCCTGTTGAAGGGGCTCGCTGGCCAGGTCAAGCGTGGTGAGCCAGGGCAGGTGCCGATGCAGCGCCGGCAGCCCGACATCGGTGAGGAGATCCCGGCCTTTCTCGTGAACGAGCGCATCGGGCAGACGGTCCGGAGCAAGCCGACGGCAGCTTCCCGGCCCGAACGTACCCTCCAGCCAGTGGCGAGAGGGCCCGCCGACCGCGAACGCTTCGGCCGGGCACGTCCACGGTGCGGCACGCGTGATGGGAACCGGATACGGCTCGGGCAGTTCCGACAGTGCCGACTCGTCTCGCTGCACCGGCGCCGACTCGACGGCGAACACGCCGGGCGGGCCGGTCACCAGCCAGCGATCTCCACCCAGCGGCCGCTGGTCGAACCCGGGCAGCGACCCATGGATGTCCCTGATCGGCGGGCCAGGGTCGGGCAACGGCCAACTGTCGCTGTCCAACAGGTCGGACGGTTCCACACCGTCGGGGAGTGGTCCGGGAACCAGGCCCTCGGCGGTGCGGAGACCTCCGAACGAGCCGTACGGCCGGCAACGGGACCACACCGTGCGCCACAGCGGCACCACGCGTGACTCGTTCAGGGCTTCCGCCAGTTCCAGGTCCCCACGCGTTACGGCGGCATGCTGCAACCAGGCCACCCATTCGTTCTGCGGTGTGCCGGTAACGCCCAGCCGTTCCAGGTAGTGGACGTCAGCGGGTAGCCCGCCCTGAGGCACGCCCCGGGGCCAGGCGACGGCCAACGCGTGCGCCAACGCGTTCGGGTCCACTTCGGCCAGTGCACGACCGTCGCGGAGCAGTTCCTCAAGAGTGCCCGCGCGCACGGCATGCCCGGCCAGCGTCCGCGACGTGTAGCGCCCCAGCACGCCGTTCACCGACCACGGCCCGCCGTCTTCTACGGACATCCGCTCACGCAGGAACCGCACCACCAGACCGTGATCGACCGACCCCGCCCCGCGCAGCAACTCACGATACGACTCCCGACGGAACCGGACCACACCACGCTCCGCGTCCAGGTCGAGCATGTCCCGCAGTTCCGGACCCGCCTCCACCTTCGCCGACAAGGCCCCCACGGACGTCACGGCTCCCAACAGGCCGCACAACTCCGCCCACACCTCAACAGGCACACGACGCAACTCGGCCACGGCCAACGCACCCAGCTCGGGATGACGGTCGAGCAGCCCGGCTGCCCAAGCACTTCGATCGCCGCCTTCCCCCTCAGCCGCCGCAAGCACCACCTCGTTACGACTCGGCACGAACACCCATGGTCGAGGAGCGGCCCTTTCGACCACAAAGCGGATCTGGTGCCTGGCGAACTGCCGCAACGGCCGAAGGGAGGAGACCACCCGACCCGCCTCGTTCGAGGTCACGACAGATCCGGCCCAGTGCAGGTTCGTCAACATCACCACGCCACCGCGCCGAGCCTGCCGGGCGTCCGCCACCAGACTGCCCGCGCCGGGCCGCGCACCAAGCCCGACCAGCACCCGTCGCACCACCTCGGCCGCCGGCAAGTCAGCGCAGTCCACAAGCACGGCGCCGTCCACCCGCCCGGCCAGCTCCTCCACCAGTCGCGTCTTGCGCTGCCCGCGTCGCCGCGCACCGCAAGCGTCTCGAACAGTCGCGACGGCGCCGCCAACCACTCCTCCGCCCGCCGCAACGCGGCCTCGAACGACACCTTCGTCAACGCTCACCACGCCCCGTTCAGGAAATCGAGCCAGTCACTCCAGGCCAGCGCCTGCCCGCCGACCGGTTCGCTGCGGCACAACGCGGCCTCCAGGTTGGCGATGAGGGCGTCCACAAACGCTCCCACCACGTCCAAGAAGCCAGCGTCAAACCTCTCCGGCAACGCCGCCCCGGTGGCGACAGCCACCCGCTCGGCCACCTCTGCGGGCGACAAGCCCGCACAGTCAATCGCTGCCCGACCAGCCGCCGGTAGCACGTCCTCCAACTCAGCAACGGACAGGTCCACCTCGGCACCAACCCACAAGGAAAGCCCCACCCTCGCTTCGCGACGCCCACTCACGCAAGCCGGAAGCGAACTCGGACGCTACAACGCTCATGTGTTGACCGCTCGACAACTTCCCTGGCAGGGCAACCGACTGCGCCCGATGCTCGTCCTGTTTCCGAAGTTGGTTGCTATTCCCAGCCGTCCAGTTCCTCAAGAAGCATGCCGTAGTCGTCGGACAGCGCCTCCAAGTCATCGAAGATGTCTGCCCACGCATGACTCGCGCCGCTACCAGGCTCGATCGTCTCGAACCAGTGCCGTGCACTGCGGGCGAGGTCGTCGACCTCGGGGTCAGCGCTCGTCAGCGGGAGTGTGAGCACCACATGCTTGAGGGCGAGGAGCGACAGGAACCGGGCCACATCGGCGGCCGCACGCACGACTTGATCAGCGGCAGCACGAGGCGCAACGAATATCTCACCGCTCGTCCGATCCAGTAGGAGCGTGCCCGAGCCGAAGGCGCCCAGTCCAGATAGGAGCCGCGTGCTGCCGTCGACCAATCGCGGCGGAGACGCGCAGGTGTCTGAGGAGTAGAGCCCGGCGATCCCCAAGGAGACCGGCCAACCGACCCGCTCCAGAAGGCGCCGGGTCGGTGCATGCTCCAGACTCTCCAACCACTCGTCACCGAGTGGACGCAGCTTCCCGGCTCCGAAGACTCGCTCGAGGAGCTCTGTGCTCGGTTCGCCGATGCCCAGGGGCCACGGCAGTGGCCAGGCCGTCGCCGAGGTGACCGTGCCCGGAACGAAGTGACGCCGCTCGTCGGCAAGGGGTACGGAACGTACCGCCGCCGTGTCCGCCGACAGGGCGAACAGCCCTCCGGCCCCGGAGAACACCCACAGAGCCTGTCCCGGTCCCTCCTCGGCCACCCGTACAGCCTCGAGCACGGCTTCCGGCATCCAGAACAGTTCACCGGACGAGTCGCCAACCGAGCGCCATCGACCCTGGTAGTGCCACGCGTGATCGGCGCCCACCCACGGGATGTCTGGAAACCGCTTGGGCATCTCTGCACCGCGATCGGCTACCTCAAGAAGCGTGCCGTCGAGAGGATCCCACCGACGCACGCGGTGACCCACTTCCGCCCCGTCGTCAATCTCCCGCCAGTCCTCAACAAGCTCCGCACCAACCTCGCCAGCGAGCCTCAAATTCTCCGTCGGACACAGCTCGTGGTCTGCGGGCTCCCACCACGCTGACGGCAATGCCCCAGCCGGACGCCAGTGAGCCCACCGCGTACGCCACGGTAGCGCGGTCACAGCGGACTCCAGTCCTCGCGCGAAACGCACATCTCCGCGGCAGACCGCCGCGTGCTGCAGCCACGCCACCCATTCCTCCTGGCAGCCAGGACGCACGCCCTGCGCCAGCAAGTAGTGCGCGTCGGATGCCAAGCCGCCAGGCGGCACCCCGTCCGGATAGGCCGTTGCCAACGCGTGCGCCAGAGCACCCGCCGGCACCCGGGCCACCAACGCCGGATCCTCCACACAACCGCGGCAGTTCCCCGGACCGTGCCGCATGCACTGGCAACGCCTGATCGAGGTAGGAACGAACGCGGCTGTCCACCTCATCCCGCCGTTCCCAGAGTCGCCACAGCGCCCTCGTGACCCTCCCCCGCTCAGCCGCGCTCAACTCGAACGCGGCACACGCAGCCAGATGTAGATAACCATCAGCGAACCGCACCATCCCCGGCACATCGGCGGCTACGCCGAACAGTCGGGGATCGACGTCAAGAGCATCGCGACACGCACCCAGCTCCCCTCGCACATCAAGCGCCGCCGCGATCTCGACCCACACCATCTCCGGCGCATCCCACAGCTCGAGGGCAGATGCCGACTTCACGGCCAACGCCGTAGCCGAGGCTTCCTCAGAAGAATCATCCGGGAGCAACAAACCGAGGGCGGGACCACCGTATTCGTACTCCACGACAACGCACACTAGTCCGAACTCGTCCGCGACCCAGGGCTGAACGTGCTCAAGGACTCTCCGACGTTCCCGTGACTCGACGAAAGCGCCCGCCAGCCCCACGTTCGTCAGAGTCAGCGAACCGCCGCTCGAAGAAGCCCTACCAGGCACCTGAGTCGGCTCAACGATCTGGCCGACTCGCTCCACGACAGCTTCGGCGGTGAGACCACAACAGTCCACGTACATTCTCGGCACACTCCTTCGCCCCTCACCAGCCGCTCGGCGCCAGAGTTCGCAACATACTGTCCGCCCCAAGCGCCGGTCGGCTCAGCGTGCCTCATTTAGCAGGTCGAGCAAGTCCGTCCAGGCCGGCGCCTGCCCGCCGGCCGGGTCGATACGGCGCAACGCGGCCTCCAGGTTGGCGAGGAGAGGGTCCGCGTACGCCCCCATGTACTCCAGTCCGGCGGCTGTGAGGGCTGCGGTCAGCACCATGCCGGCCATCACAAGGAAGGACTCCACGCTCTGCGCGAGGAGTTCACCGTCACCACCCGTGAGCGGGACCAGGTAGACCGCCCCAGTGGCTCCGTGGACCAGCACGGACCTTTCAGCGAACTCGCCGAGCCAGCAGAAGACAGCGTCTCCTGATGGCTGCGGCTCGCGCCGCTGCTGGTAGGGCTGAAGGAATCGCTTGTCGTCCGGGTCGAGTACGAGCCCCGCAACATCGATCCGGGGCACGCCGAAGCCCGTCAGCAGTTCCCGAGTCGGTTCGTGCCGGAGATCAGCTGGGACTCGAGTGGTGGGGATGGGGACACAAGCAGAGACGCCCAGCATCGCGGGCACGTCCGTGAGGGTCGGAGGCTGGGAACCAGCCGGTGTGATCTCGGTCGGCTCGAAGTAGCCTCCCACCGGCTCCGAAGCCGAACGAGACAGCACGTCCAGGTCGTCGAGAGGCGATGTTGTGATGGCAAACAAGCCTTCAGGGCCGGAGCCCAGCACCACGGTCCGATCCGCCACAATCGAGGGAGTCGCGACCAGGGAAGGGTAGAAGTGGGGGCCGGAGGCGACAGCCTCGTATACGTCTCGCAGTTCATGCACGGGCCGGCCAGCAGCCCCCGTGTCCTCGTCCCGCAGAGCAAGAGAGTCAAGGGCTTCTTCGAGTGTGGAGTCCGACCTCCGCCATAGGCACTCGCCACCCGAAACGGTCCACACCGAGTCGAGCGTGCCGTCTTCCCACAACGAAGCCACGGCATGCGTGCCGTTCCAGAACACCTCCGTCAGCTCGAAGGCCGGCGGGACATCCAGGAAGTCCGGATGCAGCGCGCCCGGCGGCCTCCAGCGCGCCCACGCGCACTGCCACGGCAGATCAATTCCGCTGTTCAACACCGCTCCGGCGTATGCCTCGTCACCACGAGCCACGGACATCAGGTGGAGCCATGAAGCCCAGTGCGCCTGCGTCTCGATCAGTAGGTCCCGGTCGAGCAGGTGCGCGGCGTAACCAACAGCCGAATCGCCGCCCTTGTACCCCGCGACCGCTGCGGCATCGAGCAGGGTGAGCTGTGGGATGTGAGCGACAGTCGCACCGTCGGCGATGAGCAGTTCGAAGCAGCCTGCGCCCGCCTCTTCCAACGGGCTGTCACCCGCCAGAGCGGCATGCATGGCGAGGGCTCGTGCCGCGTACCTCCCGACCGGACCGGAGGCGGCCCACCCCGCAGGGTGCCGCCACTCACCTCGACGGCCCCAGAGCCATGCGAAAAGCGACCGGTTGACGGATCGCGCGGTAGCGGAGTCGGCGTGATCGCGCGCTCGCTCGGCATCCAGCTCGTCGGCGAAGGACACTCCGTTCGGACCTTCGGTCAGCCTTCCCGGCCACTCAGCGACAATCTCCGTAAGCCGCTGTTCGGTCGCCTCAGCGCCGGTGTACGCGCGCACGAGCTCCCGCCACACGCCCCAGGGGACGGCACGCTCCTCGGCCAAGGCGAGGGAACAGATCTCGGGAGTGAGCGGAAACTCCGCGGGGGCACGGCGGTCGGCCGCATCCAGCCAGTAGACGTCCTGTGCGTTCCGAGACAGCTGCGCGCGCCCTCGCACATGCACAAGCGCCGGCACCCGCTCACTGTTGAGGTGCAGCAGAAGGTCCCGGACGACCCGCGTCTCCTCCACAGAGCTACGGGCGGAACCGGCTCGATGAGTGTTCGCCAGCAGAACCGTCCACACATCGCCGTCACGTTCCGAGGTGACCGACCGCAGCTGACGGACGGCGTCCTCGGCGGTTCGGCCGGTCAGGTCCACCAGAACGCTCCGGGAAACCCGTCGGTGCACCTCTCGCAGCACCGCCAGGCCGCCGTCGCCCGACGGCACCACAAGGAAGGCCTTCGGCGCACTGCCCGGATGGATCATCCGCCGGTCGGGCGGGACCGACGCCACCCACTCGGTCAGCCGGTCCACCGTCTCGCTGAGGGAGAGAGCTTCAGATCGAGGCATCGGCATCGGTTCTCAGTCGTTTCGGAGCGGGTAGAGCCACGCGCCGGCTGCGGAACCGTCGCGGTCGATCTCCCAGAGTGCGTCGTCGATGTGCTGGCGCAGCATGTGCGCCTCGTCATGCTCGTCGATGTCCCTGAGGAGGGACAGCCCCGTGATCCACCACACCGCCATCGTGTAGAAGCTCGCCAGGTCGGAGGCGAGAAGATTACCCTCCAGCCCGTCTTCGTCAGGGCTCGACGGCCGACGTAGGACAGCGCCGGTGACGCCGTCCACGACCAGTACACCTCCGACGAAACCGCCGAGACGGAAGAACGGGCCCGCGGACTCCGGCTCCTCAAGATCGGCGTCCCACGGCACTTCCGCCAGGAAGTTCTCCTCACGCGGGCGCAGCGCCACACCGATAGCGGCGAACTCGGGGACTCCCACCTCGGACAGGAACTTCCGGGTGCCGGAGTGCTCGATGCCCTCCGGGAGAGCGTCTGCCGCTGGACGGACAACACAGGCCGCCCGCACCACACGTTCCAGATCAGCGGCGGTCACTTCCGGAGCGCCGTGGGGCACACACGGTCCTGCCGCCGCCGCGGCACCCAGCAGGGGCCTCCGCTTCGACGGCTCAACGCCGGTGAGGCCGGGATCAAGCAGTTCCACTCCAACCACTCCACCGCCACCGGCCAGCACGACGTTTCGATCAAAGCTGAGGGGGAGTTCCAGCAGTCTCGGCGACGGCCGGTCGTCGGACAGCCGACCGGGGTCAAGCAACTGCCTGCCACTGTACGGGCCTTGACCATCCCCTGCGGAGTCTGCGGAGTCCTCCCGCGTCAGCCTTCCCCGCGCCTCCTCCGGGAACTCGTCCTCAGGCCACGGCCCGGCGAGCCGTCGACCGCTCGCCATGTCACGGATCTCCACCTCGTCGGTGGCCGTCAGGAAGACCGCCACCGCTGGGACACCGTCCCAGCGCACGGCACACAGCTCACCCACCGGGCCGGGGCGGAGGAAACGCGGATGGTAGCCCCCGGGTGGTCGCCATGCGGTCCACCGGGTTCGCCACGGAAGGCGCACACCGGAACGCTCGGCGATTCCGCCGGCCAACTCGAAGTCGCCACGCGCTGTTGCCATCAGGTGCAGCCACGCGGCCAACTCCCGCTGGGATTCGGGGTCGACCCAGTAGTACGAGAGATACACGGCGTCTGCGGCGGCCGTGTCGCCTGCCGTCGCCTCCGACGCCGAACCCGCCAGGTCCAGCAGCGCCTCACGCGAAAGGTTCGCCACCACAGAGCCGTCACCGATCACTTCGTCGACAAGGTCCGGGTGCGCGGCGTGCGCCAGCAGGCCGTCGGCGGCGTAGCGCCCCACGGGGCCGTCGGCCGCCCAGCCTTCCGGATGCGGCTCCACGTGGTTGCGCAGCCATTCCACCAAGTGGCGGTGAACCCCCGTCGCGACGTCACCAGGTACCGCGTCCCGTAGGCAGCGCGCGAGCCACTCGTCCGTCAACTCGGCACAGCCGCCGGACAAGCCGACCACACCGGGGAACTGTTCGGCCCACTTCACCAGGTCCACAGGCGACGCCGACTCTCCACTGTAAGCCGTCACCAACTCGCTCCACACCGCCAACGGCACTCGCCGAGGCTCGGCCAACGCAAGCCCGACCAACTCGGCCGGGGCCTCCCCCGGACGATCGAACCAGTTCGACGCCCCCAGCGGTACCCGCACAAGCGCGACGCCGGAAGCAGCCTCGTCAACCGGCTCCGCACCGCCCGTCACCACCCGCATCCGAAGCGCGAGTCTGCCCACCAAGCGGTCCCGGATGATTCCGGGCTGGCCGCTCGAACGGCTGCGACCGGCCCGGTCGACGTTCGCGATCAGCAGCAGGGAGCCGGCCGCCATCCGCTTGATCTCGGCCAGCCAGTAGGCCGGACGTCGACCACGCGCCGACACAGCGAATCGATCCAGGATCTCCGCGAGCAACTCCTCTGCGGAAAGCCCGGCCGCATCGACCAAGACACTGCCGGGCACCACCTCATGAACCCGTCGAAGCACGCCGGCGCCACCGTCTGCGGCCACAACATGCGCACGCGCGTTCTCACCAGAACGCCACCACTCGACGAGTTGCGCGACCGCGCCGGTCACCTGT
This sequence comes from Streptomyces alkaliterrae, assembly GCF_007097205.2. Taxonomy (GTDB): domain Bacteria; phylum Actinomycetota; class Actinomycetes; order Streptomycetales; family Streptomycetaceae; genus Streptomyces; species Streptomyces alkaliterrae. The sequence goes on from NZ_VJYK02000077.1 coordinate 11,754, forward strand.
CGCTTCACCCTTTCGCGTCGCCGAGGCAGCCGCCTGGCCAGAGGGGCGATCGACAGCTGGGCCGGCAGGTTCAGTCGTTCTCCAGCGGGTACGTCCACGCACCCGCCGTCGATCCTCGCCAGTCGATCTCCCACATGGCGTCCTGGACATGATGGCGGAGTAGGTGCGCCTCGTCGGCGTTGTCCAGCGTCTCCAGCAGTCGTCGGCCTGCGAGCCACAGCGCGGCCATGGTATGGAAAGCGGCCAGGTCGGAGGCGAGGAGATCCCTCCAGGTGGTCCTCGTCGGGGCCGGACGGCATCCGCAGCACACTGCCCGTCTCACCGCAGATCACCAGGGCCCCGCCAAGGAACCTGCCCAGCCAGAAGAAGGGCCCCGAGGCATCCGGCTCTTCGAGCTCATCATCCCACTCCACCTCGGCCAGGAACCCGCGCTCTCCAGGACACGCCGCCAGACCAAGCTCACGGAAGGACGCGATTCCCGGAGCGGCGAGCAGTTCCCGAGCTCTGGAGTCGACGGTCTCCGAGGGGATCTCGTCCTCCGGGACCGACACGAACTCCAGAGCATCATCCAGCAGACGGAGATCCGACGGGCTCGGCTCAGACGCGTCGGCAGGACGACAGTATCCAGCCGCCTGAACGGCCCCCAACAGCGGCAACGGGCCGGCTTCAGGCCTCGAATCCGCGTCAGCGGTCCAGAGGCCCAGCACGCCTCGCTCGCCACCCATTACAACCATGTCCTCGAATGGACACGCCAGTTCAAAGAGACTCTCAGTCGTTCCGAACTCGGAGCGGCGGCCCTTCCGAACGTCGGCACTGGTCAGAGGTCGCTCGTCGGTCTCGACGTCCTCCTCCGAGGCCAGCGACTCCCGAACTGACAGCGGAAGATCACCCTCCGGAAACGGACCCGCCAGGCACGCGCCGCTCGCCACGTCGAAGACGGTGAACTCCCGGTGGTCCATGTCCTCAACGGCTACGGCGGGCCGCCCATCCCACCGGACCGGGTACAGTTCGCCCGCGCGCGGGCGCCTCAGGTAGCGCACGTCGTAGCCACCCGGCGGCCACCAGTGTGCCCAACGCGCCTCCCACGGCCGCCGCACACCCGACGACACGATGCCCGAGGCCACCTCCTCGTCCCCACGGGCCACCGCCCGGCGCGAGGGGCCCCATGGCCGCTCGAGCCCGGATGTGGAGGGGCTGCACCGACGAACGGGCGCAACCTGCTCGCTCGGCGTTGGCGATCAGCACAAGCCGGACAGGCGAGATCTCCTTGAGAGCCGACCGCCAGCGCCCACCGTCCCGTTCGCTCGCCGGCACCCCGACGGCGGCGAGTACTCGAGACAGCACCTCCTCCGCGCCCAACCCCATCGCGTCGACAAGAACACTCTCCGGCACCCGCTCATGCACCTGTAGCAGCACATCAGCAGCGAGCCGCCCGCCGACCACATCCAGCCGCCCGCCCCCGCGCTCATCCCGCCACCAGTCAAGCACCTGCCGCACAGCCGGCTCACAGGCTCTGGCAACGCCGGCCTCGCCGTCAGCGATGGCCTCCTCGGAAGACACCGAGTCCCACTCCCCTACCAACGCTGATCGGTCACATCCGGTCGGCGAAGTTGTAGTCCTCGAAGACCCGCTGCCAGCCGTCGGTCGCCGCCGCCTCTGGCGAGATCTCCTCCCACCAGCGGCGGACGTCCTCGGCCAGGTCGTCCTCGGGCCAACGCGACCGGTACCACCAGAAGTACAGCCGGGCCATGGCGACAAACTCGGCCAACGAGCAGGCCGCAAGCGAGTCCGTCAGCCCGGACCAGCCGTCCTGGACCACCCGGCCAGTCCGGCACTCCAGCAGCAACTCCGCCTCCTGCCAACGCCCGAGAGCACAGTACGGGCCCCGGTCCGGGTCGAGCGCGTAGGGACCTTCCGTGGTCGGAAGGACGACTTCCAGACCACCTGAAGCCAGGCTCGAAGTGTCCAGTTCGAGGAACCCCTCCACGCACGGCAGGCCGACGTCCAGCAAGAACCGCCGGGCCTCCGGGTCGGTCAGCTCGGCGGGCAAATCCTCCGGGGCGAACCGCCGCACGGCGTCCTCACCCCACACGGCCACCAACCAGTCGTACGACGGTTGCGACGCCTCCGACGGCAACGGCAGCGGTGCCAACCTGACCAGACTGAGCAATGGCCGCTTCATGACACCGGTCGGTGTCTGCGCCGCACGAGCCTCGTCGAGAACAAGGCCGAAGATCCCGTCCTCCGCCGCCATCACCACACGCTCGCGCAACCGCGCCGCCACCGCCACATACCGGGGCATGCGAGGAATACCAGCGGCCGGCCGCCGCGAGCCGTACAGCGACCAACCGTCGCGGCCACGGTATGCCTTCACCACCACCGGCGACTCCGGTGCGTCCGGAACTCGGCGAAGTGGCTCCCCCGTCACCAGATCCCACGCCCGAGGCTCCTCACCGCGATCGATCGCCCGCACCGACGGCCTGCCGTGGGCGACCGCCGGCTCAAGAACCTGCGGAGCAGACGGACGCTCCACCAGCGACCACGTCGAGAAGTCACCGGGCGCCACCACATGCGCCCACGTTGTCCGCCACGGCATGACCTCACCACCGTGCCGCTCGATCTCCTCCGCCGCCGCACGATCGCCCCGGACCAGCAGCGCATGGTGCAGCAACGACAGCCACTCACCCCGCGATCCCGGCCACACCGACCGCTCGGCCAGGTAGTACAGCACTTCCGCCCGACCGCCACGCGGCACCAGAACACCGGAGAACGCCCGCTCGAACGCGTCCCACAACACGTCGTGATCCACCCGTACCAGCACCGCCGTATCGGACAGGAAGGCATCAAGTTCGCCCACAACTGCCGCATGCCCGGCCAACGCCCGCCGCCCGTACCACGCGAACGCTTCGGACGCCGAGGCGTCACGTGCGAACAACTCGAGCACCGCCCGGTGAAACGCCGCCGCCTCGCCCTCCGGGACGGCGGCCCGCATCCGCCGTGCCACCGCCTCACTCACAAACCCGACCACCAGACCCAGCCCGGGTCGCTCCACAACCTCCAGCAGCGGCGCGCCCTCCGCGAAGCGGGACAGCTCTTCGCCGCCCACGTCCCCTCCGCAGAGCGCCGCCCACACCTCGACCGGCACCATCGACGACTCCGCCAACGCGAGGCAACTCAACCATGACCCGGGCCCCTGCGACGCCACCTCACCCGGCGCCACCGCGCCCTCAACAGTGCGGACGTCACCTCCCCACTCCGCCGCCGCGGCTCCCGCGTCCGCCACGTGGGCGACGACACGGCACGTCATCCCAGGGCCGCGAAATCTCGCGAGCGACGCCGCGACCTGCCACGCGATCCGCCGAGGCGCCACCGAACAACGGACCCTCCCCGCCAGTCCGACGTTCAGCAACACCACCAGCCACTCACCGCGCATCCGCCGCCGCAGCACCTCATGGAAGCCGTCGTCGAACCGCTCAGGGGCGGCAGCCCCAGTACCCTCCGCCACCCGCTCGGCGACCTCTTCCGCCAACAGCCCGGCACAGTCGATCACCACCAACCCAGGCACCTCGAACTCACCTTCGACTGCCCGAGCCGACAACTCGTCCACGCCGTCCAACCACAGCACCGAACCAGCCGTCTCCGGACGCGCCGCCCACTCCCGCATCCACACACCCAACGCCTCAGCACAAGCGACACTGCCCATCTTGCTTCTCAATCCTCCAGAGCTGTGGCCCAGGCCTCCGAGCGGGAGCCCTCTTCATCGATCCACTCCAGGTCGCTCAGCACGGAGTCCCGAATCTCGCGGCGCTCCTCCGCACTCGATGCCATCGGCAGCAGACAGCGGCCGGTCATGTATGCCTGGACGGCTGCCAGGAAGGTGCGCAGACTGCTGGCAACCAGAGGTTCGTCCCAGCCGAACTCACCTTCCTGGGCCGCCACATAGACACCACCCGTGTCGCCGTCCAGTACGATCGTGTCGCCGCTCCAGACGCCGAGGCGGTAGTAGGGTCCGGCGCCGGCTTCGTCAGGACGTTCGTCGACGTGCGCCCAGACCTCCTCCTCGGTGAGTTCCAAGAGCCCTTCCTCCGCCACGTTCACCAGTTGCATCTCCGTACTGGTGAAGGAGGGCAGACCGATGGTGCTGAGGACCTCACCCGCGTCCTCCTCCCGCAGCTCGTCCGGAAGTCGGTCGGCCGGCAGCCGGTGCAGCGCGGAACGCCCGAAGAGAGCGACCAAGGCATCTTCCCGGGGCTCCTCCCAGGAATCAGGCAGACCACCGTTCGTGTAGCCGAACCCTACGAGAAGTGCCTGCCCGCTGCCCACGTCCACTCCGCCGAACGCCCGCTCGTCGGCCGGCTCGACGGCCACGACCCCGCCGGGACCACACAGCACCTCAAGGCCGGCCACCCGGGCACGGCCGTTGAACAGCGGTTCACTCGCCTCCGCCCCGGTCAGCTCCACCCACGCGGGCGCGCGGCGAAGCGCCAGGTCGGCCGGCCACCACGGCTCATGCTGGCCCGGTTCGGGTGCGCCGTGGCGCCAGGGACCGGCCAACAGCTCACCGGTGGCCGCGTCCCACAGCCAGTAGCGGTCGTCCCACGCCTCCCGTGCGGCGATCCGCTCACCGCCGGAAGGCGACACCGTCGCGGTGACGGCCGCCAGCGGCCCCGGCCACAGAGTGGAGACGTCCCAACTCCCCGGCGGCCGCCAGCGCGACCAGCGGAGCCGCCACGGGAGCCTCAGACCGCAACCGGCAACCGCTTCCGCCGACGTCTGGTCTCCCCTGACCGTGCTCATCAGATGCAGCCACGACGCCCACTCGGCCCGGTCGCACGACTCCAGTCCGCTCCGCCAGAGGTTCACGGCGTCGCCTACGACGGAGTCCACGGCGGTGCTGCCGCCGCGACAGGCCGCCGCGTCCAGCAGCGCGGTCCTGTCGAGCTGGGCCAGCGCTGCGGAGTCCTGGCACAGGGACTCGAACATCTCCGCCTGAACGGCGTGCATCGCGAGGCCGTACACCGCGAAGCGCCCGACCGGCCCACCCTCCGCGAGCCAGTCGCCATCGTTCGACGCTCGCCTCGCGGCCGTCGGCAACCAGCCCGCGAGATGCCGGTGCACACGCCGTACGGCACCGGCGCCCAGGCGAGCCTCCGTCTCCGCACGAAGGCGCTCCGCGAACGCTTCCTCCACAAAACTCACGGCGTCACCCGCGACACGAAGCGCATCCAGCCGCTCCGCACGGCGTCGCAGTTCCACCGGCTCCACAGGCTCGCCGCCCAGCGCGGCTAGCGCCTCGGCCCACACCTCAAACGGCACGTCCCTCGGCTCACACAACGCAAGCGCACCCAACACCGCCATATCGACGTGCGGCAGTGCGGCCTCGGAGGCGCTTCCCTCCGAACGCAACGCAAGCGCCAACCGTTCACGCAACTGCCGGCGCTCCACCCGAGGCGCCTCAACAAGCACCAACGCGCCAGCCGAGACGGCAAGTTCAAGCACCAACCGGTCCACGACGCGATCGGCCTGCACGGACTGCCGAGTCCGCCCCGCGCGATGTGCGTTCGCGATCACTACCGGCACACCACGCAGCGCCCTACTGGTCCGCAGGAAACGCCGCCAGTCCCCTGGCCCCGCCGCGTCCTCGCCCGCGCCTGCCCCCGCAAGCACCTTCCGCAGCACGTCCTCTGCCGTGCGGTCGGTCGCGTCCACCCACAGCGCGGACGGAAACGCGTCCCGAACACGCTCAAGCACCGTGCTCTTCCCCGACCCTGCTACCCCGGTCAGCTCGACCACAGCTCTGGAATCGGGCCCCGCCCAGTGCTCCGCAACAGCGGACACAGCCTCCTCAGCCGTCACAGCCCTGTAGCCGCGCGTCTCCGACATGAGTCCAGATCCTCTCGATTCAACTTTGTCAGGGGACTTCACTCCGCGGAAACGACCGCTCCGCCGGGACATGCATCTACCCAGCGCTCACTTCTGATTACATGTCCGAAGCTCGACGGACACTACACAAGGTCACAGGCTGGGAGCAACAATTGACCAGACCTCCCTCACCAAATCAACTCGCGCTTGCATCTGCCGCTCCATCTCCAACTCCGCCTGCGTTAGCGGGACCTGTTCGTAAACCTGCCTATTAATCTCCCTCTTCTGTTCTGGCTCTAGCCGCTTAACTCCCGTTTCTTGCCGAGCTTCGCGTTGAAGCTGTCGCCGCAAGGCATCCCGCTCCTGGACCGCTTCAGCGTCTCGGCGATAGGTAGTGCTGAAGTAGACGGGCACTTCCACGCCAAGCTGTCGTATCTTCTTGGCAAGGAGATCAGAGCAATTGGACTTCCCCGCTCCGCCCTTCTTGTTGCCACACGGCTCTCGCTCGGTGTAGAGAGCGGTAAGATCGTACTGCCCCTCCCCTTCCTTGTTCACTTTTTCTATCCAATCAAGTAGCGCCTTCTCCGAGTGCTTCCCTCGAACGCCCGCCTCGGGCGTCGGGTACGAAGAGTCCACCACATACTCCCGACCATTAGGCCCTTCGACCTCGATCACCGCATAGTTGCGCTGCGTCAGATCCGGCATGTGATCCTTGAGCGCATCAGAGACGGGATCGATGTCACGCGTCAGGGAGTCGTATTCCTTCTCGCCTCTCTTCTGGTGCAGCTCCCCTCCGTACGACTTACCCTCCATTTTCACAGGATTAGAGGAGACACCATATTCCTGATGGAAGGTGTGACTGATTCTCGCAATCGCAGATACCGCCACCATACGTTCACCGCGGTCCAGTTGCGAAAAACCCGGAAGGGCATTCTCTAGCTGACTCGCCGTCAACCTTCGAGGCTGATCGGAACCTTCTCCATGCTGACCGGCTGCAGCATGGAGAACGTTGGCAAGACTCCCATCGCTCGCCCATTCTCGCAGCCTGTCATCGACGTTCTGATGATCATCGATCGGACGAACCGGTGCATTCTCTAGTTCGCGCAGCCGATCCTGGCCTGCGTCCGGCGGCAGTCCCAGCCTTTCATCCCCAGGCCTCTCTCCATCATGCGGCTGAGTGTCGTGCGGTTGATTGCCAGCCTCAGGAGGAAGTGGGTCGGATTCGCTACGCTGGCTTTCATCCTGCCGGGCGATACTCTCAGAGTCCGAGCGGCGGTCGGACGAATGCTCGTCACTCGATTCTCGATCACGTGGGTTATCGCCACCTTGTTGATAATCCACGTGGTCATTACGGGGAGACTGATCGGAATGGCTCTGATCATTGTCAGCAGCTGGTGTTGCGAGGTCCGGGCGATCATCATCCCTCCCTGATTCCGGTGTCCGACTGTCGGCGTCTCTGCTGTCGGACAGCCGGTCAGTTCCCTTCGGCTCGCTGCTACGACCTTCCTGTGCAGCAGAGTCGGCGGGCTGGTCACCTCTCTTCCGTCCGGTGTCACGATCCGGGGTATTCGAATCTTGCCTGTCAGGAGTGACCGACGAGTTTTCCCTGCCAGTCGCGCTCTCTCGATCCGCGCCCTCCGGCCTGCTTTGTTGGTCTTGACTAGCAAGCGAGGCGTCGCTACTTGGCTCGCGGTTCGTCGGTGGGTCGTCCTGGCGGGGTGGTTGGGGGGTGTTGTCGCTGGTGTCCGGGTTGGGGCCGGAGGGGTTTTGGGTGTTGTTCTGTTGGTTGTTCTGGGAGTTGGTGTTGGGGTCTACCGGGTTGCGGTCGGCGTCGAGGGTGAGGTGCCAGACTCCGACTGCCTGAGGGTGGATCGGGTTGGTACTCACCTGGCCGGTCTGGCTGTCGACCCAGACGACGCGGCCGTTGTGGTTCACCGCGTTGAAGGCGTGACCGCCGCCGTTCGGCCAGCTCACGACGATGACGGAGGCGGAGCCGTGGCCGGCGTCGAGTAGTTCGCGTTCGATGTTGGCGTAGCCCGTGTCCCGGTCGCCGTCGTAGCGGTAGTCGGTGCCCGCCCACTCCTGGATGTTCTCGTTGGAACGTCGCTCCGGGCTGGTGACGTCGTAGTTGCCGTCCGGGAGCGCGTCGAGTGTGCGCGGTGCCGAGACCTGTGGGTTGCCGTACCAGGACTCCAGGAACGAACGGCTGCAGTCCGCACAGTTGTTGCCGCGACCCGGCACAGTGTGGCCGCCGTCGTTCTGGACCTGCGTCCAGGGTTGGGTCGGGTCCGGATGACGTTGCGGAGTCCCGTCGGGATTGCGCGGGATCAGGCTTTCGAGCCGCTGCTGGTCGTACGGGTGCGGGCGTTCGAGGCCTCGCGGGCCGCCTTCCATGTCGGCGCGCACATCGCTGAAGTCCCGGCCCGCGCCGGGCTCCGGCGGCGTGGGCGTCGGCTTCTTGTCGCCCTCCGCCGGCTGGTCGGCCTCCGGCTCCTCCTTGCGGGCCTCATCGTCCCGACGCGAGTCGTCGTCGCGGCGCGAGTCGTCGTCCCGACGCGAGTCGTCCTCCCGGCGCGGCTCATCGTCCCGACGCGAGTCATCCTCACGACGCGAGTCGTCTTCGCGGCGCGACTCGTCCTCGCGACGCGGCTCGTCCTCGCGACGCGGGTCATCCTCCCGACGCGGCTCGTCCTCGCGACGCGGGTCATCCTCACGACGCGGGTCGTCCTCCCGGCGCGGGTCATCCTCACGACGCGGCTCATCGTCCCGGCGCGGCTCGTCCTCACGACGCGGGTCGTCGTTTCGGCGTTGATCGTCGTCGCGGCGGGGGTCGGGGGCCGGTTGGCGCGGGTC
>NZ_VJYK02000765.1 GCF_007097205.2 Streptomyces alkaliterrae
GTGTACTGCCATGCCGACTATGAAGCACAGACGCCTTGGGGCTTTGCGCGCGTAGGTGTGCACCGCCGGGCCGTGCTTGCGGCGGCGCTTCGGGATTTGGCCCGCCAGTTGGCCGATCTCGGCACCCGGCTGGTGGAATGCTGTGGCCCGCCGGGGAAGGTCTTGCCCGCATTGGCCCGCGCCGTGGGCGCCTCGACGGTCGTCTGCGAAGACATCGCCGCGCCGTACGAGCAAGCCGAAGTGGCCGAACTGCGAAGCGCGGGGCTGCAGGTGCAGACGGTCTGGCAGAGCAGCCTGATCGATCCGCTGTGTCTGCCTTGGCCTGTTCAATCGCTGCCGGCTGTCTTCACAACATTCAGGCAGGCGCTCGAACGGGCGCGGAT
>NZ_VJYK02000766.1 GCF_007097205.2 Streptomyces alkaliterrae
ACCCCCACCAGCTCCCCCAACACACCCCAAACCAACCACAAAGAGTGAACCGCAAGCGGGCGTCCGCCTACCCTGACCGCTCGACCTGAGCGGAGGAGGAACCGACATCACCGCTCCACCCGAACACCTCGCCAAACCGGCCACACGCCTGCGCCCGGACTTCCGCCCCACCAAGGTCCTCTCCCTGACGGACAAGTCCCTCCTACTGGCGGGCGACTGCGAAGCCGGCCCCGCCGTCGCCAAGATCCTGCTCGACCACACGCCCTACTGGTCCGCCAGATTCCAGGCCGAGATCAACCTCTACCGCTCGTTCGCCCACACGCCCCCGCCCGTCCGCGTGCCCCGGCTCATCGCCTCCGACGACCAGGACCACGTCCTCC
>NZ_VJYK02000767.1 GCF_007097205.2 Streptomyces alkaliterrae
CCGCGAACTCGGCGGCGACTTCGACCCCGCCGCGTTCGACCACCACGCCCTGTGGAACGCGGAGGACTCCCGCATCGAGATGTGGCTGCGCTCCCGCCGCGACCAGCGCGTCCATCTCCCCGAGATCGACCTGACCGTCGACTTCGAGGCGGGGGAGGAGATGCGCACGGAGATCTCGGTCAAGTTCCGCCGCGAAGCGCTCACCGCCGAACTCGCCGACGCCGGCTTCACCGTCCACCACTGGTGGACCGACCCGCGAACTCGGCGGCGACTTCGACCCCGCCGCGTTCGACCACCACGCCCTGTGGAACGCGGAGGACTCCCGCATCGAGATGTGGCTGCGCTCCCGCCGCGACCAGCGCGTCCATCTCCCCGAGATC
>NZ_VJYK02000768.1 GCF_007097205.2 Streptomyces alkaliterrae
ATCGGGAATCGCGTCGTCGACCGCCACCCACGGCGTGCGGCCCGCTTCGACATCGGCGTAGGTGATGCCGCTTGCGCGCCCGGCGTATAGCCCCACGCGAATCGAGCCGATGCGTTTGCCCACCAAATGCTGGGGCGGACGGTGCGTGGCCCGCACGGCAATGTCGGCATCGCGCCGGGTCAGGCTGGCCAACTCGTTGCTCACCCGGAGGTCGTAGCGCAGATGCGGATGCTGAGCCTGCAGCGCCTTCAACGCGGGCGCGACCAGGCCGACGAGGATGGTGTCCGTAGTGGTGATGCGTACCGTGCCCGACACCTGATCCGGAACCGCATGCACCGCCGATCGCGCGGCCTCGAGCGCCGATTCCACCTGCTCGGCC
>NZ_VJYK02000769.1 GCF_007097205.2 Streptomyces alkaliterrae
ACCACGCTCACCGACGACTCCACCCGCCTCGAAGCGCTGCTGGAGCCGCACGAGTCGGCGGCCGTACCCGCCGAACGTCGTGACCTGCACCGAGAGCTGCTGGCCGCACTGGCCCAGCTCCCCGTCGAGCAGCGGGCGGCGCTGGTACTCGTCGACATGCAGGGCTACCCCGTCGCCGAGGCGGCCCGCGTGCTCGACGTCCCCGTCGGAACAGTCAAGAGCCGATGCGCCAGGGGCAGAGCCAGACTGCTGCCCATGATCACCCATCTGCGCCCGGAGGGTACCGAGGGCGACCAAGAGGGAAGGAACCGGACGCGGGGGACAGC
>NZ_VJYK02000078.1 GCF_007097205.2 Streptomyces alkaliterrae
CCCCTGGCACCCCGCCCGGTCAGCAGGGCCTGTTCGGCGGCTGACCGCCGCCGGACCGACCGGCCGGCGCGCGCCGGGGTCCGACGCCACCAGGAACCCCGGTCGGCCGTCGGACGTTGTTCCACAGGCGTGGGCTCGCTTAGACTCCGCCGATGCCGTCCCTTATCAGACGGCAGAACATCCCCGACCCCCAGGCCGCCTCCCCGCGGTCGTACGAAGGACACTCTTCCGCCGTGGATATCGCATTTCTCCTCCCCTTCATCGTGCTCATCGGAGCCATGTTCCTGATGACCAGGTCTGCCAAGAAGAAGCAGGAGCAGGCCATGAAGATGCGTGATCAGGTACAGCCGGGCACCGGTGTCAGGACGATTGGCGGCCTGTACGGCAAGGTCAAGGAGGTCGGCGACGACACCGTCCTGCTCGAGGTCGCCCCCGGCGTCAGTTCGCTCTTCGCGAAGAACGCCATCGGCGCGATCCTGGAGGACGACGAGTACGAGGCCATCGTCAACCCGGAGACGCGGCTGGACGAGGACACCCCGGTCGTGCCGGACGACGCCTCGTCGCTGACCGCGACCGAGGACACCGCGACCGCCGGGGACGACAAGCCCAACCTGGTCAAGGACGCCGACGCCGACGCCGCCGAGACGCCCAAGACCACCGGGGGCGAGGACGCCGACGAGACCAAGAAGGACGGCGAGAGCGGTTCGAAGTAAGCGGGCGCACCGCCGGCGGCTGACCGGCCGCCGGCGGCACCCCGTTCCGAACACCACTTCGCACCGGCCGGTAACCACCGAGCGCGGGCGGCTGGACAGGGAGATACGAGAAGGTGGCAACACCGAGAAGGCGCCGTAGTTCCACGGGGGCGCAGGGGAGGCCGCTGCGTCCGCTGCTGCTGGCGCTGACGTTGATCGCGGTACTGACCGGCGGGATGTTCCTGTCCGGCGCGACCACGCCACGCCTGGGCATCGACCTCGCGGGCGGCACGAGCATCACGCTCACGGCGAAGGACCAGCCCGGCAAGGGCGACGCCGTCAACGAGGCCAATATGAAGACCGCCGCGTCGATCATCGACCGGCGCGTCAACGGGCTTGGTGTCTCGGAGGCGGAGGTCACCACGCAGGGTGACCGCAACATCGTCGTCAACATCCCGCGCGGCACCAACGAGAAGCAGGCCCGCGAGCAGGTCGGCACCACCGCCGAACTCGGCTTCCGCAAGGTGCTCACCGCCGGTGACGCCACCCCGCCGCCGGGCGCCGGGGCCGGCGAGCAGGACACGGACGGCAAGAAGGACGACAAGCCCGCCGACGACAAGCCCGCCGACGACAAGGCGGACAAGTCCGACGGCAAGAACGACGCCGAGGCGTCGCCGTCCAATGAGCCGAGTACCCAGGGCGCGCGCGCCGGCGCGGTGAACGCCAAGGCCAACGAGACTCCCTCGCCCAGCCCCAGCCCCACCGACGGTGCGGACCAGGGCGAGAAGGACGAGGAGACCCCGTCCGACCAGCCCCCGGCTGAAGGCGGCATCCCCGCCGACGTCATCAAGCGCTTCGAGCAGCTCGACTGCACCACCCCCGCCGCCCGTGCCAAGGCGAACCGCATGGTCGCCGAGTCAGACCCGGGTGAGACCGTGGCCGCCTGTGACCGGGAGGGCGTGGCCAAGTACGTGCTCGGCCCCATCGAGGTGCCGGGTACGGACGTGGACGGCGCCAACGCCGGGTTCGACCCGCAGCGCGCGATCTGGGTCGTCAGCATGGAGTTCAGCAACGCCGGAAGCAAGAAGTTCGCCAGGGTCACCGACGAGATCAAGAGCCTGGCCCCGCCGCAGAACCAGTTCGCCATCACCCTGGACGGCGAGGTCGTCTCCGCCCCGCGCGTGTCGCAGCGCATCGCCGGCAGCGCCGAGATCACCGGCAGCTTCACCCAGGAGGAGGCCCAGGACCTGGCCAACATCCTCAAGTTCGGCGCCCTGCCGATCAGCTTCGAGGAGGCCAACGTCCTCACGATCTCCCCGACGCTGGGCGGTGAGCAGCTGAAGGCCGGTCTGATCGCCGGCGCCATCGGCCTCGCCCTGGTCGTGGCCTACCTGCTCTTCTACTACCGGGCGCTGGGATTCGTGGCGATCCTCAGCCTGGCGGCGATGGGCGGCTTCACCTACGTGATCATGAGTTTGCTGGGCCCGGCCATCGGCTTCGCGCTCAGCCTGCCCGCGATCTGCGGTGCGATCGTGGCGATCGGTATCACCGCGGACTCCTTCATCGTCTACTTCGAACGCATCAGGGACGAGGTGCGCGACGGGCGCAGTGTGCGCACGGCCATCGAGCGCGCCTGGCCCCGGGCGCGGCACACCATCCTCATCTCGGACGTCGTCTCCTTCCTGGCGGCCGTGGTGCTGTTCTTCGCCGCCGTCGGCTCGGTGCAGGGCTTCGCCTTTGTCCTCGGCCTGACGACGCTGCTGGACATCGTGGTGGTCTTCCTGATCACCAAGCCGCTCACCAGCCTCATGGTGCAGCGCCCGTTCTTCGCGAACGGCCACCGCTGGTCCGGTCTGGACGCCAAGCGTCTGGGCGCCCAGCCGCCCATCCGGGGCCGTCGCCGGACCCCGGTCACCGCCGAACCGAAGGAGGCCTGAGATGTCGCGATTCGGCGAACTGGGCGGCAAGCTCAACCGGGGCGAGGTGGCGATCAACTTCGTCAAGCGCCGCAAGCTCTGGTACCTGATCACCGCGGTGATGCTGGTGATCTCGCTCGGTGGTCTGCTGGGCAAGGGCCTGTACATGGGCGTGGAGTTCCAGGGCGGCGCGGTGTTCACCACCCCGCCGACCACGATCTCCGTCGAGGAGGCGCGCACGGAGGCCCAGGAGTCGTCCGGCAGCGACGCCCGGGTGCAGCGGCTGGGCAACGACTCGCTGCGCATCACCGTCACCGGCCTGGACAGCGAGACCTCCAACAAGACCCGTGAGGCGCTGGCCGGCAAGCTCGGTCTGGAGACCGAGCAGCTCGACGCCGAGCTGGTCGGCCCCAGCTGGGGCGAGCAGATGACCCAGAAAGCCCTCACCGGCATGGTCATCTTCCTGGTGCTGGTGACGGTCTACCTGTCGATCGCCTTCGAATGGCGCATGGCGTTGGCGGCGCTGCTCGCGCTGCTGCACGACTTGTTGATCACCGTCGGCGTCTACGCGCTCGTCGGCTTCGAGGTCACGCCGGGCACGGTTGTCGGTGTGCTGACGATCCTCGGCTACTCGCTGTACGACACGGTGGTGGTGTTCGACAAGGTCAACGAGAACACCAGCAGACTCGGCAAGGACACCCGCTTCACCTTCGCGGAGCTGGCCAACCGGGGTCTGAACGCCACAGTGGTGCGGTCGGTGAACACCTCGATCGTGGCGCTGCTGCCGGTCGCCGCGCTGCTGTTCATCGGCGCCGGTCTGCTCGGCGGCGGCATGCTCAAGGACATCGCGCTGTCGCTGTTCGTCGGTCTGGCGGCCGGTACCTACTCGTCGATCATGATCGCCACCCCGCTGGTGGTCGACCTCAAGAAGACGGACGCCGGCGCGAAGGCGCACGACCGCCGGGTGCTCACCAAGCGCGCCAAGGCCGCCAAGGGCCAGGACGTCGACCAGGACGACTCCGAGGAGACGGGCGGCGCCACCGCCCTCTCCGACGACAACCCGGACGACAGTCTGACCGACGACGCCGACGAGGCGCCGGCCGCGGCGGGCGCGGGCGGTCGGACCGGCCGTTCCCAGGGCCGGGGCCGCGCCGCCGGGAGGCGGCGGTGACCGAGGAGACGACGGTGACCGGGCCGGCTCCCGCGGTTTCCGGTGAGCAGTTGGGCGGTCTGCTGCTGGACCGCATCCGGGACGTCCCCGACTACCCCAAGCCCGGGGTCGTCTTCAAGGACATCACGCCGCTGCTGGCCGACCCGGTCGCCTTCACCGCGCTCACCGACGCGTTCGCGCGGCGCTGCGCCGAACTGGGCGTGACCAAGGTGCTGGGCCTGGAGGCCCGCGGCTTCATCCTCGCCGCACCCGTCGCGGTCCGGGCGGGCGTCGGCTTCGTCCCGGCGCGCAAGGCGGGCAAGCTGCCGGGGGCGATCCTCAGCCAGGCGTACGACCTGGAGTACGGCAGCGCGGAGATCCAGGTGCACGCCGACAGCCTGACCGCCGGTGACCGCGTCCTGGTGATAGACGACGTGCTGGCCACCGGCGGCACGGCGGCCGCCTCGGTCGAACTGGTCCGCCGGGCCGGCGCCCGGCTGGCCGGGGTGAGCGTCCTGCTGGAGCTGGGCTTCCTCGCCGGACGCGAGCGGCTGACGGGCGCGCTCGACGGCGCCCCGCTGGACGCCGTGCTCACCGTCTGAGCGCGCCGAGCACACGGCCTGGAGGGCGTTCGGGGACTTCCCCGGACGCCCTCCTCGTGCGTGGCGGTGGTGCGCCCGACGTCCGCACTCCGGGAGGCGGCGACCGGGTGGGCCGTGGCTCGATACCATGGCAGTCCGACCGTTCCCTGGCCGGACTGCTAGAGGAGTGCTCTTGCCTAAGGAGACCCAGCCGCTCACCGCCGATCAGCGCGAGCCGGACGGCGGGCCGACCGGGCCCGCCGCGAAGGCCACGGCCGGCGGCGCCGGCCAGGGCGGGGGCAAGCCGCAGCCGGCCACCAGGCCGGAACAGCCTCCCGCGCCGGCGAGCGCCGAGCCCGCGCGGCGGGAGGAGCAGCGCTCCGGCCAGGCCCGCGCGGTGTCCGGGGTCTCCGGGCGGTACGGCTCGTCGAACCGGGTCCGGGCGCGGCTGGCCCGCCTCGGAGTGCACCGGGCGAGCCCGTACAACCCGGTGCTGGAACCGCTCCTGCGGATAGTGCGCGGCAACGACCCCAAGGCGGACACCGCCACCCTGCGCCAGATCGAACGCGCCTACCAGGTCGCCGAGCGCTGGCACCGGGGCCAGAAGCGCAAGAGCGGCGACCCGTACATCACCCACCCGCTCGCGGTGACCACGATCCTCGCCGAGCTGGGCATGGATCCGGCCACCCTGATGGCCGGGCTGCTGCACGACACCGTCGAGGACACCGAGTACGGCCTCGACACCCTGCGCCGGGACTTCGGCGACCAGGTGGCGCTGCTGGTGGACGGCGTCACCAAGCTGGACAAGGTCAAGTTCGGCGAGGCCGCGCAGGCCGAGACGGTCCGCAAGATGGTCGTCGCGATGGCCAAGGACCCCAGGGTGCTGGTCATCAAGCTCGCCGACCGGTTGCACAACATGCGCACGATGCGCTTCCTGCGGCGTGAGAAGCAGGAGCAGAAGGCCCGCGAGACGCTGGAGATCTACGCGCCGCTCGCGCACCGCCTGGGCATGAACACCATCAAGTGGGAGCTGGAGGACCTCGCCTTCGCGATCCTCTACCCCAAGATGTACGACGAGATCGTCCGGCTGGTCGCGGAGCGCGCGCCCAAGCGGGACGAGTACCTGGCCACCGTCATCGACGAGGTGCAGGCCGACCTGCGCGGCGCCCGCATCAAGGCCACCGTCACCGGCCGCCCGAAGCACTACTACAGCGTCTACCAGAAGATGATCGTCCGCGGCCGGGACTTCGCGGAGATCTACGACCTGGTCGGCATCCGCGTCCTGGTGGACACCGTCCGCGACTGCTACGCGGCGCTGGGCACGGTGCACGCGCGGTGGAACCCGGTGCCGGGCCGGTTCAAGGACTACATCGCGATGCCCAAGTTCAACATGTACCAGTCGTTGCACACGACGGTCATCGGGCCGGGCGGCAAACCGGTGGAACTCCAGATCCGCACCTTCGACATGCACCGCCGCGCCGAGTACGGCATCGCCGCGCACTGGAAGTACAAGCAGGAGGCCGTGGCCGGCGCCTCCAAGGTCCGCACCGACGTGCCCAAGCGGGCCGGCAAGGGCGGCGACACCCTCAACGACATGGCCTGGCTGCGGCAGCTGCTGGACTGGCAGAAGGAGACGGAGGACCCGGGCGAGTTCCTGGAGTCCCTGCGCTTCGACCTGTCCCGGCACGAGGTCTTCGTCTTCACGCCCAAGGGCGACGTCATCGCCCTGCCCGCCGGTGCCACCCCCGTCGACTTCGCCTACGCCGTGCACACCGAGGTCGGCCACCGCACGATCGGCGCCCGCGTCAACGGCCGCCTGGTCCCGCTGGAGTCCACCCTGGACAACGGCGACACCGTCGAGGTCTTCACCTCCAAGGCGCCCGGCGCCGGCCCCTCCCGGGACTGGCTGAACTTCGTCAAGTCGCCCCGGGCGCGCAACAAGATCCGGGCCTGGTTCTCCAAGGAGCGCCGCGACGAGGCGATCGAGCAGGGCAAGGACGCCATCGTGCGGGCCATGCGCAAGCAGAACCTGCCGATCCAGCGCATCCTCACCGGCGACTCCCTGGTCACCCTCGCGCACGAGATGCGCTACCCGGACATCTCCTCGCTGTACGCGGCGATCGGCGAGGGCCACGTCGCCGCGCAGAACGTCGTGCAGAAGCTCGTCCAGGCACTCGGCGGGGAGGACGCCGCCAGCGAGGACCTGGCCGAGACGGCGCCACCGCTGCGGCGCGGCGGCGGCCGGGAGAAGCGCCGCTCCAGCGCCGACCCCGGTGTCATCGTCAAGGGCGTCGACGACGTGTGGGTGAAGTTGGCCCGTTGCTGCACCCCCGTACCCGGAGACCCGATCATCGGCTTTGTCACCCGCGGCTCCGGGGTCTCGGTGCACCGGGCGGACTGCGTCAACGTGGACTCCCTCTCCCGGGAGCCCGAGCGCATGCTGGACGTGGAGTGGGCGCCGACGCAGTCCTCGGTGTTCCTCGTCGCCATCCAGGTCGAGGCGCTGGACCGCTCCCGGCTGCTGTCGGACGTCACCCGGGTGCTGTCCGACCAGCACGTCAACATCCTCTCGGCGGCCGTGCAGACCTCCCGGGACCGGGTCGCCACCTCCCGCTTCACCTTCGAGATGGGCGACCCCAAGCACCTGGGCCACGTGCTGAAGGCGGTGCGCAAGGTGGAGGGCGTCTACGACGTCTACCGCGTCACCTCCGCCCGCCGCCCGTAGGCAAGCCCGTAAGCAGAGGCCCGCAAACAGAAGCGAGAGGGGCCCGGTCCGACTCGGACCGGGCCCCTCTCCTGCCGACTGGTACGCGTCAGCCGCCGAACTCCTCCAGGCCCTTGAGCGCCTGGTCGAGCAGCGCCTGACGGCCCTCCAGCTCACGCTCGAGCTTCTGCGCCTTCGCGGTGTTGCCCGCGGCCCGCGCCTGCTCCAGCTGGCCGCGCAGCTTGTCCACCGCGTCCTGGAGCTGGCCGGTGAGCCCGGCGGCCCGGGCCCGCGCCTCGGGGTTGGTGCGACGCCACTCGGCCTCCTCGGCCTCCTGGATCGCCCGCTCGACGGCGTGCATCCGCCCCTCGATCTTCGCCTTCGCGTCACGCGGCACGTGACCGATCGCGTCCCAGCGCTCGTTGACCGCCCGGAACGCCGCCCGCGCCGCCTTCAGGTCGCCGACGGGAAGCAGCTTCTCGGCCTCGGCGGCCAGCTCCTCCTTGCGGGTCAGGTTCTCCCGCTGCTCGGCGTCCCGCTCGGCGAACACCTCGCCGCGCGCCTGGAAGAAGACGTCCTGGGCGCCGCGGAAGCGCTGCCACAGCTCGTCCTCGTGCTCGCGCTGCGCCCGCCCGGCCGCCTTCCACTCCTGCATCAGGTCCCGGTAGCGGGCCGACGTCGGACCCCAGTCCTTGGAGGACGACAGCGCTTCCGCCTCGGCGACCAGCTTCTCCTTGCGGCGCCTGGCCTCCTCGCGCTGGTTGTCCAGCGCGGCGAAGTGCGCCTTGCGCCGCTTGGAGAACGCCGAGCGGGCGTGCGAGAAGCGGTGCCACAGCTCGTCGTCGGACTTGCGGTCCAGCCGGGGCAGCCCCTTCCAGGTGTCCACCAGCGCGCGCAGCCGCTCCCCGGCCGCCCGCCACTGCTCGCTCTGCGCCAGCTTCTCCGCCTCGGCGACCAGCTCCTCCTTGGCCTTGCGCGCCTCCTCGGCCTGCTTCGCCTTCGCCTCCTTGCGCTGCTCGCGGCGCTCGGCGACCGTCTGGGTCAGCTTGTCCAACCGGACGCGCAGGGCGTCCAGATCGCCCACGGCGTGGTGGGCGTCCACCTGTTCCCGGATGTGCCCGATCGCGGTCTCGGCGTCCTTGGCCGACAGATCGGTGGTCCTCACCCGGCGCTCAAGGAGGTCGATCTCCACGACCAGGCCCTCGTACTTGCGCTTGAAGTAGGCGAGGGCCTCATCCGGCGAACCCGCCTGCCACGAACCGACGACCTGCTCACCCTCGGCCGTACGCACGTACACGGTCCCCGTCTCGTCGACGCGGCCCCACGGGTCGCTGCTCACAGCGCCTCCTCCACATGACGCCGGCAGGGCCTGCCGCCCTGGGCGTCGTCCACAGTTGTCGTCCGGCGGGGAGTCTTTCGCCGTGCCGACCGCCGGCTACCGCCGTCCGGTCGCGGAACACGCGCCCCACCTAACGCAAACATAGGCGACGCGCGGCCCGGCTGTCCGCATCCCGCGCGAGGTGAATCCGCGAGCGCGACGGCTGCCGCCGCCCGCGATGCCGGACTCAGCCGGCGGTCACCGTGGCCTTGTTGATCACCACGGTGGCGTTCGGCGCGGTGGCCTGGATCTCGGGAACGGGGTACACGCCGGCGTCGGCGATCTTCTTCAGCACGTCCATGCCGGCCTCGCCCTCGGCGACCGTCCCGAACGGCGTGTAGTCGGCCGGCAGCGTGCTGTCCTCGTAGACCAGGAAGAACTGGCTGCCGCCGCTGTCCCGTCCCTGGCCGGTCTGCGCGTTGTAGGTGTTGGCCATGGCCACCGTGCCGGCCGGGTAGACACCGTCCGCGATCCGCTTGTCCTTCAGGTTCTCGTCGGGGATCGAGTACCCGGGAGTGCCCTGCCCGGTGCCGGTCGGGTCGCCGCACTGGAGGACGGAGAGCCCGCCGTCGGTCATCCGGTGGCAGCGGGTGTGGTCGAAGTACTTCTGCCCGGCGAGGAAGTGGAACGAGTTCACCGTGCGCGGCGCCTTGTCCGTGTCCAGGTTGATGGTGATGTCCCCGCAGGTCGTCTCCAACACCATGGTGTGGTCGGCCTCGGTGTCGATCGACATCTTCGGTTCCTTGTCCCACTGCTTGCCGTTCGGCTTGCCCGGGGCGGGCTTGTCGCAGGGGTCCGGGCCGCGGGTGGGAGTGGGCGTCGCCTCCGCCGCGTCGTCCCTGCGCTCCTCACCGCCGCCGAACGCCGCGACCGAGGCCCACACGGCCGTCGAGCCCACGGCGACGACCAGCACGGCGGCAAGCACCGCGTTGCGGATCCTGGTCCGCCGCCGGGCCGCCTCGTGCCGTGCCAGACGCCGCCGCTGCTTCTCCGCCGCCAGCTGTCGACGCCGCTTCTCCGCGCTGACCACGTGCTTCTCCTTCAGGAAATGGGGGGTGCTGATGCCGCTCCCGGCACTTCCGCGCTCGGCACCGGCGCGGTGACCGTACGGTAGTACGGGTTCGCCGTGGCGCGGTCGGCGCCGGTAGGCTCGTGGGGCACGCCAACCGTTGCCGGACGACTGAAGGACGAACGTGCTCATTGCCGGGTTCCCCGCCGGTGCCTGGGGGACGAACTGTTATCTGGTCGCTCCCGCCGCGGGTGAGGAGTGCGTCATCATCGACCCCGGCCACGAGGCCGCCGAAGGCGTCGAGGAGGCGCTCGCCAGGCACCGGCTCAAGCCGGCCGCCGTCATCCTCACCCACGGCCACCTCGACCACGTGGCCTCCGTGGTCCCGGTCTGCGGCGCGCACGACGTGCCGGCCTGGATCCACCCCGAGGACCGCTACATGATGAGCGACCCGGAGAAGGCCCTCGGCCGGTCCATCGGCGCCCGACTGCTCGGCGAGCTGACCGTCGGCGAACCGGACGACCTGCGGGAGCTGACCGACGGCTCGGTGCTCGAGATCGCCGGTCTGGAGTTCACCGTCTCGCACAACCCCGGCCATACCAGGGGGTCGGTGAGTTTCAGGATGCCCGAGCAGGCCGACATTCCGCCGGTGATGTTCGCGGGCGACTTCCTGTTCGCCGGCTCCATCGGACGCACCGACCTGCCGGGCGGCGACCACGACGAGATGCTGCGCTCCCTGGCGCGGGTCTGCCTCCCACTGGACGACAGCACCGTCGTCCTGCCCGGGCACGGTCCCCAGACCACCATCGGCCGCGAGCGCGCCACCAACCCGTTCCTGCGCGGGTTGGTCGCCGGCGGCGAGGGCGGCCAGCCCGCCGCCCCACGACGAGGAATGTGACGAGAGAACACCCGTGAGCACCTTCTCCGCCCCCAAGGGCACCTACGACCTGCTGCCCCCGGAGTCCGCCGACTTCCTGGCCGTCCGCGAGGCGATCTCCGCCCCGCTGCGCCGGGCCGGCTACGGCTACGTCGAGACGCCGGGCTTCGAGCACGTCGAGCTGTTCGCCCGAGGCGTGGGCGAGTCCACCGACATCGTCACCAAGGAGATGTACACCCTCACCACCAAGGGCGGCGACGAACTCGCGCTGCGCCCGGAGGGCACCGCGTCCGTGCTGCGCGCCGCCCTCCAGGCCAACCTGCACCGGGGCGCGCTGCCGGTGAAGCTGTGGTACTCCGGCTCCTACTACCGCTACGAGCGCCCGCAGGCCGGCCGCTACCGGCACTTCTCCCAGGTCGGCGCCGAGGCCCTGGGCGCCGAGGACCCGGCGCTGGACGCCGAGCTGGTCATCCTGGCGGCCGACGCCTACCGGGCACTCGGCCTGCGCCAGGTCCGGCTGCTGCTCAACTCGCTCGGCGACGCCGAGTGCCGGCCGGTCTACCGGGCCGCGCTCCAGGACTTCCTGCGCGCCCTCGATCTCGACGAGGACACCCGCGCCCGCATCGAGATCAACCCGCTGCGGGTGCTGGACGACAAACGCGAGAGCGTCCGCGCCCAGCTCACCGACGCGCCGCTGATGCGCGACCACCTCTGCGAGGGCTGCAAGTCCTACCACGAGCAGGTCCGCGAACTGCTGCTCGCCGCCGGAGTGGAGTTCGAGGACGACCCGCGCCTCGTGCGCGGCCTCGACTACTACACCCGCACGACGTTCGAGTTCGTCCACGACGGGCTGGGCTCGCAGTCCGCCGTCGGTGGCGGCGGCCGCTACGACGGCCTTGCGGAGATGATCGGCGGCCCGGCGCTGCCGTCCGTCGGCTGGGCGCTCGGCGTCGACCGCACGGTGCTGGCGCTGCGCGCGGAGGGCGTGGAGCTGCCCCGCGCGGACGCCACCGAGGTCTTCGCCGTGCCCGTCGGCGAGGACGCCAGGCGTACCCTGTTCCACACGGTCACCGAGCTGCGCCGGCAGGGCGTCGCGGCGGACTTCGCCTACGGCGGCAAGGGCCTGAAGAACGCCATGAAGTCCGCCAACCGCTCCGGCGCCGCGCTCGCCCTGGTGCTCGGCGAGCGCGACCTGGCCGAGAGGGTCGCGCAGCTCAAGGACCTGGCCACCGGCGAGCAGGTCGCCGTGCCGCTGGAGAACCTGACCACCGAGGTGCTGGCGAAACTCAACCGGCCCACCGCTCGTTGAGACACAACGACCCGCACACCGCCTCCTGACGGGATGACACCGCTATGACCACGACGGCTCCCCCCGACACCACCGGCACCGGCGACGGCCGGACCCAGGGTGCCATCGCGGCGACCAGGGCGTTCGCCTGGACGCTGATCGTCACCGGAGCCGCCGGCCTGCTCGCCTCGTGGGTCATCACGGTCGACAA
Source organism: Streptomyces alkaliterrae (assembly GCF_007097205.2). Taxonomy (GTDB): domain Bacteria; phylum Actinomycetota; class Actinomycetes; order Streptomycetales; family Streptomycetaceae; genus Streptomyces; species Streptomyces alkaliterrae. Next base: position 11,807 of record NZ_VJYK02000078.1, read on the forward strand.
GATCCGGCTCATGCAGGCCGAGCTCGCGGGGGAGACCTACACCCCGGGGTGCAGCTTCAACCCGATCGTCGCCTGCCAGAACGTCATGCAGAGCGAGCAGGCCGAGGCGTTCGGCTTCCCGAACCCGATCCTCGGCCTGGTCACCTACGCGGTGGTGGTGACGATCGGTGTCGGGGCGCTGGCCGGGGCGCGCTACCAGCGCTGGTTCTGGCTCGGACTGCAGGGCGGCACGCTGTTCGGCGTCGGCTTCTGCACCTGGCTGATGTACCAGTCGCTGTACAACATCAACTCGCTGTGCCTGTGGTGCACCCTGGCGTGGGTCGCCACCCTGTGGATGTTCTGGCTCACGCTGACGCACAACCTGCGGCACCGGGTCATCCCGGCGCCCGAGGGACTGCGCTCGCTGCTGCTGGAGTTCCCGTGGGTGCTGCCGGTGCTGCACACCGGACTGATCGGCATGCTGATCCTGCTCCGCTGGTGGGACTTCTGGATCGGCTGATCCCGCCGCCCGCCGCCCGCCGCACGCTGACAGCGCCCCACGCCGCACCCGCCGCGTGGGGCGCTGCCCGTTCCGGCGGCGGCGTTGTCGGTGCGGTGTCCTAGGCTTCGGTGGTGTGGAGCCCGACCTGTTCACCGCCGCCGCCGAGGAGCGCCAGGAGCGCGAGCCGTCCGCCAGTCCGCTGGCTGTCCGGATGCGCCCGCGCAGCCTGGACGAGGTGGTCGGGCAGCAGCATCTGCTGCGGCCCGGCTCGCCGCTGCGCCGCCTGGTGGGGGAGGGCGCCGGCGGCCCGGCCGGCGCGTCCTCGGTGCTGCTGTGGGGGCCGCCCGGCATCGGCAAGACGACGCTCGCCTACGTCGTCTCCCGCGCCACCGACAAGCGGTTCGTCGAACTGTCGGCGATCACCGCCGGTGTGAAGGAGGTTCGCGCGGTCATCGACTCGGCGCGGCGCTCCTCGGGCGCCTACGGCAAGGACACCGTCCTCTTCCTCGACGAGATCCACCGCTTCAGCAAGGCGCAGCAGGACTCGCTGCTGCCGGCGGTGGAGAACCGCTGGGTCACCCTCATCGCCGCGACCACGGAGAACCCGTACTTCTCCGTCATCTCCCCGCTGCTGTCCCGCTCGCTGCTGCTGACTCTGGAGCCGCTGACCGACGACGACCTGCGCGGGCTGCTGCGCCGGGCGCTCGCCGACGAGCGCGGTCTGGCCGGCGCCGTGGAGCTTCCGGCCGACGCCGAGGCGCATCTGCTGCGGATCGCCGGCGGTGACGCGCGCCGGGCGCTGACGGCCCTGGAGGCCGGTGCCGGTTCGGCGCTCGCCAAGGGCGAGTCGGTGATCACGCTCGGCACGCTGGAGGAGACCGTCGACCGCGCGGCGGTGAAGTACGACCGGGACGGCGACCAGCACTACGACGTGGCGAGCGCGCTGATCAAGTCGATCCGGGGCTCGGACGTGGACGCGGCGCTGCACTACCTCGCGCGGATGATCGAGGCCGGTGAGGATCCGCGCTTCATCGCCAGACGGCTGATGATCTCGGCCAGCGAGGACATCGGGCTCGCCGACCCGACGGCGCTGCAGACGGCCGTCGCCGCCGCGCAGGCGGTCGCCATGATCGGCTTCCCGGAGGCCCGGATCACGCTGAGCCAGGCCACCATCGCGCTCGCGCTGGCTCCCAAGTCCAACGCCGCGTACAAGGCGGTCGACGCGGCCCTGGCCGACGTGCGCGCGGGGCTGGCCGGCCCGGTACCCGCCCATCTGCGGGACGGCCACTACAAGGGCGCGGGCAAGTTGGGACACGGCGAGGGCTACCAGTACCCGCACGACCTGCCCGGCGGTATCGCCGCCCAGCGGTACGCGCCGGAGGAGCTGCACGGCAGGCGGTACTACGAGCCGACCCGCTACGGGGCGGAGGCGCGGTACGCGGAGGTCGCCGAGCGCGTCCGGGCCAGACTGCGCGGTGAGGAGCCGCCGCGGGCCCGCCCGGAGAGCGGCTGACCGCCCGGAGAGCGGCTGACTACCGTTCGGCGGAGTCAGTCCTCCCAGCCGGCGGCCTCGAAGAGCCGGTGCATCTCGCGCCGCAGGCCCATCACGTCGGTGACCGGGTCGGGGAACTCGAAGCGCACGTCGAAGCCCTCCTGCCGGCGGCAGTAGCGCAGCCGCATGCCGTAGCGGTCGAGGGCGAGCGGGACGGGCCGGTGGTCGGCGGCGGCCGCCGCGGCCTGGTCGCCGAGCAGCGCGGTCAGCCTGTCCAGCTGCGCGGGATGGGCCGCCGCGAGGTGCTGGAGCAGTTCGACCTCGTGCCGGGCGAGCGGGTCGGGGCGGGCGGCGGCGAAGTCCTCGGCGGCCACCCGGCTCTCGCCCCACAGGTCGTCCACCTGTGCCTCGCCGACCTCCAGCCGCAGCATCATCCAGCCCATGCCGCCGGGCGGCGGCCCGGCCGGGTGCCGCTCGGTGAGCAGCTTGGCGGCGATGCCCCGCTCCCGGCCGCGTACGGCGGTCAGCCAGCCGGCGACCCAGGCGCGGCCCCTGACCCGGTGCGGGACGCTCACCGGGGCGACGTCGGTGAGTTCCATCACGGCGGTCACGTCGTCGTCCTGGGCGTAGGCGCCGGCCCTGGCCGCGGGGGAGTCGGCGGGGACCAGTAGAATCACGTCACCACCGGTGTTCACAGCGCGCGCTTCCGGGACTCCCGAGCCGAGATCATCGAGCTCGATTCCCGGAATGCTCAGTGCTGCGGATACTCTGGACTCAACGAGGGTTCGCACCCGCTCGGCAGCCGTGGGCTGCCGAAGGTCTTCCATGGGACGCGGCTGCCCCTCCTCCCGCGTGCAGTGGGGGGACGCCTGGTGATCGTTCACGATTCCGGGCAGGGGGTTCCCAGGACGAAACATGCGTTCTCCTCTACTAAGGCAAGCCTCACCTAACTTACACGGAGGACTGTTCAACGTGAACCAGTCGCGTCCCAAGGTCAAGAAGTCGCGTGCGCTCGGCATCGCGCTGACCCCGAAGGCCGTCAAGTACTTCGAGCAGCGCCCGTACCCGCCGGGCGAGCACGGCCGTGGCCGCAAGCAGAACAGCGACTACAAGGTCCGTCTGCTCGAGAAGCAGCGTCTGCGCGCGCAGTACGACATCAGCGAGAAGCAGATGGCCCGTGCCTACGACCGCGCTCGGAAGGTCGAAGGCAAGACGGGCGAGGCCCTGATCATCGAGCTTGAGCGCCGTCTGGACGCGCTCGTCCTGCGGTCCGGTCTGGCCCGCACGATCTACCAGGCCCGTCAGATGGTCGTCCACGGCCACATCGAGGTCAACGGCCGCAAGGTCGACAAGCCGTCCTTCCGCGTCCGCCCGGACGACGTCGTGATGGTCCGCGAGCGCAGCCGTGCCAAGCACCCGTTCCAGGTCGCCCGCGAGGGTGGCTACGCGGGTGAGGGCGAGACCCCGCGCTACCTGGAGGTCAACCTCCAGGCGCTGGCGTTCCGCCTCGACCGGGACCCCAACCGCAAGGAGATCCCGGTGATCTGCGACGAGCAGCTCGTCGTCGAGTACTACGCCCGCTGATCCACGGGAGCCGGCCGGCTCCCAGGCTCGGCACCGCCCTCCGTACCGTCGGCTCCCGCGCCGCGGTGCGGGGGGCGTCGCGTTACCGACCACGTCCCGGCCGGACGTGGTCGCCGGCCGTCGTCGCACCGCCGCTCCCGCCCGTGTGTGCGGGTGATATCCGGTCGGGGCGGCGCCAGGCGGCGCGGTAAGGTCGTGCCCTGCCCGCCGCCCGGAAGGGCCCCGAAGGACCCGTACCGTCCGTTCGGCGCGGGCAGACCCGTAGACGCCCGTACAACCGAGGGAAGCGGTGCAGCGTGTCCGGTGGAGAGGTGGCCGGCCTCCTCGTGGCGGTCTTCTGGGCGATCCTGGTGTCGTTCCTGGCCGTGGTGCTGGTACGGCTCGCGCAGACGCTCAGAGCCGCCACCGAACTGGTGACCGGGGTGACCGAGCGGGCCGTTCCGCTGCTCGGTGAGGCCTCGGCCACCGTCCGCAGCGCCCAGACGCAGCTGGAGAAGGTCGACGCGATCGCCACCGACGTCCAGGAGGTCACCGCCAACGCCTCCGCGCTGTCCTCCACCGTCTCCACCGCCTTCGGCGGCCCGCTGGTGAAGGTCGCCGCGTTCGGCTACGGCGTGCGCCGGGCCCTGCGCGGCCGCGCCGCACAGGACACCGGCGGCCGTACCTCCCGACGCACGACCGTGCTGCCCGGCCGTACCGTGCCGCCCCCCAGGCGCGGCCGGCGGTGGCGCGGCGGAAAGGACTGACGCACCATGTTCCGCCGAGCCTTCTGGTTCACCGCCGGTGCCGCCGCCGGCGTCTGGGCCACCAACAAGGTGCATCAGAAGATCCGCAGCCTCACCCCCGAGTCGCTGGCCGCCCGGGCGGCCGACCGGGCCGTCGAGACCGGGCACCGGCTGCGGGAGTTCGCCCTCGACGTGCGGGCCGGAATGGTCCAGCGCGAGGAGGAGTTGAACGACGCGCTGGGGATCAGCGCCGATCCGGACGAGGCGGCCGCCCACCGGCTGCCCGCCCCGCGCGACCGGCGGCGCATCGCCCCCGGCCCGAACACCATCCACAGCAGCACCGGAAGACCGGAAAAGAGGGACCACTGATGGAGTCGGCTGAAATCCGCCGCCGCTGGCTGAGCTTCTTCGAGGAGCGTGGGCACACGGTCGTGCCGTCGGCGTCGCTGATCGCGGACGACCCGACGCTGCTGCTGGTCCCGGCGGGCATGGTCCCCTTCAAGCCGTACTTCCTCGGTGAGGTCAAGCCGCCGTTCGCCCGGGCCACCAGCGTCCAGAAGTGCGTGCGCACCCCCGACATCGAAGAGGTCGGCAAGACCACCCGGCACGGCACGTTCTTCCAGATGTGCGGCAACTTCTCCTTCGGCGACTACTTCAAGGAAGGCGCGATCAAGCACGCCTGGGAGCTGCTGACGGGATCGGTCGCCGACGGCGGCTACGGTCTGGACCCCGAGCGCCTGTGGATCACCGTCTACGAGAAGGACGACGAGGCCGAGCGCATCTGGCGCGAGGTCGTCGGCGTGCCCGCGGAGCGCATCCAGCGGCTCGGCATGGGCCCCAACTACTGGTCCATGGGCGTGCCGGGACCCTGCGGGCCCTGCTCGGAGATCAACTACGACCGCGGCCCGGAGTTCGGTCCTGAGGGCGGCCCAGCCGTCAACGACGAGCGCTACGTGGAGATCTGGAACCTGGTCTTCATGCAGTACGAGCGCGGCGCCGGCACCGGCAAGGAGGACTTCGAGATCCTCGGCGAGCTGCCCGCCAAGAACATCGACACCGGCCTCGGTCTGGAGCGCCTGGCGATGATCCTCCAGGGCGTCCGCAACATGTACGAGACGGACACCCTGCGCGTGGTCATCGACAAGGCCACCGAACTCACCGGTGTGCGCTACGGCGCCGGGGAGGACTCCGACGTCGCGCTGCGGGTCGTCGCCGACCACCTGCGCACCTCGGTGATGCTGATCGGCGACGGTGTGACCCCCGGCAACGAGGGCCGCGGCTACGTGCTGCGCCGCATCATGCGCCGCGCCATCCGCAACATGCGCCTCCTCGGCTCCCAGGAGCCGGTCGTCGGCCGCCTGGTGGACGTCGTCATCAAGACGATGGGCCTCCAGTACCCCGAACTGGTCACCGACCGCGAGCGGATCGAGACCGTCGCCCTCGCCGAGGAGGCCGCCTTCCTCAAGACGCTGCGCGCGGGCACCGGCATCCTCGACAACGCCGTCGGCGAGACCAAGGCCGCCGGCGGCCGCGAGCTCTCCGGCGAGCAGGCCTTCCTGCTGCACGACACCTGGGGCTTCCCCATCGACCTCACCCTGGAGATGGCCGCCGAACAGGGCCTGACCGTGGACGAGGACGGCTTCCGTCGGCTGATGCGCGAGCAGCGCGAGCGGGCCAAGGCCGACGCCATGGCCAAGAAGACCGGCCACGCCGACCTCTCCGCCTACCGCGAGGTCGCCGACACCGCCGGCGCCACCGAGTTCACCGGCTACACCCACACCGAGGGCGAGGCCACCGTCGTCGGACTGCTGGTCGCCGGGGTGTCGTCGCCGGCCGCGCAGGAGGGCGACGAGGTCGAGATCGTCCTGGACCGCACGCCGTTCTACGCCGAGGGCGGCGGCCAGCTCGCCGACACCGGCCGGATCCGGCTGTCCGGTGGCGCCGTCGTGGAGGTGCGGGACGTCCAGCGTCCGGTGCCGGGCGTCAGCGTGCACAAGGGCGTCGTCCAGGTCGGCGAGGTCACCGTGGGCGCCGAGGCGTACTGCGTGATCGACGTCGCCCGCCGCCGGGCCATCGCCCGCGCCCACAGCGCCACCCACCTCACCCACCAGGCGCTGCGCGACGCGCTCGGCCCGACCGCCGCCCAGGCCGGCTCGGAGAACTCGCCCGGCCGCTTCCGCTTCGACTTCGGCTCCCCGACCGCCGTGCCCGGCTCGGTGCTCACCGACGTCGAGCAGCGCATCAACGAGGTGCTCGGCAGCGACCTCGACGTGCACGCCGAGGTGATGAGCCTGGACGAGGCCAAGAAGCAGGGCGCCATCGCCGAGTTCGGCGAGAAGTACGGAGAGCGCGTGCGGGTGGTCACCATCGGCGACTTCTCCAAGGAGCTGTGCGGTGGCACGCACGTCCACAACACCTCCCAGCTCGGCCTGGTCAAGCTGCTCGGCGAGTCCTCGATCGGCTCCGGCGTACGCCGGGTCGAGGCGCTGGTCGGCGCGGACGCCTACCAGTTCCTCGCCAGGGAGCACACCGTCGTCGCCCAGCTCACCGAGCTGGTCAAGGGCCGTTCCGAGGAGCTGCCCGAGCGGATCTCCGGCATGATCACCCGGCTGCGGGACGCCGAGAAGGAGATCGACCGGCTGCGCGCGGAGAAGGTCCTCCAGGCCGCCGGGTCGCTCGCGCAGGGCGCCAAGGACGTCAAGGGCGTCGCGCTGGCCCTCGGCCGGGTGCCGGACGGCACCAGCGGCGAGGACCTGCGCAAGCTCGTGCTCGACGTCCGCGGCCGCATCCCCGCCGACCGCCCGGCCGTGGTGGCGCTGTTCAGCGTCGCGAACGACCGACCGCTGACCGTCGTCGCCACCAACGAGGCGGCCAGGGAGCGCGGGCTGAAGGCCGGCGACCTGGTGCGCACCGCCGCGAAGACCCTCGGCGGCGGAGGTGGCGGCAAGCCCGACGTCGCCCAGGGCGGCGGCCAGAACCCGGCCGCCGTGGACGACGCCATCAGCGCCGTCGAACGCCAGGTGGCGGAGGTCGCGTGAGCGAGGCCGCAGGCCGGTCGATGCGCCGGGGCCGCCGGTTGGCCGTCGACGTGGGGGACGCCCGGATCGGGGTCGCCAGCTGCGACCCCGACGGGCTCCTGGCCACACCGGTGGAGACGATCCCCGGCCGGGACGTCCCCGCCGCGCGCCGGCGGCTGGCCGCGCTCGTCGAGGAGTACGAGCCGCTGGAGGTCGTCGTCGGGCTGCCCAGGTCGCTCAGCGGCGGCGAGGGCCCGGCGGCGGCGAAGGTCCGCGCCTTCGCGCATGCACTCGCCGAACAGATCGGTCCGGTGCCCGTCCGGTTGGTCGACGAGCGGATGAGCACCGTGACCGCCGCCCAGTCCATGCGGTCGGCCGGAGTGAGTGCGAAGAAGGGCCGCGCACGTATCGACCAGGCAGCGGCCGTGGTCATCCTCCAGAGCGCGTTGGAGGCCGAACGGGTGTCAGGAAGCCCGCCCGGAGAGTGCGTCGGAGGAGTTGTCTGATCGCAATACGGTAACGTTCCGGGCGACACGGCGGCCGCTCGAACACAACAGCGGTAAGGCGGACCGCCGCAGCGCGGCATAGGGGACAGATGACTGAGTACGGCCGGGGACACGGCTCCCAACCATGGCACCCGGAGGACCCGTTGTACGGGGACCGGGGCTGGGACGCCGCTCAGCAGCAGCCTGGCTGGGACCAGCACGGCGGCCAGCCGCAGCACTACCAGGACCCCCACCACGGCCATGGCTCCCACGGCGCCCACGGCTCCCACGGCCAGGAGCCCCACGGCCAGAACCAGCACGGCCAGAACGCGCACGGCCAGTACGGCGAGCAGTACGACAACCAGTACGACAACCAGTACGGCCGGCAGCAGGGATGGCAGCAGCCCGGCGGCGGGCACGGCTACCCCGTGGACCCCGAGAGCGGCTACCACCCGGCGAACGGTCAGCAGCCCGGTCAGGCGGCGGACGCCCACTACGGCGGCTACGCCGACCAGAACCACGGCGGCTACGCCGACCAGCCGCACGCCCACCAGTCCCACGGCGGGTACGACGGCCGACAGCACAACGCCCACGACCCGTACGCCACCGGTGCCGGGTACGCCGATCCCGCCGACCCCTACGGCCAGAACTACGGCTACCAGGACCCGGCCGTCCGCCCCGACACCTACGCCACCCCCGACGCCTACCCGCCGCCGCGCCCGCCGCACGGCCGGGGCCAGGAGGCGACCCGGCCGTGCGG
>NZ_VJYK02000079.1 GCF_007097205.2 Streptomyces alkaliterrae
GGGCGGGATGCCGGGGGTGGTGCGGGCGGCGGCGATCGTCGCGGCTGCGGTGGCCATAAGCTCCTCGGTCACCGTACTGATGCTGCGCGAGGCCCAGCACGTGGGGCCCGACGCCATCCGCACGATCGCCGAGGAGGCCCGCGAGGACCTGCACGGCCGTGCGCTGCGCGACCCCTCACGCCGTACCGCCGCCCGGGAACTCGCCCGGTCGCTGGCGGTCGCGGCGGTCCAGCACGGCGTGCCGCACCACCGCCTCTCCCCCGCCCCGCGCGGGGACGCCGGCAAGGCCGCCGACGGCGGCGAACCGCGCCGGCCGACCTCGCACCGCTTCGAGGTGACGGACCGGAACGGCGGCCATCCGGTCTGCCTCACCCTGCGCGCCCGCCGGGCGGAGGGACTGCACCAGGTGACCGTCTACGACGTGCGGCAGGCGGACGGACGCTGCCCGGCGTCAGCCGACTGATCCAGGACCGGCCGAAGCGGACGGCGCCGCCGACCAGTGGTAGAGCGTCATCGCCACGCTGGTCGCCAGGTTGTAGCTGGAGACCTGGGGGCGCATCGGGAGGGCGAGCAACCGGTCGGCGCGGGCGCGGAGTCCGGCCGAGACGCCGTGCCGCTCGGTGCCGAACGCCAGCACGGCGTCGTCCGGCAGCCGCACGTCGCGCAGGTCCTCGCCCTCCGGGTCGAGCACGTACAGCGGGCCGGGCGGCGGTTCGTCGAGCGTGACGCGTTCGACGGCCGTCGCGTAGTGCAGTCCGGCGCCGCCGCGTACGGCGTTCGGGTGCCAGGGGTCGGCGGTGCCGGTGGTCACGACGCCGGTGGCGCCCATGCCGGCGGCCAGCCGTACGACGGCGCCGACGTTGCCGAGGTTGCGCGGGTCCTCCAGCAGCACGACGGGCGCGGGGCGGGGCAGCGCCCGCAGCGTGGCCAGGTTGGCCGCCCGGGGGCGGCGGTGGGCCAGCGCCGCCACTCCGGTCGGGTGGGCGCGGGGCAGCAGGCCGCGCAGCGTCTCGGCGGGCACCTCCTCGGCGAGCGCGTCGAGGAGGTCGACGAGGTCGGGCGCGAGTTCGGCGGCGAGCGCCCGGGTGGCGGCGCGGTCCGTGACGAGCAGCGCCTGGGGTGTCGCGCCGAAGCGCAGGGCGTGTTTGACGGCGTGGAAGCCGTCGAGGAGCACGCTGTCGGCGGGGGCCGCCGTCCACGCGGGCGGCACGCGTCCGGCCGTCATCGGCCCGCCCCCCGCGGGTCCGCGTCCGATGTGGCGGCCAGCGGTGTTTCCGGCTGTGGTGATCCCGCGGCGGGCGTCGGCGCAGGCGCGGGCATCGCTCCCGGCGCGGGCGTGCGGCCCGTGCGCGCGGGTGGTGCCAGTCGCCCCCATACGCCGGTGGCGCGCGCCCCCAGCCACAGCAGCGCGGCCGTCGGCAGGAACACCGCGTCGGCGGCGATCATCGCCAGCGAGAAGAACGGCAGTCCGAGGAGGACCGCGATCGACAGGTGCTCGACGATCATCACGGCGAGCAGCACGTTCTTCACGCGCCGGTTGAACAGCGTGAACGGGAACGCGACCTGCACGATCACCGTGCCGTAGGTGATCACGAGCAGGATCAGCGCGCTGCCGCCGAGCACGTCCGCCAGCTGCGGCCAGGGTGCGAAGTAGTCCAGGTGCATCGGGTACCAGACGGCGGTGCCGTCCTGCCAGCGCGAACCCTGCACCTTGTACCAGCCGGCGGTGGCGTAGATCAGGCACACCTCGGCCATGATCACCAGGAGGGCCGCGTTGTGGACCAGGTTGCCCAGCGCGACGCCGACCGTGTGCGGCTGCCCGCCGGGCCGCCGCGACAGCAGGAACCACACCGCCTGCGCCAGCCACAGTGCCCAGAAGAACAACGCCCAGCCCGGGCTCAGCAGCCCGAACACCGTCACCACCGTCAGGAGCGAGCCGAGCACCGCCCATCCGGCGACCCCGGCCCGGTCCACCCGCTGGTCGGGGCGTACGCCGGCGCGCACGTCCGCCGCCCGGCTGCGCTCCCGACGCGCGTCCAGCGACCACACGCTCGAGCAGCGGGTGAAGATCAGGTAGATCGCCATCAGGTGGACGACGTTGTCGCCGCCGTCGCCCATGAACACGCTGCGGTTCTGCAGCGACAGCACGCCGATCATGAACAGCACGCTTGTCGCTCTCGTCCGCCAGCCGAGCAGCAGCGCGGCGCTCGCGGCGACGGCCGCGAAGTAGACGAACTCGAACCACAGGGCGCTGTCGGACCACAGCAGTACGGTGAACGCCTTGTTGCCGTCGATCAGCCGCTCGGCGAGCGTGAAGCTCCAAGGCGAGTCCGGGCCGTACAGCTCGTGGCGGTGCGGGATCTCGCGCAGCAGGAACAGCAGCCAGGTGGCTGCGAAGCCGATGCGGACGATCGCCGTCTGGTAGGGGCCGAGCGCGTGGGAGACGACGGTCAGGAACGCGCGGGTGAGCGCGGCGTCGATCCGGGGCCCGAGCGGCCGCCGCCCGGCGGCCGGCTGCGGTGGCGCGGCGGAAGGCCGCTGCGGCTCGTGGGACGGCTGGTGCGGGAGGTTCATCGGCCGGCCCCCGGTACGTCGGCTTCGGTCACCGGCCACCAGGGCAGCGTGCGGTGTCGTGTCGTGTCGTCCACCTGCTCGCCGCTCCACGGCGGCGGCTGCACCGGCGTCGTGGCCGACCGCAGCTGGACGCGGACGACCTCGCGCGCGTCCACGCCGCGGCGTTCGGTGAGCCGCAGCATCGCGATGCGTTTCAGGTACGCCTCGGCCAGCTCACCCCGGGTGCCGGTGGGGCGGTTCTCCGAGTCGTGCGAGTTGGTGAAGAAGTCCCAGGCGCGGCGCAGCTCGTTCTGCGCGGTGTGGCTGGGCACCAGGTTGCCGCGGATGTTCTCCGCGTCGAACGCGGTGAGGTTCACCCAGGCGCCGCGCCGCAGCGCGCCGGAGTCGTCGCGGGTCTCGACGCGGACGTGCACGGAGACGTTCTGCTGGAGCGGGTTCGGCGCGAACAGCTTCCAGTTCTGCTCGAACTCCGGGTAGATCCAGCCGTCGATCGCCTTCCCGTGCTGGCGGGAGAGCGCGTTCGGCGGGGCCACGTGCAGGAACACCATGCCCAGGTGGGCCAGTATCCCGGCGAGGAGCAGCGCGACCGCGCCGACCAGCACCACCGCGCCGCCGGGCCGCAGCACCAGGAACCCGTCCGGCCCCCGCGCGGCGCCGTCCGTGGCGGGATCGCCCGCGGCAGCGGCGCCGTCGCCCGCGGCCGGTGCGTCGTCGGCCGCGGCGGCCGCGCGCGCGCCCCGCGTACCGTGCGCGTCGGACGCGTCGGACGCGTCCGGGGCGCCGTGCGCGCCCCGCGCGTCGTCGGCGCGACCGTCTCCGTTCGGCTGCATCGTTTCCCCGGTTTCCTCGGTCTGCTCCCCGAAGGTTAGTCCCGCTCTTGACACCCCGGTGTGCCGCCGACCACCATTGGACCGAACGATCGGTCGGTTGGTCGGCTGGCGCGAGGGAGTTCACCGATGACAACAGTGCTGCCGGAGCGCGGCCCCGGCGGAGAGGCCGGCGGGGGCGTCGGCGACGTGTCCCCCACGGACGAGGCCGCCCTGCAGAGCGCCTTCGACGCCGCGATCGGCGCGGACGAGCGCATCGAGCCGAGGGACTGGATGCCCGACGGCTACCGCGCCACGCTCATCCGCCAGATAGCCCAGCACGCGCACTCCGAGATCATCGGCATGCAGCCGGAGGCGAACTGGATCACCCGCGCCCCCTCGCTGCGCCGCAAGGCGATCCTCATGGCGAAGGTGCAGGACGAGGCCGGCCACGGCCTGTACCTGTACAGCGCGGCCGAGACACTTGGCGTCAGCAGGGACGAACTGCTGGACAAACTGCACTCAGGGCGCCAGAAGTACAGCTCGATCTTCAACTACCCCACCCTGACCTGGGCCGACGTAGGCGCCATCGGCTGGCTGGTGGACGGCGCGGCCATCACCAACCAGGTGCCGCTGTGCCGCTGCTCCTACGGGCCGTACGCCCGGGCGATGGTGCGCGTCTGCAAGGAGGAGTCCTTCCATCAGCGGCAGGGCTACGAGCTGCTGCTCGCCCTCAGCCGGGGTACGCCGGCCCAGCACGCCATGGCGCAGGACGCGGTGGACCGCTGGTGGTGGCCGTCGCTGATGATGTTCGGCCCCCCGGACGCCGAGTCGGCGCACTCGGCGCAGTCGATGGCCTGGAAGATCAAGCGGCACGGCAACGACGAGCTGCGGCAGCGCTTCGTGGACATCTGCGTGCCGCAGGCCGAAGCACTCGGCCTCACCCTGCCCGACCCCGACCTCCGGTGGAACGAGGAGCGCGGCTCCCACGACTTCGGGGAGATCGACTGGTCGGAGTTCCAGCAGGTACTCAAGGGCAACGGGCCCTGCAACGAGCAGCGCATCAGCCAGCGCCGCCGGGCGCACGAGGAGGGCGCGTGGGTGCGCGAGGCCGCCGCCGCGTACGCCCGCAAGCGTGCCGCCGCCCCCAGCAACGAGGACGGACGACGATGAGCGAGACCAGCCGGCAGCACCGGGCGAGGGCCGAGTGGCCGCTGTGGGAGGTCTTCGTCCGCAGCCGTCGCGGCCTCTCCCACACCCACGTCGGCAGCGTGCACGCCCCGGACGCCGCGCTCGCCCTGCGCAACGCCCGGGACCTCTACACCCGCCGCAGCGAGGGCGTCTCCCTGTGGGTCGTGCCCGCCGAGCAGATCACGGCGTCCTCCCCCGACGAGAAGGACCCGTTCTTCGAGCCGGCCGCCGACAAGGCGTACCGGCACCCGACGTTCTACGAAGTCCCCGAGGGGGTGCGGAACCTGTGAGCGGAACCCACGACGTACCGGGCGGCGTGCCCGGAGGCGCACCCGGAGGCGTGCCCGGCGACCCGCACGGCGGTCGCGACCGTCCGGGACACCGGGCCGCGCTCGCACTCGGCGACGACGCGCTGGTGCTCGCCCAGCGGCTGGGCGAGTGGGCCGGACACGCGCCGGAGCTGGAGGAGGACGTCGCGCTGGCCAACATCGCGCTCGACCTGCTCGGCCAGGCCCGCACCCTGCTCTCCCTCGTCGACGACGAGGACAAGCTGGCGTACCTGCGGGAGGAGCGCGAGTTCCGCAACGTCCAGCTCGTCGAGCAGCCGAACGGCGACTTCGCCCAGACGATCATCCGGCAGCTCTACTTCTCCGTCTACCAGGAGCTGCTGTACGGCCAGTTGGCCGGCTGCCGCCCCGAGGACGCCACGCCGGTCGCCGCGCTCGCCGCGAAGGCGGTCAAGGAGACCGCCTACCACCGCGACCACGCCGAGCAGTGGACGCTGCGCCTCGGCGACGGCACCGAGGAGAGCCACCGCCGCGCCCAGCGGACCGTGGACGGCCTGTGGCGCTACACCGGCGAGCTGTTCCAGCCGATCGAGGGACTGGACATCGACTGGGACAACCTCCGCGCCACCTGGACGACCAGCGTCCGCGCGGTCCTGGAGCAGGCCACGCTCCGCGTGCCCGAGGGCTCGCAGGGCGCCGTCTGGGCCGCCGGCGGCGGCCGGCAGGGCGTGCACACCGAGCCGTTCGGCCGTCTGCTCGCCGAGCTGCAATACCTGCACCGCAGCCACCCGGAGGCGTCATGGTGACCGACACGCCGCTGGTGCCCGACGCGGCCGCACCCGGTGAGGCTCCGACGCCGCTGGAGGCCGAGTTGCTGCGACTGGCCGGGTCGGTGCCCGATCCCGAGCTGCCGCAGCTGAGCCTCGCCGACCTCGGCGTCGTCCGCGCCGCCCACCAGCACCCGGACGGCCGAGTCGAGATCGCGCTCACCCCGACCTACACCGGCTGCCCCGCCGTGGAGACCATGGCCGAGGACATCCGGCGGGTCCTGGCCGAGCACGGCCACCCCGACGCCGCCGTGCACACCGTCCTCTCCCCGCCGTGGACCACCGACGACATCACCGCCGAGGGGCGCCGCAAGCTCGCCGAGTCCGGGATCGCCCCGCCGAGGCCCGGCGGCCCGGCGCCGGGCGGCGGCCCGGTCCCGCTCACGCTCGCCGTCCGCTGCCCGAACTGCGGCTCCACCGAGACCGAGCTGCTGAGCCGCTTCTCCTCCACCGCGTGCAAGGCACTGCGCCGCTGCGTCTCCTGCCGGGAGCCGTTCGACCACTTCAAGGAACTGCTGTGATCTTCCATCCGCTGCGGGTCGCCGAGGTCGAGCCGCTCACCGAGGACTCCGTGGCGGTCACCTTCGAGGTTCCGGCCGAGCTGCGGGAGACGTTCCGCCATCTCCCAGGGCAGCACATCAATCTCCGCCGGGTCACCGACGGCGAGGAGATCCGCCGCTCCTACTCCGTCTGCTCCCCCGCCACCGAGGCGCCCGAACCGCCGGTGCTGCGCATCGGCATCCGCCGGGTCGAGGCCGGCGCGTTCTCCCAGTACGCGCTCAAGGAGCTGGCGCCCGGCGACGTCGTCGAGGTCATGCCGCCCACCGGGCGCTTTGTCCTGCGGCCCCGCCCCGGCCGGTTCGCGGCCGTCGTCGGCGGCAGCGGCATCACGCCCGTGCTCTCCATCGCCGCCACCCTGCTCGCCCGCGAACCCGAGGCCCACTTCCACCTGCTCCGCAGCGACCGCACGGTGGCGTCCACGATGTTCCTGGAGGAGACCGCCGAGCTGAAGGACCGCTACCCGGGCCGCTTCCAGCTGATCACCGCGCTCTCCCGCGAGGAGCAGCAGGCCGGGCTGCCGCCGGGCCGTCTCGACCGCGAGCGGCTTGCCGCGCTGTTGCCCGCCCTCTTCCCGGTCGCCGAGATCGACGGCTGGTACCTGTGCGGGCCGCTCGGCCTGATCGGCTCCGCCGAGGCGGCGCTGGCCGACCTCGGCGTCCCGAAGGAGCGCGTCCACCAGGAGGTCTTCCACGTCGCGGACACGGCTCCGCCCGCCCCCGCCCCCGACCTCACCCCCGACGGCGCCACCGTCACCGCCACCCTCGACGGCCGCAGCGGCACCTGGCCCGTCCGGCAGGGCGAGACCGTCCTGGACACCGTGCTCCGCAACCGCGCCGACGCCCCCTACGCCTGCAAGGGCGGCGTCTGCGGTACCTGCCGGGTCCGCGTCCTGGCCGGCGAGGTCCGCATGGACCGCAACTACGCCCTGGAAGACGACGAACTCGCCGACGGCTACCGCCTCGCCTGCCAGTCCCACCCCACAACCCCGACCGTCACCGTCGACTTCGACGCCTGAGGCCGAACGCTGAAGCTCGGCGGGCCTGTCCTACTGCTCCGACGGAGGAAAGCGATCCGGCGCGGTGAACAGCGCAAGTGTGTTGCCTGCGCGAGAGTTCGGGAGGTCAGGGTCGTACCGGTAGAAGGTCGGTGTGCGGACGCTCGGGTAAAGACACTCGTAGAGCCGCCACTGCTTCCGCACGACTCTCATGCCACGTGGTGTCAAGTGGTAGGTGACCGCCTGCGGTTCCGCTCGCTGGGTCATCTCCACGTGCGCCAGGAAGGCAAGCGAGGCGAGAGTCTCCACGGTCTCCGACGGCTCCAGTTGCCGCTTCACGGGAAGCCCCCCGGCCCCCGCGTTGGCGACCGCGACGAGCATCCGCCACTGCCGAGCGGGCATCGCTTCCATCAGAAAGCCGCACAGTGTCTGGGCGGAGTGGACGGCGGCCAAGGCGATGCGCTCCTCGTACTTGCGCACCACCCGGTCACGGACGTGGGCGCTGCGGCCGCTCGGCGCGTACTCGAGCTCAACCTTCGCGAGGTCCCGCTCCTTCATCAACTGCCGGTAGCCGCTGATCTCGTGGTTGACGAGTCGCGCCGCCACGCTGGCCGGTCGGTGCAGCAAATCTGCCGTACTCAGCAGCGAGGGGTCGTCCGGATCGACGACGGCGATCCTCCCGCGGTCGATCTCCTTGAACAACCCGAGCAAGTAGTCCGCCAGCCGCGCCCTTCGACGCTCGGCCTGCGGGTGGCCGTACAGCGCCTGTCGGATGACGCTTGGTGAGACTCCCAGCAGATAGGCGAGTCGGACCTGGAGCGTTCCGTCGTCGTGGCGCGGCTGGCGGGCATGGTTCTCCAGATGCCCGAACGTCTTCCGGCTCATTCCGAGCAACGACGCCGTCTTGGCAATCGTTAGGCCGGCCTGGACTCGTAGTTCACGTAGCGAGGGGTGCGTGTACTCCGCGGGGGTGAGTACGGCAGACGGTACCTGGAACACGCCGGCGAGCTGCTTGATCCGCGACGGCTCCGGAACCGAATGCCCCTGCTCGTAAGCGAGGATGCGCGCCTTCGATGTTCCCACCAGGCGTGCCAGCGCTTCCGCGCTGAGCCGTCTGCCGTCAACGGAGGTGGTGAGTCGCAGAGTTCTCAGCGCCTCACCGTCGAACGGCGCGGTACCACGCGCCACTGACACACCTCCTCGGTGGCTCTCGACGCTTCGCAGCGATGGTATCACTTAGGCGCATCTCGAGGACCTGGAACACCTGTGCAGGGAAAACGGTGAAGCCATTCGTCCCAGCTCAACGGCGTTGTTTGGTATCGCTTAGGTCCATATGCTGTTCCCAGTGATGGACGAACAAGCCAAGGTTGAGAGGCGCTGACCACATCCGCTGCCGACACGGTGGCCGAATCCTCGGCCTACTGGCAGCAACGGAGAAGTCCGTGCATGATGCATACGGGGATCTGACCAAAGCGTCCTCGCATGTGCTGGGACTACTGACGAAGGTGGACCCGCGCCGGTTTCCAACTTCGAAGCGCGGGCCCACCAGGGCACCAGCGATCAGTCAGTGAGTGAGGGGTGGCAGCCCCTCACTCACTCGTCCCAGAACAGCAGCCACATCCGAAACAGCCAGAGGATCACTCCAGCAACCGTTCGGACACGACGCCACCGGGGCGGATCGCCTCGGTCCCCACCAGAAGGGCAACAGCCGCGAGTTGACCCTTCGCCCTTCTTCGCGGGACGACCAGCCTGGTCGTCGTACCGCGAACAAGGGACGTCGTCGTCCCGCTCACCGTTCCCGCTTTGGCGTGCCATGGAACCTCGCTCTCTTCCTGTGGGACCGGGCCGGTTGACCCGCGCGGGTTGCCAACCAGCGCCAGCGGGAAGAGGGCTGAGAGCAAGACTACCCCCTCCCCAAGGAAGGCAAGTTGTGGGCGAACATTCGTTCTGACGCCCACTCACGCGGAGGAGCCCGAGGTGCCGCACGCTAACCCAGGCTCACTCAAGGGAATTTGAGAATCCAAGGAGGCCATTCGAGGTTCACTCACACCTCGAAGGAGGACCGGCGAGACGACAGTCGAATCCACGGCGCCCGACCAAGGGACCTTGGAAGCTGAAAGTTACTCGCCAGGAGATGATCGATCATTTCCTGGCGGCAAAGAGCCGACACCTCACCGGAACTCCTGACCATCTTGATATAGTCGTCGGGGCCCCGTGCGCTCGTCACCGAGCGGGGCGAAGCCGCGAAGCACCGCGACGAGATCCTCTAGAGCACGAACGGGTCGTCGCCCTTGCCGGTCAGGGGGCGGCCGGCGGCGGCCCAGGCCTGCATGCCGCCCTCCACGTTCACCGCGTCGAAGCCCTGCTGGACGAGGTAGCGGGTGACCTGCGCGGAGCGGCCGCCGACCCGGCAGACGACGTGCATCCGGCGGTCGCCGGCCTGCTCGGTGAGCTCGCCGAGGCGCTCGACGAACTCGCCCATCGGCACGTGCAGCGCGCCCTCGGCGTGCCCGGCGTCCCACTCGTCGTGCTCGCGCACGTCCACGAGCAGCGCGTCCTCGGGGATCTCCCGGACGTCCACGGCGGGAACATGTCCAAAATGCATCTGCCTCAGGCCCTCTCTGTCGGCGGGGGCGTCGGTGTGTGCCCGCCGGGTTCGGTGTCGCCGCCCCGGAGTTCCGCGAGGCGTGCTTCCTTGGCGACGACCTGCGCCTGGAGCTGGTCGGCGATCTCGTCGAGCAGTCCGTCCGGGTCGTCGGCGGCCAGCTTCAGCATCGAGCCGACCGCGCTCTCCTCGAGCTCGGCGACCTGCCGGGTCAGCCAGTCGCGCCGCTCGGCCAGCCACTCCAGCCGGGCGTACAGCTCCTCGGCCTCGCTCAGGAAGTCGGGTTCCCGCGCCGGGCCGGCCTCCCACTCCTCGGCCAGCGCGGCCAGCGCGGCGACGTCGCCGCGCGCGTACGCCTGGTTGACCCGCACCACGAAGGCCTCGCGGCGCTCGCGCTCGGCCGGGTCGGTGGTGAGGTCGGGGTGCGCCCTGCGGACCAGTTCGCGGTAGCGGCGTCGTGCCTCCTCGCTCGGCCGCACCCGCTCCGGGGCGCGGACCGGCTGGTCCGTCAGCATCGCCAGGGCCTCGGGGGAGAGTCCGTCGCTCTGCACCCAGTCGCCCAGCAGGTCCTCGAGCCCGGGCATGGGCAGCAGGGCGGCACGCGCCTCGCGCGCGGCCTCCAGGTCCTTCGGGTCGCCGGTGCGTGCGGCGACCTCCTCCGCGATCAGCGCGTCCAGTTCGTCCAGCCGCCGGTAGACCGGTCCGAGTCGCTGGTGGTGGAGCCGGGAGAAGTTCTCCACCTCGACGCGGAAGCTCTCGACGGCGATCTCGTACTCGATCAGCGCGGTCTCCGCCGCGCGGACGGCCCGCGCCAACCGGTCGGTGGCGGGCTCCTCCTGCTGCGACGCCTGCGTCTGCGGATTGCTCACCGCCCCAGCGTACGCAACCCGTGCCGCGCCTCGGCCGCCGATCACCGGCAGCGTGAAACACCCCACGTCGGGGGCCGGGGCGGTGGCCCGTGCCTCAGCCCTTGAATGCCTCCGGGCAGCCGGCGCCGCCACCGGGCAGGTGCTCGTCCGCCCAGCGGGTCAGCTCGACCATGGCCGGACGCAGTGCCATGCCGGCGTCCGTCAGCGCGTACGAGACGCGCAGCGGCGGGCCCTCGTCGACCGTCCGCAGCACGAGCCCCAGCGAGGCCAGCTCGGCCAGCCGGTCGGACAGCATGCGTTCGCTGATGCCGGGGACGGCGCGGCGCAGCTCGGTGAAGTGGCCGGGGCCGCTCATCAGCGCGGCGAGCACCACCCCCGTCCAGCGCTTGCCCAGCACGGCGAACACCCGGGTGACGCCCAGCTCGGGTTCGGTACAGCCGGCGGCCTTCCGGCCGGCGGCCTCTGCGGTGTCCTGCGATCGCGCGGCCATGCCCCCAGGGTACGGCAACGACACAAGGGACTGCGAAAAAGTAAGCTACTGTGGTATCAATAGATACAGCGGAACCCGCACCGGCTTACTCCGGAGCAGGATGCGGCGCCGTCCCCACCGACCGCCGCACCTCCGCGACCGACCTGAAGAGCCCGAGCCCGACCCACCGCCACCACCAAGGAGCCCCCATGGCCACCCTCCTCCACATCGACTCCTCCCTGAACGGCGACAACTCCGCCTCCCGCGCCGTCACCGCCCTCTACCGCGAGGTCTGGGAGAGCGAGCACCCGGAGGGCAAGGTCGTCTACCGCGACCTCGCCGCCGACCCCATCCCGCACGTCGACGCCCTCACCTACTACGCCGGCTACGTCGCCCCCGAGGACCGCACCCCCGAGCAGCGCGAGGCCTACGCCCTCAACGAGGAGCTGATCTCCGAGCTGGAGAACGCCGACGCGATACTCATCGGCGCGCCGATGTACAACTACTCGATCCCCTCCACGCTGAAGGCCTGGCTGGACCGCGTCATCGCCGTGGGTCGCACCTCGATGACCGCGAACCCCAGCGCCGCCGGCAAGCCCGTCACCGTCGTGACCAGCCGTGGCGGCTCCTACGCCCCCGGCACCCCGCAGGAGGGCAACGACTTCGTCGAGCCCTACCTCCGCCACGTCCTCGGCAACGGCCTTGGCCTGGAGGTCGACTTCATCGTCCCCGAGCTGACGCTGGCCCCGAGCAACCCGGGCATGGCCGAGCTGGTCCCGCTCTTCGAGAAGTCCCGCGACCTCGCCCAGGAGCAGGCCCGCAGCAAGGCCGCCGCCCTCGCCGCCCGCCTCACCGCCTGACACACCGCCTGACACAGCCCGCGCGCTTCCCGCCGGCCGCCCGTCCACCCGACGGGCGGCCGGCGACTTCGCGCCTGCCCGCGTCCGAAGCCCCCGCGACGACGACGGCGGCACATGCCAGGCTGAGGGCGTGACGACGATCGTGCGGTCCTCCGGACCGTCCGGCAGCGCGGAGGTACGCCATCCCCGACGTGGAAGGCGGGCCGGCCACCCCCGCCCCCGCCCGGTCGTCGAGAGGCCGCGGCTGGGCCGGGCGGCGTAGCAGAGCGCGCGGGAGGTCCCCGGGCGGTCGAGGCTGGTGCGGCAGGTTCCGTCCGCCGACCGGGAGAACCACCGTGCCGCTGCCCCGCCCCTCGCGCCTCAGGCTGTCCGCCGCCACGCTGGTGGCCGGCGCCTGCCTCATCGGGCTGATCTCCGCCCCCGCGCACGCCGGCGTGCCCGCCACCGAGCCCGAGCCCGACCCCGAGCCCGGCCACGGCCACCGCCACGGCCACGGCCATCCGGACGGCCCGGACCGGGCACTCAAGCGGCAGCTACGAGACCTGGTCGCCGCCCCCGGCGGCCCGCCGGGGGTGATCGCCGTACTGAAGCGCGACGGGCGGCCCGAGGTGTACCGCGCGGGCGTGGCCGAGGCGGGTACCGACCGGCCGATCGAGCCGACCGACCACACGCGGACCGCGAGCACCAGCAAGGCGTTCAGCGGCGCCGTGGCGCTGCACCTCGTCGACCGGGGCGCACTCGACCCGGACAGCACCATCGGAGAGGTCCTGCCCGACCAGCCCCGTGCCTGGCACCGCGTCACGCTGCGGCAGCTGCTGAACCACACCAGCGGTCTCCCCGACTTCTCCGCCGACCCCCGCTTCGTGGAGCTCCTGCTGGAAGACCCCCGCCGGCGGTTCGACTCCCGCCGGCTGCTGGACTTCGTGGCCGACAAGCCGCTGGAGTTCCGCCCCGGCACCCGCTACCGGTACTCGAACTCCGACAACATCGCCGTGGCGCTGATGGCGGAGGCCGTGACCGGGCAGCGGTACGAGAAGCTGCTCGCGAAGCTCGTGTACCGCCCTCTCGGCCTGCGGCGGACCAGCCTTCCGCAGGGCTACGAACTGCCGGAGCCGTACATGCACGGCTACGCCGTCAGCGCGGACGGGCCGCCGGAGGACGTGTCGGAGGCGGTCGGCGCGTCGGGCGCCTGGGCGTCCGGCGGGATCGTCTCCACGCCGAAGGACATGACCGCCTTCGTGCGCGGCTACGTCGGCGGCGAGCTGTTCTCGCGCGCGACGCAGCGCGAGCAGCGCCGGTGGATCGAGGGCGCGTCCGAACCGGCCGGGCCGGGCCGGAACGAGGCGGGCCTGGCCGTCTTCCGCTACACCACACGCTGCGGCGTCGTCCACGGCCACACCGGGAACTTCCCCGGCTACACCCAGCTGATGGCCGCGACACCGGACGGCGGCCGCTCCCTCACGTTCTCGGTCACCTCGCAGATCAACGAGGCGGCCGATCCCGAACTCCTCGAACGGCTCCGCCGCGTCCAGGAGGACTTCGTCTGCGCCCTGCTCAGCCGGTAGGCCCCGGACCGCCCGGCGCATGCCCGGCCGGGCGGGTCATCGCCGTCACCTCCAGCGGCCCCTGGTGGAGTCGGGCGGTGACGGTGAAGCCGAGGTGCCGGTAGAGCGGGACGTTCGCGGGGTCGGCGGTGGTGAGGAAGCAGCCCGCCGCCGCGTCGAGCACATGGCGCAGCAGTGCCCCGCCGCACCCCTGCCCGGCCGACTCCGTGCGGACGCCGACGAACTCCAGCGTCCAGGCGTCGTCGGGCGCCACCGCCTCCGCCGCCTCCAGCCAGCGGACCGTGCGCCGTACCACGCCCGGGCCGCAGCCGAGCGCCGTGCGCAGCGACCAGCCGAGCCGGGCCGCGGCGCCGGGCGCACCGCCCGGCGGTGTCAGCACGGCCGCCGCCACCGCGCGGCCGTCCGGCTCCCGCAGCACGTGCCACCGGCGGCCGGGGAGCGTGGCGTGGGTCCGCAGCGTCGCGTCGAACCAGCGCGCCCGCGCGCCCGCCGAGTCCCCGCAGATCCACCGCACGGCAGGTTCCCGGTGGAACGCGGAGGCCAGCACCTCCACGCACTCCGTCCGCGGCGGGTCCTCGTCGATCCAACGCCCGCCGCCCCCGGCCGCCGCCTCAGACATCACGCGCCCGTTCCAGCGGCGCCTCGGGAACGAGGTGGCAGACCACCAGTTTCAGGAAGAACAGCGGTGCGAACCAGGCAAGTTGAGGCGGGACGTCCAGCCAGAACAGGTTGACCGTCACGGCGGCCGTCAGTACGACCATCGACACCGGCCGCCGCAGATGCAGCGGCGCGAACTCCACGCCCACCGCCCCGACGGCCAGCAGCGCCGCGTTGCCCGCCATCCACAACCAGTCGCCGGACAGTACGACCAGTCCCATCGCGGCGAGGTGCGCGAGGTGCGCGGCGACGAAGAGCAGCCGTGCGCGCCGGGCGCCGGGCGCGGCCCGGTGATACCAACGCTTCGCCGCGTTCGTCGAGTTGGTGAGCACCCCGCCGACGAGGTCGAGCCCGATCAGGGCCACGACCGCGAGTTGGGCCGCAGACCATCCCTCGACCGCGCCGGAGGCCCATACTCCGGCCGCGAGCAGCAGTGCGCAGAGGGCGCCGCCGCCGAGCTCCACCGCCGACTCCGAGCGGCGCTTGCCCGGTCCCATGAACCGCTCGACCCGCCCCGCGAGGCCGGACGGCGTGGCGGGCATCTCCCAGGAGATCCGTATGTCAGCGCGTTCCGTCACCGGCCGCCGTCCCGTCATCCGATGCCCACAACCCACGTAGCAGCGGCCACAGTTGCCGCCCGTCGGAGAGTTCCGACGCCGGGGCGTCGGCCGCCCCGCCCCGCATCCGGGCGAGCGCCCACGCGTCGGCGGCGCGCACCACCGCGGCGGTGGCCGCCACCAGCAGGCCGCGGTCCACGTCGGTCCGGACCACGCCGAGTCGTTGCCCGTCCGACACGACCGCGTCGAACCAGCCCGTCCACGGCCCGTCGGCGGCCCGGTCGATCGCGGCGTCCGCGAGCGCCAGGTCGTCGGCGTGGCGGCGGAGGTGGTCGGCGAGGGCGGCGGCCCCCTCCTCCAGCCGCGCCCAGAACTCCGCCGGGTCGCCCGCCGGCCGCCATGGGCCCAGGGCGGCCAGCAGTCGGTCGAGCACTCCGTCCAGTACGGCGGCCAGCAGGTCCTCACGGCCGTCGAAGTAGTGGTACGCGGCGGTCTTCGAGATCCCCGCGGCCTCGATGATCTTGTTGTAGGAGGCGCTTTCGGCGCCGTGCGCGGCGAACTGCTCGCGGGCCGCGCCGAGGATGGACTCCCGGCGGTCGGCGGGCAGGCGCTCGAATCTGGGAAGCGGCATGAACCGACACTACACACCAGAGGGGTGTACCGCTAGTACACCCCTCTGGTGCTGTCTGGTCCCGGCCGAGCCGGCGCCGCGGCTACTTCGGCATCAGCACGGTGTCGACGATGTAGACCGTCGCGTTGGCGGTCTGGACGTTGCCGCAGACGACCTTCGCGCTGTCGTTCACCTCGTACGCCTCACCTGACCCGCTGGTGGTGATCTCCCCCTTCTGGAGGGTTTCGAAGGTGCCGTCCTCGAGCTGCTTCGGTGCGAGCCGGTCGCCCACCACGTGGTAGGTGAGGATCTTGGTCAGCATCTCCTTGTCCGCCAGGACGGCCTTCAGGTCCGCCTCCGGCAACTTCTCGAAGGCGTCGTTGGTCGGCGCGAAGACCGTGATGTCCTCGGCGCTGTTCAGGGTGTCGACCAGGTCGGCCTCCTTGACGGCGGTGACCAGCGTGGACAGCACCGGGTTGTTCGAGGCGGCGGTGGCGACCGGGTCCTGCGCCATGCCGTCGAACGAGCCCTTGCCGTCCTCCGGCACGGCGGCGCAGCCGGCGCCGAAGGGGTCGCTCATCGCCATGGCGTCGCCGTCGGCGTCCTTGGTGCTGTCCTTGTCGGTGTCCTTGTCGGCGTCCTCGGCGCGCTCGGAGGCGGCGCTCTCGGCGCTCTTGTCGCCGGAGTCGGCATCCGACCCGCACGCGGCCAGCGAGAACGGCAGCACGGCGGCGGTGGCCACGGCGACGGCGGTACGACGCAGACGGAGGTTCTTCCTCATGATCTCTCCTTGTGTCAACTGATCGGTTCTGACAGCTGGTTGTGCGGTTCTCGGGAGGCGTGGCAACCCGCGTCGCGGGCTCACTCGACGGTGACGAAGACGTTGTGCCAACCGCTCGCCCCGTTCGGGATCGGGCGGGCGCGCTTCTCGGTCTGCACCCGCCCGGTACCGTCCGTCGCGCGGACGGTGATCGTGTGGCCGCCCTGTTCGGCCGGCCAGCGGTAGGACCACTGGCGCCAGGTGTCGACGGTGTTCTCGACCGCGAGGTCCGCCTCGCGCCAGGGACCCTCGTCGACGCGGACCTCGACCCGCCGGACGCCCCGCCGCTGCGCCCAGGCGACACCGGCGACCGTCACCGTGCCCGCGGGCACCCGGGCGAAGGGCTTCGGCGTGTCGATCCGCGCCTGGGTCTTGATCGGGGCGCGGCGCGCCCACTTCCGCTTCACCCAGTACGGGTCGTAGGCCGCGAAGGTGGTCAGCTCGATGCTCTCGATCCACTTGCACGCCGACACGTAGCCGTAGAGGCCCGGGACGAGCATGCGGACCGGGAAACCGTGCCGGAAGGGCAGGGGTTCGCCGTTCATGCCGACGGCGAGCATGGCGTCGCGGCCGTCCATGACGTCCTCGACGGGCGTGCCGAGCGTCATGCCGTCGACCGACCTGGCCACGAGCTGGTCGGCCGGACCGCCTCGGGAGGGCGGCCGGACGCCAGCTTCCGCGAGCAGGTCGGCCAGCGGCACGCCCAGCCAGCGGGCGTTGCCGACATACGGGCCGCCCACCTCGTTGGAGACGCAGGTCAGCGTGATGTCCCGCTCGATCAGCGGGCGGGCCAGCAGCTCGGCGAAGGTGTGGACACGGGTGCCGGTGATCCCGCGGCCGTGGACGCGCAACCGCCAGGAGTCCGCGTCGACCTTCGGCACCACCAGGGCGGTGTCGACCCGGTAGAAGTCCGCGTTCGGCGTGGTGTACTCGCTGATCCCCGGCACCCGCAGCCGGGCGCCGCGCGGAACGTCCCGCGCAGGAGACGCCGGGGCCGGGAGCCGTACGGCCTCCCGGGACGCCGCCGCCTCCCGCCCGCGCGCACCCGTCAGCGCACGCCCGAGCCCGCCCGCGCCGGTGGCGGCGACCGCCGTCAGCGAGGCCGCGGACAGGAACCCGCGCCGACTCCACCACCCGCTCAGGCCGCTTCCACCCTCCGCCGAGGCGGCGGCCACCGACGTCGACTTCCCGGCCAGCACGAAGAGCACCGCGGCGGCGACCAGGCCCGCGATCAGCGACGGCGACGCGTCGGCCGGACCGGCCGCGTCCGGACGGCCGAGGGCGGCGACCGCCCCCACCGCACCGAACAGCGCCATGACCACGCACGCCGTCCGCCGCCGCCGGGTCGCCAGCACGCCGAGCAGCGCCGCGAACAGCGCGATCGTGAGCAGCATGCCCAGCTGGAGCACGGCCTTGTCCTGCTCCCCGAACGTCCGGATGGCCCAGTCCTTGACCGGCGCCGGGGCACGGTCGACGGCCGCCCCGCCGATCGCGGTCAGCGGACTCGCCGCCGGCCGGACCAGCGCGGCGACCAGCTCCGCGACGGCAAGCGCGGCGCAACCGGCCAGCAGGCCGCTCACCGCGCCCAGTGCCGCCCGTGTCGCCGTTGCCCTGTCTGTTCTCACGCCGCTGATTCGCGGCCGTCCGCCGAGCGGATTGGCCATTGACCCGAACGAGTCAACGGAATCCCGGAGGTTGACGCCGCCCACCAGCCCGCAGCCTTCAGGGGCGCCCCGGGGCCATCCGCCCACCCCGTCCGCTCCGAAGACTCCGAAGAAGCGGCGAGGAGCACAGCCTCACGGCCGCGACCGACAGGAGACGAGGACCCCCGTGGGAAGAACAACCACGCGAAGGACGCCGGTGCGCAGGGCACCGGCACGAAGGGCACCCCGCCCGCCGGCACCCGGGCCCGGCCGGTGAACCGCCGACTCACCGCGAGCGCGGGCGGCACGCCGCAGCCGGGCCGGGCCGACCTCGAGCAGGTCATGGAGAAGGTCGCCCACGGTGACAAGGACGCCTTCTCCACCCTGTACGACGACCTGGCACCGATCGTCTTCGGCGTCGTGAACCGGGTCGTACGGGACCGGGCGCAGTCCGAGGAGGTCGCCCAGGAGGTGATGCTGGAGGTGTGGCGCCAGGCCGCCCGCTACCGGCCCGAGGCCGGCAGGGTCGCCACCTGGGTCACGACGATCGCCCACAGGCGGGCCGTGGACCGGGTGCGATCCGCCCAGGCCGCCGCCGATCGCGAGCACGCCCAGGCGGTACGCGACCGGTCCCGCCCGTACGACGACGTCGTCGAACGGGTCGAGACCCGGCTGGAGAGCGAACAGGTCCGCCGCTGCCTGCGCGGCCTCACCGAACTCCAGCGGCAGGCCGTCACCCTCTCCTACTACCGTGGCCTGACCTACCGCGAGGTCGCCGAGACACTGCGCGCGCCCCTTCCGACAATCAAGACACGCATGCGCGACGGGTTGATCCGACTGCGCGACTGCATGGGGGTGACCACATGAGACAGCACGAGGACGTCCACACCCTCGCCGCCGCGTACGCCCTGAACGCCCTGGACACCGGCGAGCGCGAGGCCTTCGCCGCGCACCTCGACGACTGCGAGGCATGCCGCCTGGAAGCCGCCGAGTTCGAGGCCACCGCCGCGCGGCTCGCGGCGGCCGCCGCCCAGCCACCGCCCGCCTCGATGAAGGAGCGGGTCATGTCGTCGATCGACGGCGTGCGTCAGCTGCCCCCGCACCTGTCCGCGACCACCAGGGCCGTCCGCCCGCGCGGGGTGCTCCGCGACCGGGCGGCGGCGTTCGCGATCGCCGCCGCCGTCGCCGCCGCGGCCTCCTTCGGCGGGCTGGCGGCGTGGCAGTACCAGCAGGGGGAGCGCGCCCGACAGCAGGCCGTCCAGGCAGAGGAGCGGCTGCGCGACATCAGCGCCGTACTCACCGCGGACGACGCCCGCACCGTGCGCGGGCGCACCACCAACGGCGCCGCCACCACGGTCGTCGCCTCGCGCGCACACGACATGGCCGTAGTCACGGCGTCCGGGCTGCCGGCCCCCGCGTCCGGCAGGGTCTACCAGCTGTGGCTCGACCACGACGGCACCATGCTGCCCGCCGGTTTCCTCCGCGGCGACGGCGCGGTCCTCGTCGAGGGCGACACCTCGGACGCGAGCGCGGTCGGCATCACGCTGGAACCCGCCGGCGGCTCCGAGGAGCCGACCACCACGCCGCTGCTGCTGATGCCCATGCCGGGATGACGCGCGGGCTGGTCAGAGGGATTCCGCCGACGGGTCGTGGCGCACGGGGACGTCGAAGACGGCCAGCGTCGGGTCGGCGCCCACCTCGCGGAAGAGGCGGGGCGCGGCCGGTGGCTGCGGTGCCGTGCGGACGGCTTCGAGTGCGGCGCGGTCCCGCCAGAGCGTCTGGATCCGCCAGTGCCCGTCGGCTCCCCGCAGCAGTTCCGTCCGCACCAGGCCGTCGGGCAGCGCACCCCCGACCAGCTCGCGGTACGCCGCGAGGAGGTCGGCTTCCCGCTCCGGGGCGACCTCGGCGCTGACCTCGCTCAACACATGGTCCGCCATCGTCCTCATCTCCTCACCACCCACGCTACGCCGCACCTCACACGCCCGCCCGAGTACGCCGGTCGGCGTCCGTCGGCGGTCCGTCGGCGGTGCGTCGGCGTGCGGGGCGGTGGGTGGCGGTGCAGGGTGGCGGTATGGGTGCTGCTCCGATCATCGTGTATCCGCCGGCGACGTCCGGTGGCCGGCGGGTGCGGGCGGACGGCGAGATCCTCGGCGTCGCCTACAGCGCGGCGGACCTCGAGGAGTTCCTACGACGGGCCGGGATCGAGGACCCGGACCTCCGCGAGGAGGGCCTGATCGAGTGGCGCGGCGGCGGCCCGGAGGTCTGGGGGTGACACCTGACGTGCGGGCGCTACGGGCTCGTCGCGCGGGCGTGGGCGGTGTCGAGGAGGGTGCGGAGA
>NZ_VJYK02000008.1 GCF_007097205.2 Streptomyces alkaliterrae
GTCGGTAGTCGACGCCGAGGGCGTCGAGCCGGGCGTAGTGGGCGGCGATCATGCGCCGGTCGAAGTCGGCGTAGTCGCGCGTGGCGGGGTCGCTCCAGACGACCTCGGCGAAGGCGGCGAGGCGGGGGAAGGTCTGATAGTCGAGGCGCTGCTGGTTCTCGACGACCTCCGTCCACAGGTTGGCCTGGGCGCCGATGACGTGCCGGGCGGCGTCGGTGCCGGCGAGTTGCGGCGGCACGGGCTCGAAGTGGTAGACGTCCCGCAGGGTGCGGACGTAGCCGATGGGGACGGGTTCGTCGTCGCCGTCGGCCTGCCGGTGGTCGAGGTAGACGTGCTGTTCGGGGCACATGATCACGTCGTGGCCGGCGCGGGCGGCCTGGACGCCGCCGGCGTAGCCGCGCCAGGAGGACACGGTGGCGCCGGGGGTGAGGCCTTCGCCGTCCGGGCCGAGGCTGCCGCCTTCCAGGATCTCGTCCCAGCCGACGAGTCGGCGGCCGCGTGCGGCGAGCCAGCGGTCGAAGTGCCGGATGAACCAGGCCTGTAGTTCGTCCTCGTCGCGCAGTCCGAGTTCGGTGATGCGGCGCTGGGCGGTGGCGGAGGCGCGCCACTGGTCCTTGACGGCCTCGTCGCCGCCGAGGTGCACGAACTCGCCGGGGAAGACGTCGAGTACCTCCTCCAGCACGTGCTCGAAGAAGCGCAGGGTGTGTTCGGTGGGGGCGAGGATGTGCGGGCTGACGCCCCAGCCGGTCCACACGTCGAGTTCGGCGGCCTGTTCGGGGGTGAGGGCGTCGGTGTTGCCGAGCTGTGGGTAGGCGGTGACGGTCGCCTGGGAGTGCCCGGGAATGTCGATCTCGGGTACGACGGTGATGTGGCGTTCGGCGGCGTAGGCGACGATCTCCCGGAGGTCGTCCTGGGTGTAGCGGCCGCCGTGGACGCGTTCGTCCCACAGGTCGGAGGCGGTGTGGCCGACGCGGGTGCGGGCGCGCCTGGCTCCGACCTCGGTGAGTTCCGGGTAGCGGCGGATCTCCATGCGCCAGCCCTGGTCGTCGGTCAGGTGCAGGTGGAGGACGTTGAGTTTGTGCGCGGCCAGCAGGTCGAGGGTGCGCAGCACGCCCTCCTTGGGCGTGAAGTGGCGGGAGACGTCGAGCATGAAGCCGCGCCAGCGCATCCGGGGCCGGTCGCTGATCCGGGTGTGCGGCAGCGTCCAGGTGGTGGTGCGGCCGAGGTTCGCGCGCCGGTGGGCGTCGGGGCCGAGGAGTTGGCGCAGCGTCTGGGCGCCCCAGAAGACGCCGGCGGTGTCGCCGCCGAGGATTTCGACACCCTGGTCGGTGATCTCCAGCCGGTACGCCTCGGGCGCGGCGGCCCGGTCGACGGCGAGTCGCAGGACCGGGCCGTCGGCTCCGGTGGTGTGCGGCGGCAGGTCGAGGCCGGTGGCGGTGCCGACCGTGGCGCGCAGCCACCGGGCGACGCCCTCGGTGGCGGGCCCGGCGTCCAGGGTGGTGCTCGCACCAAGCGTCAACTCACCTCCGGTCAGGCGCACCTCGTGCGGGACAGGGACAAGCCCGAGGTCGGGGACGGGTGTGTCGGTCATATGGGATCAGTCCTTCACCGCGCCGCCGAGTCCGGAGACCAGGCGGCGCTGAACGAGTACGAAGAAGACGAGTACCGGGATCGTCATCACGGTGGAGGCGGCCATCACGCCGCCCCAGTCGGGGGTGTCGGTGTCGAAGAAGACGAGCAGGGCCATCGGCAGGGTGGAGTTCTCGGTGGCGCTGATGATGAACGACTTGGCGAAGAGGAAGTCGTTCCACGTGGAGATGAACGAGAAGACGCTGACGGCGGTGAGTCCGGGGAAGACCAGGGGGAAGAGGATCTGCCACAGGAAGCGGGTGCGGCTGGCCCCGTCGAGGTACGCCTGTTCCTCCAGCGACTCGGGTACGGCCCGTACGAAGCCGCGCAGCATCCAGATCGCGAACGGCAGTGAGAACGCCAGGTGCGGCAGCACCAGCGAGCCGAGCGTGTTGAGCAGTCCGGCGTCCCGCATCAGGAAGAACATCGGGATGGTCAGCGCCTCGATCGGCACCATCTGGGCGATCAGGAACATGATCAGAAGTGTGGTGCGGAACCTGAACCGGAAGCGGGTGACGGCGGTCGCGGCGAGGAACGCGATCAGCGCGGAGGCCAGTACGACGGTGCCGGCGACCAGCAGGCTGTTGAGGAAGTACCTCCCGAAGTCCTGCTGTTCGAAGACGCGCCGGAAGGAGTCGAGGGTCGGGCTGAGCGTCCACGGTCTCGGCTGGGTCGACTGCACCTCGCCGGCCGGTTTGAACGCCGACAGCGCCATCCAGTACAGCGGGAAGGCGACCACCACCGCGGTGAGCAGCGCGGTCAGCTCGGCGGCCAGCCGCCAGGGTCGTCTGATCACAGTTCCTCCCCCTTCCGGCGGATGACGCGCAGGTAGACCAGCGTCACGACGAGCAGGATCAGCAGCATCACCACGCCGATCGCCGAGCCGAGGCTGTACTGCGAGGAGGCGAACGCCTTCTGGTACGCGTACACGTTGAGCACCAGGTTCTGGCCGGCGATGCCGCCTCCCCCGGTCATGACGTAGATCTGCGTGAACACCTTGAAGTCCCAGATGATCGACTGGATCGTCACCACGACGAGGATGGGCCGCAGCATCGGCGCCATGACGCTGCGCCAGATGCGCCAGGTCGAGGCGCCGTCCAGGGCCGCCGCCTCCAGTACCTCGGCGGGGATCGCGCGGATGCCCGCGTACATCGTGACCATGACGAACGGGAACGAGCACCAGACGACCGCGAACAGCACCAGCGCGAAGGCGCTGTACCGGCCGTAGGTCCAGGAGTGGTCCGTCAGGCCGAGCAGCTTGTTGACCGGTCCGAAGTCGGCGTCGAAGAGGAACACCCACACCGTGGAGCCGGTGATGGCCGGGGTCGCCCAGGCGCCGAGCGAGGCCAGCATCAGCAGCGTCCTGGGCAGCGCCCGGACTCGGGTGAGCAGTACGGCGAGCGCGCAACCGACCGCGAGTGTGCACAGCACGCAGGCGGCGGCGAAGACGACGGTGGCGCCCAGCACGCTCCAGAACTGTTCGTCGGCGAAGAGTTCGGCGTAGTTGTCCAGGCCCCGGAAGGTGGTCGGCTCGCCGCCGCTGACCTGGGCCTGGGTGTACTCGAGGAAAGAGATCAGGCCGAGCTGGTAGATCGGGTAGACCAGCAGCCCGGCGAGGACGACGAGTGCGGGGGCCAGGTAGAGCCAGGGCGTCCAGCCGGCCCCCCGCACGTCCTTGACCGTGGTGGTGCGGGCCATGTGTCAGCTCGCGGCCTTGGCGAAGTCGGCGTTCATACGCCGCGCGGCGTCGGCGGAGGCGGTGTCGACGTCCTTCCGGCCGCTGGCGATCTCCTGGAACATCGTGGGCAGCACCTGGCCGGCGTCGATCTGGCCCCAGGCGGGGGTGGCGGGGACAAAGCGCGCCCCGGCCCGCAGGGTACGGACGAACGGTTCGACGAACGGCTCGTCGGCGGCGACCTCCTTGCGGACGTCGTCGAAGGTCGGCAGGAAGCCCATGGCGTCGAACAGTTCGCGTTGTGTCTGCTTTCCGGCCAGTTCCCGCATCAGTTCGACGGCGAGCGTGCGATGGGAGGTGCTGCGCAGCACGCCGAGGTTGTTGCCGCCGGCGAACGCGGGGGCGATCTCGCCGGTCTTCACACCGGGCAGCGGCACGACGGCGTACTTGCCCTTCACCTGGCCGGACTCGACGGCCTGGCGGCTGAAGTCGCCGGCGATGGCCATGCCCGCCTTGCCGGCGGCGAACGCCTCGACGGTGTCGTTGCCGCCCATCCGGGCGCAGCGGGACGCCGGGCAGTTGTCCTTGCCGAACAGGTCGGTGTAGGCGGTGATGCCGGCGCGGGAGGCGGGGCTGTCGACGGCCGCGCGGAACCTCCCGTCCCGCTCGGTGGCGATGTCGCCGCCGTGCGCCCAGACGAACGGCATCGCGCCGTAGGTGTAGGCGCCGCCGACGGCGAGGCCGTACATGTCGGGCCGCTCGGCGCGGATGCGGCGCGCGGTGTCGGCGACCTCCTTCAGCGTGCGCGGCGGCTTCAGTCCGAGGTCGTCGAAGACGTCGGTGCGGTAGTAGAGGGCGCGCACGCCGACGAACAGCGGTGCGCCGTAGACCTTTCCGTCGACGGTGACCGAGCCACGGGCGGTGCGGTCGGTGTCCTTCGCCTCGTCCCAGGCGTCGAACTCCGCCGTGACGTCGGCGAGTCCGCCGTCCCGTACGTAGCCGGCGGTGTCGGTGTTGCCGTACTCGACGAGGTCGGGGGCCGAGGAGGGGTCGTTGAAGGCCGCCTTCATCCGCTCGGCGCGGCTTTCCACCGGTATGTAGCGGACGTCGACCTTCACACCCTCGTGGCGTGCGGTGAAGGCGTTGACGGCCTTGTCGACGATCGCGGCCTTGGGCTTGTTGTTCACCTCCTGGAACAGCCAGACGCGCAGCGTGCCGGTCTTCCGGTCGGCGCCGTCGCCGCGGTTGTCGGAGGTGCTGGGCGCGCAGCCGGTCGCGGTGGCCGTGAGGCCGGCGAGCAGCAGCGCGGACAGGGTCGTGGTGAGACGTGTGGAGAGTTTCATGGCCGCACTCCCTGCGTTGTTGCGTCATACGCAACGCGCGTTTCGTTCCGCACAATTGGGCGCAGGCTATGGCGGGCCGTTCGACTCGAACAAGGGAGCTGGCGAAGCTGTGATCCCCAGCCGCACTCCCTGCAACGCACTGGCGCCACACGGAAGACGGGAACGGAAAACGCCGCCGGTGCGGCGCCCTTCGAGAGGGGCCGCACCGGCGGCGTGTCGTTGATCGTCGACGACGGGCTACTGGCCGCCGCCCACGTAGAAGAGCAGCATCACAAAGCCCGCGAACAGGTGGGTGACGAACACGTAGACAAAGACGCGCAGCCAGACGCTGCGCTCCTTCCAGCGCTCGCTGCCGGCCGCGCCGCCGTCGTCGGGCGTACGGGGTGCCGCGTCGCGGCGGGGCGCCGGTGGGCGGCTCACTTCTTGCCGCCGCCCTTGCCGTCCTTGTCGCCCTTGCCGCCGCCGGCGCCCATGGACTCGTAGATCTCCTTGCACATGGGGCACACCGGGTACTTCTTCGGGTCGCGACCGGGTACCCAGACCTTGCCGCAGAGCGCCACGACGGGCGTGCCGTCGAGCGCGCTCGCCATGATCTTGTCCTTCTGGACGTAGTGCGCGTAACGCTCGTGGTCGCCGTCGCCGTGGGAGGTCTGCGGGGTCGGCTCTACCAGGGTGCCGGTGCCGGTTCCGCGCTCGGGCTCAAGAGTGCTCATACAGACCAAGGGTACTCATCCGGCGCCGGACCTCCCCACCTCCGCGGCGCCCTGTGGAAAACCCGGTCGGCGCTCCCCCGCGGGACCGGCGCCGCGGGGCCGGCCGTCAGTTGAGCGAGGGGTCGTCCGGGTAGGTGGCGACCATGGCCAGCTCGTTGCGCTGCCGCCGCAGCACCGCGCGCCACAGCTTCTCCGGGTCCGGCGAGGAGACGTCGCCCGGTTCGGATTCCACGACGTACCAGGCGCCCTCGGACAGCTCGTCCTCCAGCTGACCGGGGCCCCAGCCCGCGTAGCCCGCGAAGATCCGCAGCGAGCCCAGCTCGGCGGCCAGCACCTCCGGCGGGGCCTCCAGGTCGACCAGGCCGATCGCACCGTGCACCCGGCGCCAGCCCAGCGGGCCGTGCTCGCCGGGGATGACCGCGACGCCCAGCGCCGCGTCGAGCGAGACCGGTCCGCCCTGGAACACCACGCTGGGCGTGCCCGCGAACTCGGCCCAGGGTTCCAGGATGTCTTCGACGTCCACCGGCGTCGGCCTGTTGAGGACCACGCCGAGCGAGCCGTCCTCGTCGTGGTCGAGGAGCAGCACCACGGCACGGTCGAAGTTCGGGTCCGACAGTGCCGGCGTGGCCACCAGGAGCCGTCCGGTGAGCGAGGTCACCTGCGTCATGGCCCCATAGTCCCGCACTTCGGCGTTTCCGGGAGGGGCAACGCCCAACCACGACCGCCCCACGGGCCCCGGTGTGGGGCGGGCGACACGCCGGGGCGGGAACCGGTCACGGGGTGGAGGCGTCGTTCGACGCGGAGTGGCGGCCGTCGCACGGGGGGTCGACGGCGTCGCCACGCGCACTACCATTCCAGTTTGTCCCCTGCCGTTAGTAGAGATCGCGAGTCCCATGACCGTCACCACCGATGACGTTCTGCTTGTCCACGGCGGCACCCCGCTGGAGGGCGAGATCCGAGTCCGCGGCGCGAAGAACCTCGTGCCCAAGGCGATGGTCGCCGCACTGCTGGGGAGCGAGCCGAGCAGACTGCGCAACGTGCCCGACATCCGTGACGTGCGGGTCGTGCGCGGGCTTCTCCAGCTGCACGGGGTGACGGTCCGCGGCGGCGAGGAGGAGGCCGAGCTGGTGCTCGACCCCTCGCACGTGGAGAGCGCCAACGTCGCCGACATCGACGCGCACGCCGGGTCCTCCCGCATTCCCATCCTGTTCTGCGGTCCGCTGCTGCACCGGCTGGGGCACGCCTTCATCCCGGGCCTGGGCGGCTGCGACATCGGCGGTCGGCCGATCGACTTCCACTTCGACGTGCTGCGGAAGTTCGGCGCGACGATCGAGAAGCGCCCCGAGGGCCAGTACCTGGAGGCCCCGCAGCGACTGCGCGGCACCAAGATCCAGCTGCCGTTCCCGTCGGTCGGCGCGACCGAGCAGGTGCTGCTGACGGCGGTGCTCGCCGAGGGCGTCACCGAGCTGTCGAACGCGGCCGTGGAGCCGGAGATCGAGGACCTGATCTGCGTGCTCCAGAAGATGGGCGCGATGATCTCGATGGACACCGACCGCACGATCCGGATCACCGGTGTCGACCGGCTCGGCGGCTACAACCACCGGGCGCTGCCGGACCGGCTGGAGGCCGCGTCCTGGGCCTGCGCGGCGCTGGCCACCGAGGGCAGCGTGTACGTGCGCGGCGCCAGCCAGCGCGAGATGATGACCTTCCTCAACACCTACCGGAAGGTCGGCGGCCAGTTCGAGATCGACGACCACGGAATCCGGTTCTGGCACCCGGGCGGGCCGCTGAAGGCCATCGCGCTGGAGACGGACGTGCACCCCGGCTTCCAGACCGACTGGCAGCAGCCGCTGGTGGTCGCCCTGACCCAGGCCTCGGGGCTGTCGATCGTGCACGAGACGGTGTACGAGTCGCGGCTGGGCTTCACCGAGGCGCTGAACCAGATGGGCGCGCACATCCAGCTCTACCGTGAATGCCTGGGCGGCACGCCGTGCCGCTTCGGGCAGCGCAACTTCCTGCACTCCGCGGTGGTTTCGGGTCCGACGAAGCTCCAGGGCGCCGACCTGGTCATTCCCGACCTGCGGGGCGGCTTCTCGTACCTGATCGCCGCGCTGGCCGCGCAGGGCACCTCGCGGGTGCACGGCATCGAGCTGATCAACCGCGGCTACGAGAACTTCATGGAGAAGCTGCCCGCGCTCGGCGCGAAGATCGAGCTTCCCTGAGGCGGTAGAAGTCGATGACCGCCCCGCGAGGACGCGCCTCGCGGGGCGGTCGGCTTTCCGCGGTTCCCCGGGCGGCGTCTCAGCGCACGATCTTCACTCCGAAGCGGTGGCCGCCGAGCGCCAGCCCGATCGCGCAGTGCAGATGCGCGTACATCTCCATGCCCCGGGCCGCGAACAGTTCGCCGAGGTCCAGTACGTCCCGCCAGCCGTAGCCGTAGAGCAGCTCGGTGACCTGCGCCTTCGCGCCCTGGTGGTCTCCGGCGATCAGCGTGGTGTGGTCACCGCCGCCGAACTCGCCGGGGCGCACGACGGTCTCCTGCTCCTGGGTGACGAACGCCTTCACGACCCGGGCGTCGGGGAGCGCGCGCTGGATCTGCTCGGCGAGGCTGTCGGTGTCGCAGACGGTCAGCCGGGGCATGACGCCCCACGGCGTGGGCCAGGGGCGGGGCACGTCGGGGTTGTACTCGTAGGGCACGGCGTAGTCGACGAGGGTCTTCCCGGCGAGCGCGTCGCCGGGGATGCGGCTGAGCGCGGCCACCGCGTTGGCGCCGTCGATGCCGTTGATCACCAGCTCGGCGGCGTCCGCGGCCTCGGCGAAGGTGGTGAGGCGCACCTCGGGGTGTTCGGCGTGGAAGACCGGGAACGGCGGGGTGCCCATCATGTCGGGGGCGCTGCGGATCGACGTGGCCTGCGGGTCGCGGGTGCCGACGACGACCTCGTGGCCGAGCGCGGAGAGCGCGGCGATGTGGCAGCGGGCGCCGGCGCCGGTGCCGAGGACAGCGATCTTCATGGGGAGGACTCCTGCGGTGGTGCGGACGAACGGGCGGATTGGAATGCTTTGCCCTGTTCGGTTACCTCTTGCACCCTAGAGTCCGTTCCGGTCAGGCACTGTCCTCGACCCGGCGGCGCGGTCAGCCTCCCAGCGCGAAGTCCGTCAGGACGGCGGCGTGGTCGGTGGGCCAGCGGTTGCCCCGGTGGTCGGGGACGGGCCGGGGGCGGCCGTCGACGACGGCGGCCGACCGCAGCGGGGTGAGCGCGGCGCCCGCGTAGGTGACGTAGTCGATGCGGTCCTGCGGTTCGGCGCGGCCGGTCGAGCCGTTGTGGAACGGGTAGACGGGCGACCAGGTCTCCCCGGGCACGCGGGCCGGGTCGGGGTGGACCTCACGGAAGGAGTCCCGGAAGCCGGCGTTCGCGAGGATGCGGGTGGTCGGCCAGTCGACGGGCCCGTAGCCGCAGTGCCGGTCGCGGGTGGCGGCCGTCCAGTCCAGGTGGGAGGGCGAGTTGAAGTCGCCGACGAGCAGGACGGGCACGTCGTCGGCCCGCTCGACGGCCCCCGCCAGTCGTTCCGCCAGCTCCCTGGCCTGCGGCACCCGGCCGGACCGCTCCTCGCGCTCGAAGATCCGGTCCACGTCCATCCGGTCGAAGCAGGCGTCGTAGGGGCCGTAGGGGTGGTACCCGAGGTGGGCGGACCACAGCTCCAGCTTCCGGCCGCCGCCGAGTTCGAGGCGGACACCGGCGGCGGCGCTGGTCGAGCCGACGTGCCCGGTGATCGGGAAGCGGCTGATCACGCCGATGCTGCCGCCGGACTGGTAGTGGTGCCAGCCGAGTTCGGCGGCCAGGTCGCGGGCGGCATGGCCGGAGGTCTCCTGAAGGCCGACGACGTCGGGGCGGTGTTTGCGGATGACGGCGACCTGCTTGGCCAGGCCGTCGTCGACCTGGGCGCCGCCGTGCCAGAGGTTGAGGCTCATCACGCGCAGCCGCGTCGGCTCCGCGCGGCCCTCGGACGGCGCGGCCCCGGCGGGTGCCGCCACGGCCAGCAGCAGCCCGGCCGCGGCGAGCAGGGAGGCCAGGCGCCGGCCCGGCCTTCGGTAACGTCCCACGGTGTCTCACTCCCTACCTGTATGGACAAGACGCCACCCAGTAAGGCAGTCGTGGTTGACCGGCGGGTGTCCGCGAGGAGAACCGGAGCATGCCGGGTACCGGCAGGTCATGCGATGCTCGTGCAAAGGGTTTAACGCGCTCCGGATTGGTAAGGCGTATGGGCGCCGCTGGGTCAGTCTGAGCTTCTCTGTGCACAGGTCAAATGATCAAGCGCAGTACCGGCATCATGTCGGTGGATCGGACACCACCTCACAGAACCAGGGAGCCCTGTTGACCCGTAGGCA
This sequence comes from Streptomyces alkaliterrae, assembly GCF_007097205.2. Lineage (GTDB taxonomy): Bacteria > Actinomycetota > Actinomycetes > Streptomycetales > Streptomycetaceae > Streptomyces > Streptomyces alkaliterrae. Next base: position 9,748 of record NZ_VJYK02000008.1, read on the forward strand.
CGAGCAGATCGCCGAGGCGCTGCGGACGGCCATCGGCGACGGCCGCCATCCGGTGGGCAGCGCGCTGCCGTCCGAGGCGGAACTGGCCGCCGCGCACGGCGTGTCACGCGGGACCGTCCGCCAGGCCGTCAGCGCCCTGGAGGCAGAGGGCATGGTGGGCTCGCGGCAGGGTGCCCGTCGGGTCGTGCTCTCCACGGCGCCCAGCCAGTCCTTCGCGGAGTTGCGCAGCTTCGCCCAGTGGGCGCGCGGCGGCGGACACACGCCGGGCGGCCTGGTACTGGAGTCCGCGCCCGGCCGGGCGGACGGCGAGGAGGCCGCGCTGCTGCAACTCCCGCCCGGCGGCGAGGTGCTGCGCGTCCTGCGACTGCGCACGCTGGACGGCGAACCCGCCCTGCTCGAACGGACCGTCTACGCGGGCTGGATCGCCACCTCGGTGGCGGAACTCCCCGACGACTGCGAGTCCGTCACCCAGGAGCTGTACGAGCGCACCGGGCTGGTCTTCGCGCACGGCGAGCACCACATCGACGCGGTGGCCGCCGGCACCGAGGACTCCCGCCGGCTCGGCGTGCGGCGCGGCAGCCCGCTGCTGCGGGTGAGACGCACCACCACGACCCCCGAGGGACGGCCCGTGGAGACCTCCGACGACCGCTACCGGCCCGGTTCGGTGGTGTTCACCGTGCGGAACTCCACTCGTACGAACCCGCTGGTCCGATCGGCGCTCGCATGACCGTGAGCACACCGCCCGAGCCCGCCGGCCGGCCCGGCGCCGGCTTCCGCGTCCCCCCGGCGGCGCTGCTGTGCGACATGGACGGCACGCTTGTCGACACCGAGCACACCTGGCTGCGCTGTGTGGCCGGACTGCTCTACGAGTACGGCGCCCCGGCCCTCGCCGACGACATCACCGCCGCGTTCGCCGGGCTGCCGCTGAGCCGGGCGGCGGAACTGATGGCCGAACGCACCGGACGGCCGGCGGGAGTGCTGGCCCGCCGTCTGGACCGGGTGTTCACGACCTCGATCAGAACCGGTCTGACGATCAGGCCGGGCGCGCTGCGTCTGCTCGACCAGGCCGCCGCACTGGGCGTGCCGATCGCGCTGGTCACCGCCTCGGAACGGGCGGTCGCCGATCTGGTGATCTCCGAGCTGGGCGCCGACCGCTTCCTGCTCACCCTCGCCGACGGCGAGGCCTCCCGCAGCAAGCCGCACCCGGACCCGTATCTGGCCGCCTGCCTGGGCCTCGGCGTGGCGCCGGAGGACAGCCTGGCGGTGGAGGACACCCCGGCGGGCGTCACGGCGGCGCTGACGGCCGGCTGCCGGGTCCTGGCGGTGCCGTCCGTCCCCGGCGTCGAGCGCGGGCCCCGGACGGTCGTGGTGACCTCGCTGACCGAGGTCGACCTCACCGACCCGGACCTGCTCGCCGCCGACCCCGACTGACGGGACGGCGACTGGCGGGGCGGTGACCGACAGGCCGGCGACGACGGCTCGACCGTGCGGCGGACCGCCCGTCAGAACCACGCGTGGGGTGGCCGTCCACTGGCGGACGGCCACCCCACTGCGCTGCTGCCTTACTTGCCCTTGGCGGCTTCCTTGAGCTTGGAGCCCGCGGACACCTTGACGCTGTACCCGGCCGGGATCTGGATCGGGTCACCGGTCTGCGGGTTGCGAGCGGTGCGAGCCGCACGGTGGGTGCGCTCGAAGGTCAGGAAACCCGGGATGGTGACCTTCTCGTCGCCCTTGGCGACGACCTCGCCGACGGTCTCGGCGAAAGCGGCCAGCACTGCGTCGGCGTCCTTGCGGGTCACCTCGGCGCGGTCGGCCAGGGCGGCGACCAGCTCACTGCGGTTCATGTCTGTTACTCCCGTGTTCTTCTTGCCGATGAGGCGTGAGATCGAAGCCGATGCTGCCAGGGGCCTATGACAGCCACTGGAACCGGGTCGGGTCTAACGACCCCCGCGCCCGGTCGCATCCTGCCCCCACCAGTGGGGCGAAAGCCAATCCGCCGCTCCACCGCGTCACCTCGAGTGGACCCCGGGCCCGCCGTGGTGACGCTCCGTGGCTCTTGTCAGCGCGCCGAAACCGACACGTCTGGCGCAACCCTACGCACGCCCGACACCGGTTGCTTCCGCGACGCGCCGCCTGTTGACGGTGACACCGCCCACAGCGCGGCCACACTCCACACGTTCGGACGCGTCATCGGCCCGGCGGCGCCGCTTCGAGGAGGCCGGCTCAGGATCCGGTGGCGGCCCGGGCCGCCTCCCGCACCGCGCCGGCCACCGCGCCGGAGACCTTCTCGTTGAAGACGCTCGGGATGATGTAGTTCGCGTTCAGCTCCTCCTCGCCGACGACGTCGGCGAGGGCGCGGGCGGCGGCGAGCATCATCGCGTCGTTGACGGTCCGCGAGTGCGCGTCCAGCAGGCCGCGGAAGACACCGGGGAAGACCAGCACGTTGTTGATCTGGTTCGGGAAGTCGGAACGGCCCGTGGCCACGACGGCGGCGGTCTGCCGGGCGACGGTCGGCTCGATCTCCGGGTCGGGATTGGCGAGCGCGAACACGATCGCGCCGTCCGCCATCGCCGCCACGTCCTCGCCGCCGAGCACGTTCGGAGCCGAGACGCCGATGAAGACGTCGGCGCCGACGACGGCCTCCTTGAGGGTGCCGGTGACGCCCTCGGGGTTGGTGTTGTCGGCGATCCAGCGCAGCGCGGAACCGCTGTCGGCGTCCTTGAGGTCGGCCCGCTCGGCGTGCACGACGCCGTGGATGTCGGCGACCACCGCGTGCTTGACGCCGGCGGCCAGCAGCAGCTTCAGGATGGCCGTACCGGCGGCGCCGGCGCCGGACATGACGACGCGTACGTCGCCGATGTCCTTGCCGACCACCCGCAGCGCGTTGTGCAGCGCGGCGAGCACGACGATGGCCGTACCGTGCTGGTCGTCGTGGAAGACCGGGATGTCCAGGGCCTCGCGCAGCCGCTCCTCGATCTCGAAGCAGCGCGGGGCGGAGATGTCCTCCAGGTTGATGCCCGCGAAGCCGGGCGCCATGGCCTTGACGATCTCCACGATCGCGTCGGTGTCCTGGGTGTCCAGGCAGATCGGCCAGGCGTCGATACCGGCGAAGCGCTTGAAGAGGGCCGCCTTGCCCTCCATGACGGGCAGCGCGGCCATCGGGCCGATGTTGCCCAGGCCCAGCACGGCGGAACCGTCGGTGACCACGGCGACGCTGTTCCGCTTGATGGTCAGCCGGCGGGCGTCCTCCGGGTTCTCCGCGATCTGGGTGCAGACGCGGGCCACGCCGGGCGTGTAGATCATCGAGAGGTCGTCGCGGTTGCGAATGGGGTGTTTGGACGACATCTCGATCTTGCCACCGAGGTGCATGAGGAACGTACGGTCGGAGACCTTGCCCAGCGAGACGCCCTCGATCTCACCGAGTTGACGGACGATCGCCGCCGCGTGGTCGGTCGAGGTGGCGGCGATGGTGACGTCGATACGCAGCCGCTCGTGGCCGGAGGCGGTGACGTCCAGCGCGGTGACATGGCCGCCCGCGGACTCCACGACCGTGGTGATCTGGCTGACCGAGCTTCCGCCGGCGGGGAGCTCGAGTCGGACGGTCATCGAGTAGGAGACGCTGGGCGCCGTTGCCATGGTCGGGTTCCTCTGCTTTCTGTCCTGCGAACGGGTGCGCGCTCCTCGCGCCGCCGTGCCTTTTGCATCGTCGCACCTACTGTCGGGTAGCCGGTAACCACCCAGATGTGAATGGAAACTTACTTCCGCGATGCGGTAGCGGTCAACGGAGGCGCCTGAGACGCGAAAAAAGCGCGGGGCCGACACGAGTGCTCGTGTCGACCCCGCGCGGAGTCTGGTGGCGCCGACCCGCCAGCTCGCCTCGCGGCAAGTGGTCGCTCGTAGCGACGAAGGTTGGGCCCGGGGGCATGGATCGGGCCGACGCCACAGTCAGGCTAACAAAGGTCCGCCGATGGTGATTCCCGATCGCCTAGATCCCTCGGCCGACCGGGTGTCAGTCCCGCAGCAGGTCGGGAACGCCCTGCTCGTCCGGCAGATCGCGGTCCCCGGAGATCACCGTCAGCCGTTGCGTCGCCCGGGTGAGCGCCACGTACAGCACCCGCAGACCGGCCGGGGACTCGTCGGCGATCTCCGCCGGCGAGACCACCACCGTCGCGTCGTACTCGAGGCCCTTCGCCTCCAGGCTGCCCAGCGGCACCACCCGGTCCGCGCCCTCGCCCAGGTCGGCCAGCCACTCCCGGGCCTCCTCCCGGCGGCCCATGGCCACCACGACGCCGACCGTGCCGTCCACCTCGGCCAGCAGCCGCCGGGTCTCGGCCCGCACCGCCTCGCGCGGCGACCGGCCGAACACCTGAAAGCGCGGCACCAGACCGGTCGAGCGCACCGCCGTCGGCGGGACGGCGCCCGGCATCGCCAGCGCGAGCACCCGGGACGCCAGCTCCGCGACCTCGGACGGGTTGCGGTAGTTCACGGTGAGCTCGAAGCGCCGACGCGGCCGGGTACCCAGCGCCTCGTCCCGCGCCTCGGCCGCCTCGTCCGGATCGGACCAGGACGACTGCGCCGGATCGCCGACCACCGTCCAGGTGGCCTGCCGCCCCCGCCGGCCGACCATGCGCCACTGCATCGGCGTGAGGTCCTGCGCCTCGTCGACGATGACGTGCGCGTACTCCCGCCGCTCGGCGCGTTCGTGCGGCGCGCGGTAGTCCCGCCGGGTGGGATCGCGGTCGGCGGCGGTGGTCAGCTCGGCCAGCCCGGTGAGCTGGTCCAGCGGGTCGGCCTCGCGCTTCCTCGGCTTCGCCGGTGCGCCCAGCAGGCCGCGCAGCTCGTCCAGCAGCGCCACGTCGTGCACCGAGACCGGACCGCTGCCGTCCGGCCCCAGCCGGGCCAGCGACCTCGCCAGCAGCCGCGCTTCCCGGTGCTGGAGGATCCGCCGCGACCAGCGGGACAGCCGCCGCTCGTCGGCCATCGCCGCAAGCACCCGGGCCGGTTCCAGCTCGGGCCACCAGGCGGTCAGGAAGTCGGTGAAGGAGTCCTCGGCGGAGACGTCCTCGTCGAACGCCTCCCGCGCCTCGGCGGCCAGCTCCGGGTCGTCGTGCCGCCGGGCGCCGCCGCCGCGCGCCCACAGCGCGTCCAGCAGCAGCTTGCGCGCCCGGGGCCGCAGGAAGTTCACCGGCGCCTGGCTGCTCAGGACCTGCTGCCGGATCTCCGCCAGCTCCTCGGCGGCCAGCTCCACCCGCGCCCCGGACACCACCACTCTCAGCCGTTCGGGTGCGTTCGCGGCGGCCAGCTCCTGGGTACCGCGCGCGGCCTTCCGCAGCAGCTTGACCATGCGCGAGGAGCCCTTGACCCGGGCGACCTCCTGCCGGTCGTGCACGGTGGCCTCCACGCCGTCCACCAACGCGCCGACGGCCCGCACGGCGACCTGGCCCTCCTCGCCCAGCGAGGGCAGCACCCCTTCGGTGTAGGAGACCAGCAGCGGCGTCGGACTCACCACGAGGATGCCGCCCGCGTACCGCCTGCGGTCCTGGTAGAGCAGGTAGGCGGCGCGGTGCAGGGCGACGGCGGTCTTGCCGGTGCCCGGGCCGCCCGTCACCTCGGTGACCGAGGCGGCCGGGGCGCGGATCACCACGTCCTGCTCGGCCTGGATGGAGGCGACGATGTCCCGCATGGTGTGCGTCCTGGCCTGGCCGAGCGCCGCCATCAGCGCGCCGTCGCCGGTCACCACAAGCTGCTCGCCGTCCAGGTACGCGGTCAGCTCCGGGCGCAGCAGATCGTCCTCCACGCCGAGCACCCGCCGCCCCTTGGAGCGGATGACCCGGCGCCGCACCACCCGGCCCGGCGACACCGGAGTGGCCCGGTAGAACGGCGCGGCGGCCGGCGCCCGCCAGTCGATGACCAGCGGCGTGTAGTCGGCGTCCAGCACGCCGAGGCGGCCGATGCGCAGCGTCTCGGCGATGTCGGCCGTGTTGTCGGGGCGCACGGCGTCCTCGGCCGGCTCGACGGAGGTGTACGCGCCGTCCGGGCCGCGCTTGCCGTCCTTGCCCGGCAGCAGGTCGATGCGGCCGAAGAGGAAGTCCTCGAACTCGCTGTTCAGCCGGTGCAGGTGCACACCGGCGCGGAACACCTGGGCGTCCCGTTCGGCGAGCGCGCCTGGTGTGCCGACCTGGCCGCCGCGCACGGCGTTGTCCATCAGGAACTCGGCCTCACCGATCTTCTCCTCGAGCCTCCGGTAGACCGCGTCCAGGTACTCCTGTTCGCGCTGGATCTCCCGGTCGCGTACGCCTGTGTCCTGCGCCTCCAACGCACCGGCCCCCTTCTGCTGTTCTCAGGGCAGCCGTCAACCGTACGCGACGCCGGGCCGTCGGCGCACACGAGAGCGCCCCGGCACACCGCGCACCGCACGCCCGGCACAGACCGGGCGTGCGGTGCGGGGGGGGGCTCAAGCGACCGGTCGGCCGCCGGGCGGCTACTTCGGCACGGTCACCAGGCGCTCGCCGTCCAGCGTGCGGACCTCGAAGCGGTCGATCTCGGCCGGGTCGTAGGCGGCGCCGCCCACGTAGTAGGCCGGCTTGTCCCAGCCGTACCCCTCCTCGGGCACCGCCCAGGTCGTCACGGTCTGCTCGCTGCCGTCCTTGCCGATCGCGATCAGGCCGCAGGTCTGCGGCCCGCTCACCCCGGCCAGCCGCATCGCGACCTCGGTGCCCCAGCGCTTCTCGGTGAGCGCCACCGTCGCGTCGATCTTCGTTTCCGGATCGGTGCCCCGGAACTTCTCGCCCGCCTGGAACGCCGCCTGCACCGCGTCCGGCGGCCCCGCCGACTCCCGGTCCAGCAGCGCGGAGCCCGCGAACGGCCCGGCGACCAGCACCGCCACCGCCGCCGCGACCAGCACCAGCCGCCGCACCCGACGCTTGCGCCGTTCGGCGGAGACGGTGTCCAGCAGCCGGTCCAGCAGCGCGGCGCTCGGCTGCGGCACCAGCGCCGTCTCCACGTCGCCACCGGCCGCGCCCTCCCGGTACTCCGCCAACAGCGGCCCCAGGCCCAGCAGTTCGTCCAACTCGTTCCCGCACGGCTGGCAGACCGCCAGGTGTTCCTCGAACCGTGCGGTGTCGGCGGCGTCCAGCGCGCCTATCGCGTACGCGCCGACGTCGTTGTGGTGCGCTGGCGACGTCATGCCGACACTCCTCTTTCCTCAAGCGAGAGCTTCAGGGAACGCAACGCGTAGTACACCCGGGAACGCACCGTGCCCGGCGGTATCCGCAGCGCCTGCGCGGCCTCGTTGACCGTGCGGCCCTTGAAGTATGTCTCGATGAGGGCTTCCCGGTGGGCGTCGCTCAGGTCGCCCAGGGCCTCGGAGATCGTCATCATGCGCAACGCCCGGTCGATCTCGTCCGCCGCCGGGATGGCCTCCAGCGGGGCCATCCCGGTGGCGGAGACTTCCTGTGGTCTCGCCCTGCGGCTGCGATGCCCGTCGATCACGATGCGTCGTGCGACGGTCACCAGCCAGGGCCGGATGGAGCCGGTGGCGCTCTGGAGCTGTTCCGCGTTGCGCCAGGCGCGCACCAGTGTCTCCTGCACCACGTCCTCGGCGCGGTGCCGGTCGCCGCCCACCAGTCGGAGCACGAAGGCCAGCAGCGGCCCGGCGTGCTCGTCGTACAGCGCGCGGATGAGTGCGTCTTCCTGGGAAGTTCGGTCAGCCACGGCGGCATCCTCACTCACCACGGACCCCCGGTGAAGTGTGCGGCGGTTTCTTGTCTCGCTTTGCCAAGAACCGCTCGAAGCCCTTCGAGTCACGTTCCTGCCAACTACTACGCCGACAAGTACGCACCCCTCCCCGGTTCCGTTCAACGCGCCCGGGACGGATTCCCGCCCGATCCGGTGGCGTTCGAACCTCCACCATCACAACCAGGACCTCCGCCCCGCAAACCACTTCAGCCCGTCCGGCGCTTGAGGACGCCTTCCCGCCCGTCCCGGGGTCCGGGGCAGCGCCCCGGGAAACGGGAAGGGGCGGGATCGGGGAGAGGCCCGCCGCCGGCGTCCGCCGCACGGCGCGCGGGTCAGCAGCGGAGGTTGCCGCCGGGGGTCGTGCCGAGGACCGAGCTGAACTGCTCGAAGAGCCGCACGCGGCTCTCCACCTTCGCCGGCTGACCGCCGTTGCACTCCAGCGCGCCGTTGATGGTGCGGATGGTCTCGCCGAAGCCGTGGCCGCCGACGATCGCGTTGTGCGCGGTCATCCGACCGGCGCCGGTCTGGGTGTTCCAGAACCACAGGGCGGTCTTCCAGGAGACCTCGGCGTTGTTCTCGACGAGGTGCGGGTTGCGCAGCAGGTCGATGCCGAGGGCGTCGCCCGCGGCCTTGTAGTTGAAGTTCCAGCTGAGCTGGATGGGGCCGCGACCGTAGTAGGCGGCGTTGCCGGCGGGGCAGCCGTAGGGCTGGGAAGTGTCGCAGTAGTGCGGGTAGTTGTTGCGGTCCTGCTCGACGATGTGGACGAGCCCGCCGGTCTCGTGGTGCACGTTGGCGAGGAAGGCGGCGGCCTCACGGCGCTGGGTGGCCTGGTCGCCGGTCTTGGTGAAGCCTGGGTAGGCGCTGAGCGCGCCGACGAGGCCCTGGTAGGTGTAGAAGCGGTTCCGGTTCGGGAACATCTGGTTGAACTGGGCTTCCGAGACGACGAAGTCGGGGTTGCCGGGCCCGGGGCCTGGGCCGGTGCCGCCGCAGGCGCCCCGGTGCTCCCAGACGGCGACGCCGCCTGCGGGGGTCTCCCCCTGCGTCCACCACTTGGCGCGCCAGTTGCTGCCGTTGTGGGAAGCGACGTCGCCTCCCCAGTAGACCTTCGAGGCGCTCCACGGCGCCGCGCACGCCTCGTTGGCGCGCGCCTGTTGCCCGCCGCCTCCGAGGTTCGGCAGGAACACGGCGAGCACGCCGAGCAGCACACCTGCCGAGAGGAGGGAGAGAAGTCTGGTTCTGGACATGGGGGGACCACCTCGCTTGCAGTGGGGGGTTGATCGCACCCAGTACACGACCCAGCCATGCCCACGTCAAGGTCTAGACCACTACTGACAGCAGTTCAGCACCCACCGTGCGGCACCGAGTCCGACCGGTACCCAAAACCGGTACAGGTGCGGTACCGTTTTCTTGTACCGGAAGATGGGAGCGTGACCGATGACCATAAGCGCCAGCGAGGCTCGCCAGAACCTCTTCCCGCTTATCAAGCGGGTCAATGACGACCACACGCCGGTCCGCATCAGCTCCAAGGGCGGCGACGCGGTCCTGATGTCCGCAGAGGACTATGACTCGTGGCAGGAGACCATCTATCTCCTACGCTCCCCCGCGAACGCGCGACGCCTCATGGAGGCCGTTGCGCGCGACAAGGCGTCGTCGTCCCCTGACATCACCAAGACCCTCGACGAGCTGCGAGAGCTGACCGGAGGCGAGGAGTGAGGAGTGTTCACTTCGACCCCGCCGCCTGGGAGGACTTCCTCTTCTGGCTCAGCTCGGACCGCAGGATGGCACGCCGCATCACCCGTCTGATCGGCGAGATCCAGCGCACGCCCTTCTCCGGCATCGGCAAGCCCGAACCTCTCAAGGGAGACCTGTCCGGCTTCTGGTCGAGACGGGTCGACGACGAGCACCGACTGGTGTACCGGGCTGACGACAAGGAAGTGAAGATCCTCAACGCCCGCTACTACTACGGCGGCTGAACCGCGACGGACGGAATCTCAGCGGACCGGCTGCTCTGAGGGCGGAATACGGTCGTGCCCACGACCGCATTCACCTTCGTGCCCACGACCGCATTCACCATCGAGAACGTCCCCGAAGATGTCGCCCGGCGCGTCGAGGCGCGGGCGGCCGCAGCCGGTCAGTCCCTCCAGGAATACCTGCTGGCGCTTGTCATCAGGGAGGCGTCGAGGCCGACCAACGCGGAATTGGCGGAACGTATGAAGCGGCAGGCGAGTGTTGATCTGTCCGGTGTCGACGTTCGGGGCGGTGGCGGCTGATGCCGCCCGGGCGGGCGGGCACGGCAAAGGCCTTGGGGCCGTGTCGTCGCCGACACGGCCCCAAGGCCTTGAACAGTGGAGATGGCGGGAATCGAACCCGCGTCCAACGGTGCGGAAGGAGGGCTTCTCCGAGCGCAGTCTGCTTCGATTTTCTCAGCCCCGGCAGTCACGCAGACAAGCTGCCGACGGGCTCAGTCACTGTTTGATGTCCCGGCAGACCCCGTGACCGGGTCTACGCGGTGAGTTCCCTAGCTGATGCCAGGAACCGGGTCGGGAACGCACCCGGGCTGACACTTCGCAAGTCGCTGATCAGGCAGCGAGGGCGAAGGAATCGCGCTTGGTGTTGGCGATTATTTTTTTGCGGCACATGGTTAGCGAGATCATTGCCGCGTTCCTCGGCTCGCTTCCCCTACTTCGACATCCGCTGTCGAAACCGATCATCCCCATGTTGAGTTGACAAGCACGTCGGGCCCGAGGGCCCGGCGGCGGTGTTGCCACCATCGTACGTGAACAACACGGCGGGGTGCCAGCACATTCCCACCGGTCGGGTGAGCGGGGCGGACGGCGCCCGGCCGGCCCCGGCGGCAGCGCCGCCGGGTCAGCGGCGGCTGCGGCGGCGGGCCGCCGAGATCGCGCGGTCCGCCTCACGGCGGTCCTGCTTCTCGCGCAGGGTCTGCCGCTTGTCGTACTCCCTCTTGCCCCGGGCGAGCGCGAGCTCGACCTTGGCCCGGCCGTCCTTGAAGTACAGCTGGAGCGGCACCAGGGTCAGACCGGTCTCCTGGAGCTTGCCGATGAGCTTGTCGATCTCGGCGCGGTGCATCAGGAGCTTGCGCTTGCGACGGGCGCTGTGGTTCGTCCAGGTGCCCTGGCTGTACTCGGGGATGTGCACGTTGTGCAGCCACACCTCGCCGGCGTCGATCTGGCCGAAGCCGTCGACGAGGGAGGCGCGGCCCTGGCGGAGCGACTTGACCTCGGTCCCGGTCAGTACGAGACCGCACTCGAACGTGTCGAGGATGTTGTAGTCGTGCCGCGCCTTCTTGTGCTGCGCGATGAGTTTGCGACCCGTCTCTTTTGCCATAGCCGGGCCATTGTGGCTCAATCTCGGGCCGCGAGGCCACTCAATACCGTGCGGGCCTTGTCCAGCGCGCGCTCGCCCGGCCGCACGGTGACGTCGGGGGTCAGGCCCTCGCCGTCGAGGACCCGGCCGGAGGGGGTGGTGTAGTGCCCGACGGTGAGTTCGGCGACCGAGCCGTCCGGCTGCTCCCGGGGCATCTGGACGGTGCCCTTGCCGAAGGTGCGGCTGCCGACGACCACGGCCCGGTCCCGGTCCTGGAGTGCGCCGGCGACGAGTTCGGCGGCGCTCATGGAGCCGCCGTCGACGAGTACGACAAGCGGCGCGGTGGTCTGGCCGCCGGGCTCGGCGTGGAGGGCGTGCTCCTTCTCCTGGTCGCCGTAAGTGCCGACGAGGCCGCCGTCGAGGAAGGCCGCGGCGGCGGCGGTGGCCTCGTGCAGCAGGCCGCCGGCGTTGCCGCGCAGGTCGAGCAGGACGCCGCTGCCTTCCGGGACCCGGCGGACGGCCCGGCGGACCTCGTCGCCGGAGCCCTTGGTGAAGGCGGTGACCTTGATGCGCGTGGTGTCGGCGGTGAGCCGTTCGACGGTGACCGGCTCGGTGGAGAGGCTGGCGCGACGCAGGGTGACGGCCCGGGCGCGGCCGTCCCGGCCGACGTCGACGGTCACCGTGCTGCCGCCGGGCGCGGCGCGCTCGCCGTCGTCGCCGCGCAGCCGGGCGACGACGTCGGTGACGGGCAGCTCGCGGACGTCCTCGCCGTCGACGGCCCGCAGCCGGTCGCCGCGGCGGACGCCGGCCCGGTCGGCGGGGCTGCCGGCGGTGACGCGGGCCACCTCCAGGGCGCCGCCCGAGGCGCGGCGGACGGCGATGCCGACGCCGACGTACCGCCCGTCGAGCGCCTGCTGGAGGCCTTCGTACTCGCGCGCGCTGTAGGCGGCGGACCAGCGGTCGCCGCTGCGGCTGACGAGCTTGTGCGCGTCGTTGGCCTGGTGGACGTCCTCCACGGCGGGGTCGGCGGCGCCGCTGGGGCTTATCGGCGTGCCCTGCGTCCCGCGCGGTCCGGCCGCCTCGCCGCCCTCCGCCTCCTCGCTCCAGGAGCCGGTCGCGAAGCCGGTGAGGAGGACGCCCGCGAAGACGAATGTCAGGGCGGCCCCGCGGCGCATGCGGCGGGGCTCGACGAACATCCGTGTGCCCGACATGGTGCGTCAGTCTAGGGCAGCAGCATGATCGTCTGGCCGGATCGCATGAGGGGCGCTCGCGGCGTTTCTCACACCGGTGTCACACGCGCAGGTACTTGCGCAGTGCGAGGAAGGCTGCAAAGGCGGGCATGATGACGCCCACCGCCAGCACCAGCGGAAGCACCTTCAACACCGAGTCCCAGCCGATGAAGTTGATGAGCGGGATCTGTTCCCGCAGCCATTGGTCGATGAGGAAGTACTTGCCGCTCATCAGCATTCCGCAGGCCAGCAGGCCGCCCAACAGGCCGGCCACGGCGGCCTCCATGATGAACGGGATCTGGATGTAGAAGCTGGAGGCGCCGACGAGCCGCATGATGCCGGTCTCCCGTCGGCGGCTGAACGCCGACACCCGCACCGTGTTGACGATCAGGAGGCCGGCGACGATCAGCATCAGCGCCATCAGGAACAGGGCCGCCCGGTTCATTCCGCTGAGCAGGTTGAACAGGTCCTCCAGCAGGTCCTTCTGGTCCTGCACCGAGTGCACGCCCTGCCGACCGGAGAAGGCCGTGCTGACGACCTCGAACTTCTCCGGGTCGCTGAGCTTGACCCGGTAGGACTCCTGCATCTGGTCCGGAGTCAGGGAGGGGGCCAGCGGAGAGTCGGGGAACTGCTCCTTGTAGTGCTTGAAGGCCTGCTCGCTCGACTCGTAGTAGACCTTGTCGACGACCCTCATCTTCTCGAGGTCGGCCTTGATCTCACGCTTCTGCTGCCCGGTGACCGCGCCCCGGGCACAGGCCGGCGCGGTGGCCGCGTCGGTCTTGTTGCAGAGGTAGATGGAGACCTGGACCTTGTCGTACCAGTAGCCCTTCATCTGGTTGACCTGCTGGCCGGCCAGCAGCGCGCCACCGAGGAGGGCGAGCGAGATCGCCACCGAGACGATCACGGCGAAGGTCATCGTGAGATTGCGACGGAGACCGACGCCGATCTCCGAGAAGACGAACTGGGCGCGCATGGCGTCCTTTCAGTGCTGGGAGCCGTAGCCGCTCAGTGCTGGTAGCCGTAGACGCCGCGGGACTGGTCGCGGACGAGGCGGCCCTTCTCGAGCTCGATGACGCGCTTGCGCATCTGGTCGACGATCTGCTGGTCGTGGGTGGCCATCACGACCGTCGTCCCGGTCCGGTTGATGCGGTCGAGCAGCTTCATGATGCCGACGGAGGTCTGGGGGTCGAGGTTGCCGGTCGGCTCGTCGGCGATCAGCAGCATCGGCCGGTTGACGAACGCCCTCGCGATCGCCACCCGCTGCTGCTCACCGCCGGACAGCTCGCCCGGCATCCGGTCGTCCTTGCCGCCGAGTCCGACGAGGTCGAGGACCTCGGGCACCGTCTTGCGGATCTGCCCGCGCGGCTTGCCGATCACCTCGAGCGCGAAGGCGACGTTCTCCCCGACCGTCTTGTTCGGCAGCAGCCGGAAGTCCTGGAAGACCGTGCCCAACTGGCGCCGCATGTGCGGGACCTTCCAGTTGGACAGCCGGTTCAGGTCCTTGCCGAGCACGTGGACCTGGCCCTCGCTGGCGCGCTCCTCCCGGAGCAGCAGCCGCAGGAAGGTGGACTTGCCGGAGCCGGAGGAGCCCACCAGGAAGACGAACTCACCGCGCTCGATCTCCAGCGACACGTCGCGGAGGGCGGGATGGTTCTGCTTGGGGTAGCGCTTGGAGACGTTGTCGAATCGAATCACTGATTTACACCACGTCGACCTGGGTAGGGGCTACGAGAATCGCGGCGGCGACTCTCCTCGGTGTGGGCGACCATACGCGAATCGGACCGGGCGTCGCAGTCCGCGTCCGGTTTGCCCCCAGGCCGCGCCGGGACGGACCGGTGCGAACGTCGCATAGTGCCCCGCTTTGGCGGGTTCGCCGTGTGTCAGCGGCTCGCGTCCACCTCGTCCGGCCGCCTGGAAGGGACACCGTGCACCGGACGGTCGATCCTGGCAGAGTGGACCCCCACCCGGCGGCGATCCACCCGACCGGGAACGAATCGGACGTCGACGGCGTTGACGTGGACGTCGGTGTCCGGCGTACGCCGGCGCCGCGACACCTACCGGAACGGACTCAGGGGGAGGAGGAGGCTCGATGACCTGCGACCGACTGGTGTGCGCCAACTGCGCGGGGCCGGTCAGCGAGGCCCGCTGCGCGGTCTGCCGCGCCGAGCGGGACCGCCGGCACCGGCAGGGCCCCTTGATCTCCCTCACCCCCGCGACGTTGCTGGCGCTGCTGCTCACGCTGCTCGCGGTGGCCCTGCTGGCCCACCAGGCCGCCGGCACGTAGGCCGCCGGCACGCGGCGCATACACAAGAGGCCGGGTTCGGACACTGGCTGTGTCCGAACCCGGCCTCTGCGTACGTGCCTCTGTGCGACGTCGTCGGCGGGCCGCCTCACGCCAACCCGCCGACGTCACCGGCATGTGCCACGGTCAAACGCCGTGGCGCCACACGAAGTGGTGAATCAGGCGGCCGCGGCGCCACCGCGCGCCATCAGACGCGGCAGCAGACGGAAGCCGACACCACCGGCGATCATCGTCGCGGCGCCGACCACCAGGAAGGTGGTCTCCATGGCGCCGGTCTCGGCGAGCTCGTCCTGCTTCTCCTGACCGCCCTGCGGGGCGGGCTTCTGCGGCGTGGTGATCTGGTCCTTGCCACCGGAGTTCGGAGCGGTGCCGTCAGGCGCCGTGGAACCGTCCGGGTTCGGGCCACCCGGCTCGCCCGGCTTGCCCGGCTTACCCGGCTCGGTGGGCTTACCCGGCTCGGTGGGCTCCGGCTCCGGGTTCGTGGGCTCGGGCTCCGGGTTCGTCGGCTCCGGCTCCGGGTTCGTGGGCTCCGGCTCCGGGTTCGTCGGCTCCGGCTCCGGCTCCGACTCGGTGGGCTCCGGCTCCGGGTCGCCCGGGATGTCGGTGTCGTCAGTCTCCTCCGGGTCGTCCGGAATCTCCGGCACCTCCGGGGCGTCGTTGCCGAGAACGGTGTCGACGGCGTCCGACACCGGGTTGGCCTGGGCCACACCGGCGACGGTCAGCGAAAGGCCCGCGGCGAACACGGCACCGGCCGCGATCCGCGCGATGCGCACACGCGTCTTGTTATTGGTCACTACCAACTACCCCCAGTAGCTGTGTCTTTGTCATGGTTCGGCGTTGCCGAGCCGGCCCCGCGACGGGGGGACACACCCTGAAAGGCCGAGCCCTGAGACGGGCCGGGACAGTTGAAGACGCCCCCCGCGTACACGCACGATGCCAGGCACACGCCTGCCGAGCGAACAGCTTTGCCAGTAAAGACTGCAGCGTCAAGCGAGGTCCGGGCGAAATGTCCGCAGTGGGCGATCGGTTGGCGTCACGGACGGACGGGTGTGAGGGATTCGACACACAAACCCCATCAAGCCGACACCTGTTGACTCGCCCGTCTCACTCGGGGCACGTCAGCCCGGGTCGCGGAGCCAGTCGTGGTCGGCGGCGATCCGCACGGCGTCGACGGACGTGCGGGCGGCCAGCTTCCGGACCGCGGCGCTGAGATGGTTGCGCACGGTCCCGACGGTGAGACTCAACTCCCGTGCGATGTCGGCGGTGTCGGCGCCCGTCGCGACGCGCCGCAGGATCTGGCGCTCCCGCCCGCTGAGCGGGCTGCGGCCGATCCGCCGTGCAGCCCGCAGCACTTCGGGATCGCCGACCGCATGCCCGGCGGCCACCGCGTGCACCCCGGCGACCAGGTCGGCGAAGGGCAGCCCGGTGTGCACGTAGCCGGCCGCGCCGGCCAGCAGCGCGCTGCGCACCTGGCCCGGTCCTGGCGCGCCGCCGAACACCACCAGCGAACGGCAGCCGGGGACGGCCAGTCGGAGCGCGTGGATCGTGTCGATGCCGTCCCCGCAGGGCGGTTCCCGCCCGTCGGCGGCGCCGGGGAGCCGGGTGCTGATGAGCGCCACCTCGGGGCCGCATACCCGTGCGGCGGACACCGCCTCCTGGCCGGACGCGGCCTGCGCCACCACCTTGACGCCGTCCTCCAGCCCCAGCGCCGCGGCGATCGCCTCCCGCAGCATCCGCTGCTCGCCGGCCACCAGCGCTCTGGTCATGCGGTGCTCCCTCCGCCAAGCGGTCAGTCCGCAGATGCAGATGCGCGAGGGGCGGGAAGAGTTGTACGCGAAGCCGCCCCGGGCGTGTGGTGTCGCACGGGGCGGGGCGGGCCAGCGGGCTCAGCCGGCCGTCTGCTCCTGCTGCTTGCGCCAGCGGATGCCGGCCTCCAGGAAGCCGTCGATGTCGCCGTCCAGCACCGACTGCGGGTTGCCGACCTCGTGCTCCGTCCGCAGGTCCTTGACCATCTGGTACGGCTGGAGGACGTAGGAGCGCATCTGGTTGCCCCAGGAGTTGCCGCCGTCGCCCTTGAGGGCGTTCATCTTGGCCTGCTCCTCCTCGCGGCGGCGCGCGAGCAGCCGGGCCTGGAGGACGCGCAGCGCGGCGGCGCGGTTCTGGATCTGGGACTTCTCGTTCTGGCAGGAGACGACGATGCCGGTGGGGATGTGCGTCATGCGCACGGCGGAGTCGGTGGTGTTCACCGACTGGCCACCCGGGCCGGAGGACCGGAAGACGTCGATCCGCAGCTCGTTCTCGGGGATCTCGATGTGGTCCATCTGCTCCACGACGGGCAGCACCTCGACGCCGGCGAACGACGTCTGGCGGCGGCCCTGGTTGTCGAAGGGCGAGATGCGGACCATGCGGTGGGTGCCCTGCTCGACGGAGAGCGTGCCGTAGGCGTAGGGCGCCTTCACGGTGAAGGTGGTGGACTTGATGCCCGCCTCCTCCGCGTAGGAGGTGTCCAGGATCTCGGTGGGGTAGCCGCGCCGCTCGGCCCAGCGCAGGTACATGCGCTGCAGCTGCTCGGCGAAGTCCGCCGCGTCGACGCCGCCGGCCTCGGCGCGCACGGAGACCATCGCCTCCCGCTCGTCGTACTCGCCGGAGAGCAGCGTGCGCACCTCCAGCTCGTCGACGGACTTGCGGACGGAGGCCAGCTCGGCCTCGGCCTCGTTCCGCGCGTCGGCGTCGTCCTCCGAGTCGGCCAGCTCGAACAGGACCTCCAGGTCCTCGATGCGGCCGTGCAGCTCCTCGACCTTGCGCAGCTGCCCCTGGAGGAAGGAGAGCTTGCTGTTGACCTGCTGCGCCTTGTCGGGGTCGTCCCACAGGGAGGGGTCGGCCGCCTGCTCTTCGAGCGCGGCGATGTCAGCCCTCATCCTGTCGAGGTCGAGAACGGCCTCGATCGACTCCATGGTGGAGGAGAGGGACTTCAGAGCTTCGGATGCATCGACGACTGCCACGCCTCCAGCCTAACGGTTAACGGCCCGGTCACGGTGTGGGCTGTTCGACGGCCGGCGGCGTGGGCTCGTCGCCGCCGCCGAAGGCCAGCCAGCCGCCCAGTCCGATGCCGACCGCGGCAGCCGTCCCGGCGGCGACGATCCGCAGCCGGCGGCGGCGCTCGGCAGCCCGGTGACGGGCGGAGCCGGCGCGCGGCTGGCCGGGGGCGCGGGGCGCGCGGGCGGTGCCGTGCGCGCCGCCCGCCAGTTCCTCGACGGCCGGGACACGCATGCTGGTGTGCGTCTCGCGGTTGGCCGAGTCGGGGTCGGGTCCGCCGTGGACCAGCGGCACGGCGCCGCTGGCGGGCGGGTGGATGTGTCCGGCCGGCTCGGCGGCGCCGACGGGTTCGTGGGCGGGCTCGGGCTCCGGCTCGTCGATCTCCAGGGCGGGCATCCCGGCGAGCGCGGGCGACATCTCCCGCAGTCTGGCGGCCACCTCGCCGGCGCGCAGCCGGGACGCGGGCCCCTTGGCCAGGCACTGGTGGATCAGCCGCCACAGCTCGTCGGGCACGCCGGGCAACGGGGCGACGGTCTCGGTGACGTGCCGGCGCAGCACCGCCCCGGGATGGCCGCCGCCGAACGGGGTGAAGCCGGCCAGCATCTCGTAGAGCACGGTGGCCAGGGCGTAGATGTCGACGGCCGCGCGGGGCGGCAGTCCCTCGACGATCTCGGGCGCCACGTAGTCGGGGGTGCCGACGACCCGGCTGCCCCCGCGCGCGGGCTCGTCGATGAGCTTCGCGACGCCGAAGTCGGTGAGCAGCGCGGACCGGGTGGCCTCGTCGAGCAGGATGTTCTCCGGCTTGACGTCGCGGTGGACGTAGCCGGCGGCGTGGGCGGCGGCCAGCGCGTCGGCGATGTCGGCGGCGATGGAGACGGCGGCCCGGGGCGGCAGTCGCCGTTCCCGGTCGAGCAGGCTGCGCAGGTCGGTGCCGCGCACCAGGTCCATGACCAGGGCGAGGTCGTTGCCGTCGACGACGAGGTCACGGACGCCGACGACGTGCGGGTGGTCGAGGCTGACCAGCGCGGCCCGCTCCTGGACGAAGCGGCCGACGAGATCCTGGTCGGCGGAGAGGTCGTCGCGCAGCAGCTTGATGGCCACCTGGCCGTCGGGGCCCGAGCCCAGCCACACCGTGCCGGCGCTGCCGCGTCCCAGGATCTGGTGAGCGGTGTAACGACTGCCGATCTTCCGTGCCATGGCGACAAAGCTACGCGCCGAGCGGGGTCGGCCGGAGGGCTGTTGGCGTGAACTGTCACTTGTGTACGGGAAAAAGCCCCGCAGATGTCGACAAATCTCCTCACCGACCGTCAGCCGATCGGCGCAACGCGCGCCGGGCCCGTGCGCGGCCGCCTGGCCTGGTCCCGCCGCCCGGTCAGACCGAGCCGGCGACGCGGTCCCTGACCACGTTGAACCAGTCGACCATCGTCTCCCAGAAGCCCCTGCCCTGGGCGACCCACTCGGGAACGGGGGTGAAGTTCCAGACCAGCGCCACGGTCGCGGCCAGGATCAGCACCATGAACAGACAGCCCTTGAGGCAGCCGAGGCCGGGGATTCGCATCGGGTTGGCGCCGCGCTGCCGGGACCGGCGCGGCTCGGGCGCCGGCGGCGGGTCGTAGCGGCGGGGCTCCGGGCGGCGCGGTTCCTGCCGACGCGGTTCCGGGCGACGCGGTTCCGGGCGGTGGCGCGGTTCGGCGCGGCGTGACTCCGGCTGGTGGGGCGCCGCGTGACGCTGGTCGGCGGCCGGGTCGTAGCCCTGCTGGTACGGCTGGTACTGCTGGGGCTGGTAGTGCTGCTGGTACTGCTGCTGCGGGGGTGGCGGCTGGTGCCGGGGCTGCGGCTGGGGCGCGGGCTGGCGACGCGGGCGGCGGCGCAGTGGGTCGTCGTCCGGAGTCAGCGGCTGGTACTGGGTCTGCTCGTTGCGGTCGCGGGCGGCCCGCATCTGGCTCTGCCAGGGGTGCGGGTCGCCGCCCTGAGCGGCGCCCGCGCCCTGTCCCGCGGCCTGGCCGTCGGGCAGCGGGGGCATCACGGCCGTCCGGCCGTCGACGCCGCCGGTGGCGGGCAGCACGCTGGTCGGGTCGGCGTCCGGACCGGTCGCGGGCAGCACGCTGGTGGCGGCGTTCGGGTCGTGGCCGGCGCCCGCGGGCAGCACCTGCGTGGGGTCGGCGTCACCGGCCGCCCGTCCGGCGCCCGCCGCGCCCAGCAGGGCACCGACGCCGAGCGCGGCGGCCCGCGCCGCCTCGTCCGCGTCCGGGGAGAGACCGGCGGCGACCGTGCGCAGCGCCCGGGCGAGGTCGTCGGCGCTCGGCCGCTCCTCCGGCCGCTTGCGCAGACAGCGCTCGACGACCGTCCACAGCGGATCGGGGGTGTGCTCGGGGCGCTGCGGGGTCTCCGTCAGATGCCGGTGCAGCACCTCGATCGTCGTCCCACCGCCGAACGGCGGACGGCCGCTGACCAGCTCGTACAGCAGGATGCCGGCGCCGTAGACGTCCACCGCCGGGGTCTGCTGCCGGCCCTCGGCGGACTCCGGGGCCACGTAGGCGGGGGTGCCGACGAACTCGTGGGTGCGGGTGATGCCGGGTGAGTCGGCGAGCCGTGCGATGCCGAAGTCCGTGAGCATCGGACGCATGCCGTCCGGACCGTCGGCGAGCAGCACGTTGGCGGGCTTGAGGTCCCGGTGGATGACGCCGTCGGCGTGGCTTGCGGCGAGCGCGTCGGCGATCTGCGCCGTCAGCAGCGCGGCGCCGACGGCCGAGAAGGGGCCGTTCTCCCGCAGGTAGCGGTGCAGGTCCGGGCCGTCGACGAGATCCATGACCAGGGCGAGCAGATCGCCCTCGACCACCAGGTCGCGCACCCGGACGATGTTGGCGTGGGTCAGGCGCAGCAGCACCGAGCGCTCGCGGAGGAAGCGCATGACCACGTCCGGGTCGCTCGCCAGCTCCTCCTTGAGCACCTTGATGGCCACCGACTCGCCGGGCTCGCCCGGGACGGCCGCCTCGGCGCCCGCGGCCTCCCGCTGCCGGGCCCGCCACACGGTGCCCGTGGCACCGCGTCCCAGCGGCTCCTCGAGCAGGTACTTGCTGCCTACCGGCCGCACGTCATCGGCTCCCTGATCGTGATCAACGCTCTGCGGCGTGCTTCCACCGCGGGACGGGGACCGCGCCCCGACGGTCCGTCCGCTCCACTTTAGGGCCTGCCCTGGGGCCGGGGCGTGCTCGGACGTCCGGCTCCACGGGCAGCTAGACGTGCGCGGCGCCGGATTGGTTGCCGCCGTCGACGGTCGGCTGCGGGCGGTGGGAGCGGGGTGACGGTAAGTGGTGTGAACTCCGCCACATATGATCAACCAGCCGCCGGTGACCGACCAGTCAAGATCACTGAGTGGCGGTCGAGTCACCAAACGTACCTGGCGGGTGGGAGGATGCTCCCACGGTCTGGCGCATGGTTTACGAACCGGGAGGGGCGATGCCGAACCAGATCCGGCTCACTGTCCTCGGGCCGCGTGGCGGCGGACGAGCGGGCGCGGCGGGCGGCGGCGACCGCGCGCCACGGGACTGCGACGTCATCGTCACCGCTCCCCCGGGCACCGTGCTGGCCGCGATCGCCGGTGGGCTCGGCGCGGCGCTGGCCGCCGCGACCGGTCCGGGCGGCGAGGGCGGCGGGCAGCCGGCCTCCGGCGGCGAGACGGTCGCCGTCTACGCCGGTGGGCGGCGGCTCGACCCGCAGCGGCAGGTCGTCGGCGAACCGCCGCTGGTCGACGGCGCGGTGATCTCCCTGCACGGGCCTGCCGACGAGCCCGCCTCGCCGACCCCGGGCGGGCTGCGCCTGGAGGCGGTGGCCGGCCCGGACTCCGGCGGCGTGTACCTGCTGCACGCGGGCCGGGTGCGGATAGGGCGTTCCGCCGAGGCCGACGTGGTGCTCGACGATCCGGACGTCTCCCGGCTGCACTGTGTGGTGGCGGTGGCCGCCGACGGCGGGGTGTCCGTCGCGGACCTGGGTTCGACCAACGGCACCACGGTCGACGGGGTGCCGGTCGGGGAGCGGCTTGCGGCGTTGCCGCCGGGCGCGGCGCTGCGGGTCGGGGAGTCGGTACTGCGGTTGTGTGTCGGCGCGCGTCCCGCCGACGAGCGCCTTGCCCCCACGCCGGAGGCCGGCTTGCACACCGGTGCGGACCCGGGCGCGCACACCGGCGCCCGGCCCGGCGGCCACGGCTCGTACGGCACCCACGGTTCCGGGCTCGTGCCCGGCGCCGCCACCCCGCCCCCGCCGGGCGGTGAGGCCTCGGCGACCGGACCGGGACCGGACGGCGTCGAGCAGCGCGGACGGGGCTTGGCCGCGTGGGCGCGTCGCTGGGGCGCACGCCCCGGGCGCGTCGATCCGCCGCACCCCCGCGCGCACAGCGCGACACCGCCCGCGCCGGACGCCGCGACGCCGCACACTCCGCGCGCACCGCACGGCGGCCCACCCGTCGGACCCGGCCTTCCACTGCCACCGCCGTCCGACGAGCCCCGCAGCGGCCGCTGGCCGGACGCGGCCGAACTGCTGCTCACCGCGCTGGACGGCGGCCCGCGCCTGTGGGAGCGCGGCCCTGGGCATCCGGACGCGCTGACCGTCCGGCTGGGCACCGCGCACCGCGCGCCGCGGCACCCGTCCGGGCGCACCTCGGCCGTGCCGCTGACCGTGGGGCTGCGGGAGGTCGGCTCGCTGGGGTTGGCCGGGCCGCGCGCCCGGCTGCTCGGCCTGACGCGTTCGGTGTTGGCGCAGCTCACCGCCCTGCACCCGCCGAGCGCGCTGGAGGTCGTGGTGCTGGCCGCCGGGCGGGGGCGCCGGGTGCGGGACTGGACGTGGCTCGGTTGGCTGCCGCATCCGCGCCCTGAGCACGGGCAGGACTGCCGGCTGCTGTTCGGCTTCGACCGCGAGCAGGCCACCGCCCGTACGGACGAGTTGGTGCGCCGGCTGGAGGACGGCCCGCTGGGCGCCGACTGGGCGACGGCCGAACCGGCGGCGGTACGGGCCGCCGCGCAGGCCTATCGGGGGCCGGCCACGGTGCTGGTGGTGGACGGCGATCCGGGCGCGGCCGCGCTGCGCGAGACGGTCGCCCGGCTCACCGCCACGGGAGCGGCCGCCGGCGTGCACGTGCTGTGTCTGACGGAGACGCCGCCGGCCACGCCGTCCTCGCCGGTGGCCGAGACGTTGTCCGCCGCGTACTCGGCGTTTCCGGCGTTCCGGGGCTGCGGCGCGGTGGCGTTGCTGAGCGGGGCGGTGGCGACCGCCGTGCGGCTGGTGCGCCGTGGTGGCGATCCCGGTGGCGAGCTGGCCACGGTGGACGGGGTGTCGGCGGCGTGGGCGCAGCGCTTCGCGCGGGCGTTGGCGCCGGCGCGGGAGTCGTCGGGGGCGCTGCCCGCGGCCGACCGGCCGGCCGCCGCGCTGCCGTCGAGCGCCCGGCTGCTCGACGAGTTGGGGCTGGCCCGGGCTACTCCGGCAGCGCTGCGGGCGCGTTGGGCGTCGGTCGCCGACCGGTCGGGCGGCGCCGGGGTGGTGTTCGGCGCCGGTCGGCGCGGGCCGGTCACCGCCGATCTGGCCGTCGACCGCAGCCATCTGCTCGTGAGCGGCACCGCGGGCAGCGGCAAGACGGAGTTGCTGTGTTCGCTGGCCGCCTCGCTGTGCGCCTTCGACCGGCCGGACCGGCTGGCGCTGGTGCTCGTCGACGGGCGGGACGGCGGCGGGGACGGTGAGGGCCGGGGGCTGATGGCGTGCGCGGAGCTGCCGCACGCCACGACGTATCTGCCGGCCGGCGATCCGGTGCGGATGCGCGCGTTCGCCCAGGCGCTCAGCGCGGAACTGAAGCGTCGCGCCGAACTGTTCAACGGTCGCGCCTACGAGGAGTGGGCGCGTGCGAACGGCGCGGGGGCGCGCGGGTACGAGGCGGGCGCACGCGAGGCGGGCGACGCCGAGGATCCGCAGGACCGGGCGACTGCCCGGATCGGCCGGCAGGGCGCGGCCCGGCCGCAGCCGGTTCCCGGTCCGGACAGCGACCGGGGCACGCTGCGGCTGCGCCCCGCGGCCTCCCGACCCGCCGCCAACGGCGAGGTCGCGCCGGTCGACGGGCCGCCGCCCCGGCTGGTGGTGCTGGTCGACGACTTCGACGCGCTGGTCGATCCGGCGCTGGGCAACCCGGGTCGCCCGGCGGCCGGTTCGGTGGTCCGCGCGCTGGAGTCCGTCGCCCGGGACGGCGCCCGGCTGGGCGTGCACCTGGTCGCCGCGACCGGGCGGCCGGACCGCACCGCGCAGACCCTCACCGACCAGGGTGCCGCACTGCGCGTCTCGCTGGACGGCGAACCGGGCGACGAGGAGCACCAGGTGGGCCGGGGTGTGCTGCACCGGCCGGACGGCACGGCGGTGCCGTTCCAGGGGGCCCGCGTCACCGGCCGCATCCCCCGGACGGCCACCACCCGGCCGACGGTGGTCGCGCTGGACTGGGAGCGGGCGGGCGATCCGCCGACCCGGCGTCCGGTGCGGGAGCTGGGCAACGGTCCGACGGATCTGGCGCTGCTGGCCAGCGCGTTGGAGCGGGCCACCCGGGAGGCGACGGCGGCCCGTCCGCCGGCACTGCTCTGACCGGTCGATCGGCGCCCCCGCCCCGTCAACCCCGACCGGGGCCGCCGGTCGGGTGGTCGGATGCGCCGAACGGACGGTTTCCGGTCGCCAGTCGGTCATCTGCGCGATATGTCTGCACGATTCGCCCCCTTACGTGACGCATTATCGGGCTAATCAGACCGCGCCCAGACCGTGGATGTGCCGTGCCTCGATTCAGCGTCATCGTTCCCGTCCACCAGGTGCAGGCATATCTGCCCGAGTGCCTGGACTCCGTCCTCACCCAGTCGTTCACGGACCTGGAGCTGATCCTGGTCGACGACGGCTCACCACCCGACTGCGGGGAACTGCTCGCCGACGCGGCGGCCGACCCCCGGGTGACCGTGCTGCGACTGCCCGGCCCCACCGGCCCGGGACCCGCGCGCAACGCCGGACTCACCTACGCCCGTGGCGACTACGTGCTGTTCCTCGACAGCGACGACGCGCTCACCACGGGGGCGCTCCAGGCACTCGCCGCCCGCCTCTCCGAGACCGGCGAGCCCGACGTGCTCGTCTTCGACCACGTGCGGGCGTTCTGGCACGGCGGCAGCGACCGCGGCGGCGGACCGCTGGCCCCGCTCGCCCAACGCGAACCGCAGGTGTTCCGGCTCCGGGACCGGCCGGAGCTGCTGCGGCTGCCGACGGCGGTGTGGAACAAGGTGTACCGGCGGCACTTCCTGGCCGCCCGCGGCCTGCGACTGCCGCCCGGCGCGCACGAGGGCGTGCCGTGGACGTGGTGCACGCTGCTCACCGCCGAGGCGGTCACCGTCCTGGACCGGGTCTGCGTGGTGCACCGGCAGCGCCGCGAGGGCGCGCTGCTGTCCGGCACCACCCGGCGGCACTTCGACGTCTTCGGCCAGTACGACCGGGTGTTCGCGTTCCTCGACGACCATCCGGAGCTGGCCCGCTGGCGGCCCGTGCTCTACCGGCGGATGGCCGACCACCTCGCGGGGCTGTTCCTCGCCCCCGGCCGGCTGCCCAGGGCGGGCCGGGCGGAGTTCTTCCGGCGCAGCAGCCGGCTGTGCCTCCGCCACCAGTCCTCGGCCGGTCGCACGAACCTGGCGCACGTCCTGGTGCGGCTCGGCGCCCGCCGGACCTTCTCCGCGCTGTGGTCGCTGCGTGCGCTGGGCCGCCGGCTGCGGGCCGCCGGCCGGTCGACACGGGCTGCGATGCTGCGGCTGCACCACTCGGTGCAGTGCCGGCGGCGGCTCGACCCCTCGCTGGCCGTCTTCCTGACCCACCCGGCCGACGGCCGGCCGGTGTACGACGGCGACCCGGCGGCGCTGGAGGCCAAGGCGCGGGAACTGGTGCCGGGGCTGCGCACCGCATGGGTGGCGGACGCGGCACACGCCGCCGAGCTGCCGCCGGGCGTACGCCGGCTGCAACCCGGCTCGGCGGCCTACTGGAGCGCGCTCGCCCGCGCCAAGTACCTGGTCAGCGACGGCGACTTCGGTGCCCGCCGGCACAAGCGGGCCGGGCAGGTGCTCCTGCAGACCCACCAGGGCACGCCGCTCGGCCGCCTCGGCGTGGAACTGCGGGACCGGTCCCCCCGCGCCGCCCGCCCGGCCCGGGGGGACGGGATGGGCGCCGAGGCGGCGCGGCTGCTGGAACGCGTCGAGGAGTGGGACTACAGCCTCTCGGCCAACCGCCACTCCACGCTGGCCTTCGAACGCGCCTACCCCGGCGGCTACACCACCCTGGAGTTCGGCGCGCCCCGCAACGACGTCTTCTTCCGGGCGACCGCGGAGGACGTCGCCGGGCTCCGCGCCGAGCTCGGCGTACCGCCGGGCGTGGTGGCCGTGCTCTACGCGCCCGCCGAACGGGACTACCTGCACGGCGGCGCACCGCCGCTCGAACTCTCCCGGCTGGCCAGTGCGTTGGGCCCCGGATACGTGGTGCTCGACGGTTCGGCGGCACGGCGCGCGGCAGAACTGTGCCTGGCCGCCGACGCGCTGGTGACGGACTACTCGCCCCTGATGTTCGACTACGCCGTGCTGGACCGGCCGATCGTCGTGCACGCCCCGGACTGGGAGACCTACCGGGCGACCCGCGGAAGCTGCCTCGACCTGCCCAACGCCGCGCCCGGCCCGGTGGTGCGGGACCTGGAGTCGCTGGTGGCCTGCTTTCGGGAGGACCTGTGGCGTTCGGCCCGGGCCGCGGAGCGCAGGGCGGCGTTCCGCGCCCGGTTCTGCCCCTACGACGACGGGCTGGCAGCGGAGCGCGTGGTGCGCTCGGTTTTCCTGGACGGGGCACGGCCGGCGCCGGTGGTCCCGCGCGAGCTGCGCCGCCCGGTGGGCGTACCGGGCCGGGAGGACGGCGCGCGCCCGGTGATCCACGCCGCCCGACGGGGCGACGGCTCGTCGAGCCCGCCCCCGGCGCGCGCCTCCCGCGCGTAGCGGCCGCGCCCCCACCGAGACGCGCGTCGGCCCGGCCGGGATTCTCCGGCCGGGCCGACGCGCGTCTCGGTGATGCCCTGGGATCAGGCGCCCGGTCAGCGGTTGCTGCGCAGCAGCGTGCGCATCGTCCGCATCGCGACCGACAGGTTCGCCAGGTCGAACGTGTCCGACGCCTTGATCTCGTCCAGCGTCACCCACGCCCGGCCCAGGACCGCGGCGTTCTTCTCCTCCCACGCCTTGAACCGCTCCTCCGGCGTGGCGTCCGCGTCACCGGCGGCGAGCACGTCGGCGGTGAGCAGCTGGTGCGCGGCGTACAGGTCCTCGCGGATCGAGGCGCGGGCCATGGACTGCCAGCGGTCGGCGCGCGGCAGCTCGCTGACCCGGTCCTGGAGCTGGGTGATGCCGAGCCGGTCGGCCAGGTCGAAGTAGACCTCGGCGACGTCGATCAGGTCCCGCCCGGTGCGGTCGGCGACCGCCACCACGTCCAGCGCGGGGAAGACCGAGGAGAAACCGGCCACGTGCTGGGCCAGCTCGTCCGGCACCCCGGCGGCGCCCATCTCGTCGTAGATCCTGCCGTACCAGGCGAGGTCCTCGCCCTTGAGCAGCTTCGGCAGCTCCGCCCAGACCGCCTCGACCCGCTCCTGGAAGAACGCCACCGTCTCGGCGAGCTGGAGCGGCTGCGGGCGGTTGCCCAGCAGCCAGCGGGTGGCCCGCTCGACCAGCCGCCGGGAGTGCAGCCGGATACGGGTCTGCACGTCGGCCGCCACGACGTTGTCCAGCGCCTCGACCTGGTCCCAGATCCGGCCGAGGCCGAAGATCGTACGGGCGGCGGTGTGCGCGCTGACGATCTCCTCCTGGGAGGCGCCGGTCTCCTCCCGCAGCCGGTGCAGGAACGTGGTGCCGCCGGTGTTCACCGTGTCGTTGACCAGCACCGTGGTGATGATCTGGCGGCACAGCGGGTGGTTGTCGATCTCGGAGGGGAAGCGCTCGCGCAGCGGACGCGGGAAGTACTCGTGGGCGAGCTTCCGCAGGTAGGGGTCGTCCGGCAGGCGGCTGTCGATCAGCTCCTCGGTGAGCGTGATCTTCGCGTAGGCGAGCAGCACCGACAGCTCGGGCTGGCTCAGCCCGTGCCCGCTGCCCAGCCGCTCCCGCACGACCTTGTCGGACGGCAGGAACTCCAGCTCCCTGTTGAGCCGGCCGCTGGCGGACAGGTGGCGCATGAACCGCTGGTGGGCCTGGATCAGGCTGGACGCCGTTTCCAGACCGTTGGCCAGCGCCACGTTCTGCGCGTAGTTGGTGCGCAGCACCAGCTCGGCGACCTCGTCGGTCATGTCGGCGAGCAGCCTGTTGCGCTGCTTGACCGTCAGATCGCCCTCGGCCACCACGGAGTTGAGGAGGATCTTGATGTTCACCTCGTGGTCGGAGGTGTCCACACCGGCGCTGTTGTCGATGGCGTCGGTGTTGATCCGGCCGCCGGCGCGGGCGAACTCGATACGGCCCAGCTGGGTGAGGCCGAGGTTGCCGCCCTCGCCGACGACGCGGGCCCGCACGTCCTCGCCGTTGACCCGGATAGCGTCGTTGGCCTTGTCGCCGACGTCCTGGTGGGTCTCGGTGGACGCCTTGACGTAGGTGCCGATGCCGCCGTTCCACAGCAGGTCCACCGGGGCCCGCAGGATCGCCTGCATCAGCTCCGCCGGCGTCATCTTGGCGACTCCGGCGTCGATGCCGAGCGCCGACCGCACCTGGGCACTGATCGGGATCGACTTCGCCGTCCTCGGGTGGACCCCGCCGCCGGCGGAGATCAGCTCCTTGTCGTAGTCCTCCCAGGAGGAACGCGGCAGCTCGAAGAGGCGGCGCCGCTCGGCGTAGGAGACGGCGGCGTCCGGGTCGGGGTCGAGGAAGATGTGCCGGTGGTCGAACGCCGCCACCAGCCTGATGTGCTCGCTGAGCAGCATGCCGTTGCCGAACACGTCACCGGACATGTCGCCGATGCCCGCGACGGTGAAGTCCTCGGTCTGGCTGTCGTGGCCCAGCTCCCGGAAGTGCCGCTTGACCGACTCCCAGGCGCCGCGCGCGGTGATGCCCATGCCCTTGTGGTCGTAGCCCGCCGAGCCACCGGAGGCGAACGCGTCGCCCAGCCAGAAGCCGTACGAGATCGCTACCTCGTTGGCGATGTCGGAGAACGTCGCGGTGCCCTTGTCGGCGGCGACGACCAGGTAGGTGTCGTCCCCGTCGTGGCGGACGACGTTCTTCGGCGGCACCACCTGGCCGGCGACGAGGTTGTCGGTGATGTCCAGCAGGCCGGAGATGAACGTGCGGTAGCAGTCGATGCCCTCGGCGAGCCAGGCGTCCCGGTCCTTGGCCGGATCCGGCAGCCGCTTGCCCACGAAGCCGCCCTTGGCGCCGACCGGCACGATGACGGTGTTCTTCACCTCCTGCGCCTTCACCAGACCCAGGATCTCCGTCCGGAAGTCCTCCTTCCGGTCCGACCAGCGCAGTCCGCCTCGGGCGACCTTGCCGAACCGCAGGTGCACACCCTCGACGCGGGGCGAGTACACCCACACCTCGTACGCCGGGCGCGGCGCCGGGAGGTCGGGGATGGCCTGCGGGTCGAGCTTCATCGACACGTAGTCGTGCGGCTCGCCGTCCGGGCCGGGCTGGAAGTAGTTCGTGCGCAGCGTCGCCTTGATGACGGTCAGGAAGGACCGCAGCATTCGGTCCTCGTCGAGGTTGGCGACGTTGTCCAGCGCGCCGTCCAGCTCCTCCAGCAGCCCGTCGATCAGCTCGGTGCCCGCGCTCTGCCGGTCCGGGGAGAGCCGCGCCTCGAAGAGGCTCACCAGCAGCCGCGTGGTGTGCACGTTGCGGCGGAGGGTCTCCTCCATCGTGGCCTGGCCGAACTTGGCACCCGCCTGCCACAGGTAGCGGGCGTAGGCCCGCAGCACCATCGCCTGCCGCCAGGTGAGGCCGGCGGCCAGCACGAGGGCGTTGACGCCGTCGTTCTCCGCGTGCCCGCCCCACACGGCCGCGAAGGTCTCCTGGAAGCGGGCCCGGGCGTCGTCGCCCATCCGCTGCAGCTGCTCCTCGGGCAGCCGCAGCCCGAAGTCGTAGATCCAGGCGCGGCTGCCGTCGGCCGGCCGCAGCTCGTACGGCCGCTCGTCGATGACCTCCACGCCCATCGACTGCAGGATCGGCAGGACAGCCGACAGGGAGACCGGCTCGCCGGTGCGGTAGATCTTGAACCGGCGCTCGCCGGGGGCCGCGCCGACCGGCTCGTACAGGCTGAGCGAGAAGTCCTTCTCGCCCACGCCCCGGTGCAGCTCGTCCAGGTGCTGCAGGTCGGCGACGGCGGCGCGCGGCGGGAAGTCCGCCTTGTAGCCCTCGGGGAAGGCCGTGTTGCCGTAACGGTGCGCCAGCTCGGCCGCGCGCTCCTCGCCCACCTCGGCGACCAGCGCGTCCGCGAAGCCGTCCGCCCAGGACCGGGCGGCGTCCACCAGCCGGGCCTCGATGCGCTCCACGTCGGCCTCGGTCAGCGCGTCCAGCTCGGTGCCCGGCGGGACGCGGATGACAAAGTGCAGCCTGGACAGCACCGACTCGGTGTTCCACGCGGTGAAGTCGACGCTGGCGCCGCCCAGCTCCTCCATGAGGATGTCGATCAGCCGCAGCCGCACCGCCGTCGTGTAGCGGTCACGCGGCAGGTAGACCAGCGCCGAGTAGTAGCGGCCGTACTCGTCCTGGCGCAGGAACAGCCGCAGCCGGCGGCGCTCCTGGAGGTAGAGCACCGAGATCGCGATCGAGCGCAGCTCCTCCACCGGGATCTGGAACAGTTCGTCGCGGGGGTAGGTCTCCAGGATCTGGAGCAGGTCGCGGCCGTCGTGGCTGTTCGGCGTGAAACCGGCGGCCGTCAGCACGGCCTCCACCTTGCGGCGGATCACCGGGATCTGCCGCACGCTCTCCACGAACGCCGACGCCGCGAACAGGCCGAGGAAGCGGCGCTCGCCGACGACCCGCCCCTGCTCGTCGAACTTCTTCACCCCGACGTAGTCGAGGTAGGAGGAGCGGTGCACCGTCGCCCGGCTGTTCGCCTTGGTGAGCACCAGCAGCCGGTGCTCGCGTGCCTTGGCGCGGGCGGCGGCGGTCAGCCGGTTGAAGGACGGCGAGACCGGGTGGCCGTCGTCCCCGCCGCCGTGGTTCGGGTCGGAGCGCAGAATGCCCAGGCCGGTGCCGGGGACCGGCTTGAGGACGGCGTCGACGCCGTCCTCCGGCTCGACCGGCTCCAGCGCGTACTCGCGGTAGCCGAGGAAGGTGAACCGGTCGTCGACGAGCCAGCGCAGCAGCTCCCGGGCCTCGTCGATCTCCTCGTCGCCGATGTCGTCGGTCGGCTCCGCGGGCAGGTCGTCGGCGATCTGCAGCGCGGCGCCGCGCATCTTCTGCCAGTCCTCGACGGCCTCCCGCACGTCGGACAGCACGCGGCGCAGGTCGGCCGCGATCTGCTGGAGGTCGCCGCTGTCGGTCTCCCGGTCGATCTCGACGTGGATCCACGACTCGGTGAGCGCGTCCTGCGGCAGGTCCTCGTCCACGTGCGGAGCGTGCGGCTCCCGGCCGGTCTCCAGGACCTCCAGCAGCCGGCCCGTCACGTCGCGGCGGACGACGACCTGGGGGTGGATGACGATGTGGATGCCCCGGTGCTGCCTGGTCAGCTCGTTGGTGACGGAGTCGACCAGGAACGGCATGTCGTCGGTGACGACCTCCACGACCGTGTGGGTGCACGTCCAGCCGTTCTCGTCGACCGTCGGCGTGTAGACCCGGACGTTCGCGGTGCCCTGCGGGCGCTCCTGCGCGAGCCGGTGGTGCCCGAGGGCCGCACCGAGGAGGTCGACCGGATCCCGGTCCGTCAGGTCCTCCGGGGCGGTGTGCAGGTAGTAACGCTGGAGGTAGGTGAGCAGCGTGTCCGCTGGGAGCCCCTGCGACGGGAAGCTCCCGGTCGGGCTGCTCTCAGCGACCTGGGCGGCTCGTACGAGCAGGTCGGCCTTGGCTTCGTCCAGCTTGGTCTGCATGTCCTCTGGCTCCTGTCGCGCGCCGTTGCGTGACGTCAGATGGGTGAAGGCACGTCGCCGTCCTGGGGGCGGCCGCACGGAAGGTGCGCTCGGTGACGACGGCATGCCGGGTGACACGGTCAGCGGCGCCCCGGGCACAGACAGGCCTCGGGCCGGTACCGGGGGCGGCAACGTCGCCGCGCGCCCCGTCCACGGTTGTCGTGGATATCGCGCTGATCACGTAGGTAAGGCTATCTCGCCGGCCCGGGGGCGCGTCATGGTCCCAATCTGAACAAATCCGCGCCAGGATGTTTGACGTTCTGCACAGCGGATACAAGACAGGGTCGCGATACACGGGACGCCCACTGGACCGGTGGGGTGACCCTTCAGCCCGTGACGAGCCTGCCGTGACGAATCAGCCGTGACGAGTCAGCCCGTGACGAGCTCGTCGGCCACGGCCACCGCCTCGTCCAGCGAGTCGACGACCGGAACGCCGGCCGTCCGCAGACTCGCCCGGCTGTGCGACCCACCCGTGTACAGGACCGCGTGCGCGCCCACGTGCGCCGCCGCCCGCGCGTCGTCCACCGCGTCCCCGATGACCACCGTGCGCACCGGGTCCACCGCCTGGTCGGCACCGGTGGTCAGCGCCTCCAGGTGGCGGGCCATCTGCTCCGCCTTGCCCCGCCCGTTGTACGGGGCGAGGTTGCCGTCCACCCGGACGAAGTGGTGGTCGATGCCGTGCCGCCGGACCATCGGCACCAGATGGTCGTGCGCCGCGAGCGAACACAGCGACTGCGTGTGACCGCCGGCCGCGCGGGCGGCCAGCAGCTCCGCGGCGCCCTCGGTCAGCACCGCCGCGTCCACCAGCGAGAAGTAGTGCCGGTGGAAGACCGCGTCCATCGCGGCGAACTCCTCGTCGGTCGGCATCCGGCCCATGACGCGCTCGTAGAACCGGGGTATGGGCACGCAGTACAGCTCGCGGTACCGGTCCAACGTCATCGAGGGCAGCCCGAGCTCACCGAACGCGGCGTTCGTGGCGGCTATGACGGTGTGGATGTCGTGCAGGAGGGTGCCGTTCCAGTCCCAGACGATGTGCGTGCGGCGGTCCATGTCTTCGACGGTATGTCCTGGCACTGACAACGCGACAGCCGGTTTTGCCCGGGGCGGCCCGGCAGCAGGGCCCCTCGCCCGACCCGCGGGGCTTCGCCGCAGGTCAGAGCAGGTTCTCCAGCTCCTGTGTGGCGTACCACAGCAGCTCGTGGTCCTCCGCCTCGGCCAGTGTCCCGGCGGCGTCCTTGCCCTCCGCGCCGCCGGGCCCGGCCAGCGCCCTGGCGGCCGCCTGGACGGCCTCCGCGGCGTCCTCGGCGTCCACGTGCACGGCCGCCACCCGCGACAGCGGCAGCGGGCGGGCCAGCCGGACCTCGCCCAGCCGCTCGTCACCCTCGCCGCGCTCGCCGCCGGAACCGCCCTCGCCGCCGTCCTGCCCGTCCTGCCCGTCCTGCCCGTCCGGTCGGACGTCCCGGTCGGCGACGTCGGCCGCGAGAACCACCCGGCGGCGCGCCGCGTCCTGGTCGGCGGCCAGCAGCCGCAGGCTCGCCCGGGCGGCCCGGCCGAGCGCCGCGTACTCCAGCTCCTCCAGATCGTCCGAACCGGACCACGCGCGCAGTCCCGGCGTCACCGCATAGGCCGTGAGCGGGGCCGGGCCCACCTCGCCCTCCTGGTGCGCGGCGGCGAGACCGGGGAGGGTGAGAGGAAGGTAGACGCGCATGACTGCCGCTTTCGTGTAAGGCCGGGACCGCAGTGACCGTCAGTTTACGGCGCGCTGTCGGCGCCGACCCGACGCGTCCGCCGGCCCGCAGGACCCCGCGCCGCCCCACCGACGCCGCAGGTCGCCCCGGGACCGCGGTCAAGGAGCGTCCGGGGGGTCCGCCTGATAGGTGAATTCACCTCGTTCACCCGGACAGACGCCGGGTGCGTTTGCGGCGGTCGGCACCGCTCGCTACAACCGTGCAAAAGCTACTGCCCGGTAGAAATCGGGCCCGACCGCACGGGGACACCATGACC
>NZ_VJYK02000080.1 GCF_007097205.2 Streptomyces alkaliterrae
GTTGGGCGCCGGGGCGGGTGACGGTGAGGGCGCCGACGCGGCAGGCGAGGGCGGCGGCTGCCCGTAGTGGTTCGCCGGTGCTCAGGCGCCAGGCCAGGGCGGCGGTGAAGGCGTCACCCGCGCCCGTGGTGTCGACCGCGTGTACCGGCACGGCTGGTACCCGGGCGCTCTCCCCGCCGGCCTCCGCGACGAGTGCGCCACGGCCGCCGAGGGTGATCACCACCGAGCGGGGGCCGAGCGCGAGGAGCGCCCGCGCCTGGTGCTCCACCGACGCGGGTACCGGGTTTCCGGCGCCCGCGAGGACGGCCCGCGCCTCGTGCTCGTTGACCACCAACGGATCGCACGCCGCCAGCACCCGGGGTGGCAGCGCCGCCGGTGGGGAGGCGTTCAGGACGAACCGGCCGCCGGGCGGCAGTCGCCGTACCACCTCCGCGACGCTCTCCAGCGGGATCTCCAGCTGTGCGGACACCACACTGGCGGCGGCCAGCAGCGGCTCGGCGGCGGCGACGTCCGCCGGGGAGAGCCGCGCGTTGGCGCCGGGGGAGACGACGATGCTGTTGTCCCCGGAGTCGTCGACCGTGATCAGCGCGACGCCGGTGGGCGCGCCGCCGGTCCGTACGCCCGAGACGTCCACGCCGGCCGCGCGCTGGGCGTCCAGCAGCAGGCGTCCGTAGGCGTCGTCACCCACCCGCGCCAGGAGGGCGGTCCGGGCGCCGAGCCGGGCGGCGGCGACGGCCTGGTTCGCGCCCTTGCCGCCTGGGTGCACGGCCAGGTCCGAGCCCAGCACTGTTTCCCCGGCGGCCGGTCGCCGCTCGACTCCGACCACCAGATCGGCGTTGGCCGACCCGACCACCAGCAGATCCCACACAGCCCCGGCTCCTTCCCGCGCGTCCACGCGTCCGACCCTCCCACAGCCCGAACGGGGACCGGCGGGGCACGGCGGTGGGGCCGGACGCTGTGGTCCGGCCCCACTGTCGCTCCACGTGTCGTCGCGCTACCAGCGGTACCAGGTACCCCGCCGGCCGCCGGCTCCCGCCGAGCGGAAGACGAAGCCGAGCAGCCAGACGACCAGCACGGCGATCGCGATCCACCACAACGCCTCAACGGCAAAACCGAAACCGAAAAGAATGATCGCGAGTAGCAGGACAAGAAGAAGAGCGGGCATGTCCCTCACCTCCTGTACTTTCGCGTACCCCGCCGCGCCGAGCTCATTCACGTGGGTCGGTGGAAAGGGGTTCACGGACTCCGGGGGTTTGGTCGCGTGGGGATCGGTCAGAAGAACCGGCAGTCGCCTGTAGTCGACCAAGGGATTGTGATTTCCGTGGCGGACAACAAGAAGGTCAAGGCCAAGGCGGAGCAGCTCAAGGGGGCTGCGAAGGAGCAGGTGGGCCGTGCTGTCGGCAACGAGCGCCGGACGGCTGAGGGCCGCACCGAGAAGGCCAGGGGGGACCTCCGCCAGGCCAAGGAAAAGGCGAAGGACGCGTTCCGGGACTGACCCTCTCGCGAGCGGTGTCGAACCTGGTGGACGCATAAACGGCGATGTTTACCGTGCCGTAGCGGGAACGTCGCCGTTCGGGTTTTCGCGTGGGCTGATGTTGCGGTTCACCCGGAACAGGTTGTCGGGGTCGTACTGTTTCTTGATCTGCCGGAGGCGCCGGTAGCCGTCCCGGTAGGCGGCGGCGGTTCGGTCGGCACTGTCCTCGGCCAGTTGGAAGTTGACGTAGTTGCCGCCGGTCGAGAACGGCCGGATGCACTCCCAACTCCGGCGGACGGCTGCCACGATGCCGTCGCCGTCGGCCCCCGGCGGCCACACTCCCGAGAAGCCGCTGATGAAGCGGGCCTCCCGGTTGCCGACCGCGCCACCGTCCTGCTCCTCGTTCAGTGCCCCGGCGAGGTGGAAGACAACGGAGAACGACAGCGGGGAGGCGACGTCGAGCGCGGCGTCCCGGAACGTGGGCAGGTACTCAGCCGGCAGACCGGGCAGGAACTCCGTCTTCCAGTACTGGTTCAGCCCCTTGGGTTCCATGTCGTCGAGCATCGACTGCTGGGCGACGTACGGCTTGGGTCCGATGTGGCCGAAGATCGGCTCGCCGAGCGCGCGCAGCGGCGCGAGGTCCGCCTCGGCGGTGGTGCCGCTGTGGCACACGAGCATCCCGACGATCGGCTTGAGGCGCCACTGTTCGGGCACGAACGGCGCCGGCGGGGCGAGTCGGAGGAGGGCGACGGCGGTCAGCTCGCGGGGGGCCGTCGCGGTGAGTTCCCGGTAGGTGTTGAGCACGTCGTCCGCTCCTTCCGCGCTCCACGCGGCGAGCCCGCCGGTGACGACAGGTCCGACGTCGTGCAGTCGGAAGACGAAGCGGGTGACGATGCCGAAGTTGCCGCCTCCGCCGCGGAGCGCCCAGAACAGGTCCGGGTTGTCGGTGCGGCTCGCGGTCCTGATCACGCCGTCCGCCGTGACGATCTCGACCTCCTCCAGGTTGTCGGCCGCCCAGCCGAACCGGCGTGTGAGGTAGCCGAATCCACCGCCGAGCGTCAGACCGGCCACGCCCGTGTCGGACACGAATCCGAGGACGGTCGCCAGCCCGTACCGCTGGGTGGCGCGGTCGACGTCCCGCAGCAGACATCCCGGGCCGACGTGTGCGAGCCGGGCCGCGGGGTCGACGACGACGTCGCGCATCCGGCACACGTCGAGGGTGAGTCCGCCGTCGGCGAGCGCCGTGCCGGCGATGTTGTGGCCGCCGCCCTTGACGCTGAGCAGCAGCCCGTGGGCCGCGGCGAACCGGACGGCCGTCGCCACGTCCCTCGCCGACTCCGGCTGGACGACGAGGGTGGGCCGGGCGGTGATCATGGCGTTCCAGAGCAGCACGGCGTCGTCCCAGCCCTCGTCGCCGGCCGCGAGCAGCGGCCCGGCGAGGGCTGTGCCGAGTTGTTCGACACGGGCGGAGGTCATGCCGACGCGTCCGCCGTCCAGGCCGGTGAGTTCGAGCATGCGGCCGGTCATGACGATCCCTCCTCCTCGGGTGTCCGTGGCTTCTTCCTCATCACGACCTCCTCGGCGAGCGAGTGCCTACGAGGTCTCCAGAGTCCGCCGCCGACGGCGTCGTCCGCATCGGTCACGCCCACCAGATCCGCCGACACGCACGGCATGGGTATTTGTGCGCAGACGGCCGCTCCGCCCCGTAGGACAGGACCTAGACGAGGTCGTGCTCGTAGGCGTAGGCGGTGGCGGCGGCCCGGGAGGAGACCCCGAGCTTGCCGAAGATGTTGCTCACGTGCCGGGCGACCGTCCGCTCGCTGATCACCAGGCGGTTCGCGATCTCCCGGTTGGTCGCCCCGGTGGCGACGAGGCGCAGCACCTCGATCTCCCGCGGGGTCAGACCGGCCGGGCGGGGGACGCGGCTGCGGGCCGACGGGCCCAGGAGCGCGCGTACCTCCTTGCGGTCCGGCTCCGCGCCCAGCCGCTCGAAAGCGGCGTCGGCCGCCTCCAGCTCCCATCGGGCCGTGTCGTGGTCGCCGATCGTGCGGTAGGCGCGCGCCAGCCGCACCCGTACCCGCGCCACCTCGTAGGGCGCCTCGCTCTCCTGCCAGGCGTTCCGGGCCCGGTGCAGGGCCGTGCACGCGGCCTCGGGCTCACCGCCGGCCAGCAGCAGGCAGCCCCGCCCGTACGCGGCCACCGCCCGCAGGTAGGGCGAGTCGAAACCGGCGGCGATCGCCTCCAGCTCGTCGACGGCGTGCCGGGCGCGCTCCGTGTCTCCGACGGCGAGCTCGACCTCCACGCTGCCGGCCAGCAGCCTCGGCCGGTCCTCCGCCGCCTCGGCCTCCGCGAGCGTCCGGCGGACGGCGGCAAGCGCGTCGTCCGCTCTGCCCTGTGCCAGTCGCAGCAGGGCGAGACCCGGTTGCGCCGAGTGCCCGCGGCCGACGGCCTCGCGGTAGCAGCGCTCGGCGTGGGCGAAGTCGCCGCGCAGCCGACGGAGTTCGCCGCTCTGGTACAGCGCCGTGCCCAGTGCCGGATCGCCGGGAGCCTCGGCCAGGTGCTCACACGCCCGCTGGGCCTCCGCCATGGCGTCGCCCCACTCGCCGCGCAGCTGGAGGATTTCCGAGCGGTGCACCAGGCACTGGCCGCGGTAGGGCACCAGGTCCTGCTGGCCGGCGCACCAACGGCTCAGGGCGGCGGTCCACTCCTGCACCCGGCGGAGGTCGAAGATCCCGCGGCAGGCGAGGATCACGGCGCAGTAGACGATCCCGGAGCTGACCGGTGACACCTCGCCGGTGGTCACCGACACCATCGCCTCGTCCAGCATCGTCACGCCCTGCGCCGCGCGCCCCCGCGCGACCAGTGACTGCCCCTGCCCGAGCCTGCCCAGGGCCCGCAGGTCCGCGTCGTCGAACCGGTCGGCGATCTCGGTGATCCGCAGGAAGTGCCGGTACGCGGCGGCCGCGTCGCCGGTGTCCAGCGACCGCAGGGCCACGGGCAGGCCCAGGTAGCCCTGTTCGACGCAGTCCAGCGCCGCGTCGTCGAGGATGTGCCGGGCCCGGGCCAGCCAGCCGCCGCCGCGTGCGTGCTCGCCGTGGAGGACGAGTGTGAGTCCGAGCCAGAACGCGCACCGCACGGCCTGCGCGGGCGCGTCCTGCTCCAGGAGGAGGTGGTGGGCCCGCTCCCACGCCGCGGTTGCCGCCTCGAGGTTCCCGATCAGGTACGCGGCGCGTGCCAGCCGGTCCAGGTCGTCGGCGTCGAGCGGGGTCCGCCGGTCGGCGGCCGACAACTCCTCGTACGCGTCCCGCCAGGCCAGCCGTTCGTACGCCGCGCGGCCCCGCGTCCGTGCGTCACCAGTGGCCATGACCGCTCCCGCCGGCAAGGTGTCCGGGTAGTCGATCATCGTAGGCGGTGTTCCGGGGATTCCCGGTCTCCGTGCGCGGGTGTCTCGGCTCGCCCCGCCCGCGGGCCCTCCGGCGCCCGTATGCTCGATGGATGTTCTCTGCTGAGGGGCCGACGTTGCGGGAGTTGGCCGTGCAGGCGCTCTCGTCCGTGGAGCGCGGCTACGACCTGCTGGCGCCGAAGTTCGACCACACGCCGTTCCGCACGCCCGACGTGGTGCTGGACGCGGTCGCCGACGCGGCGGAGGGGCTGGGCCCGTTCGGGCGCGGCCTCGACCTGTGCTGTGGTACGGGGGCCGGGGTGCGGGTGCTGCGGAGGCTGTGCCGTGACGGGGTGGCCGGCGTGGACATCAGCGCCGGGATGCTGGCGGTGGCCCGCCGGTACGAGGACGCGCTGTGGGTGCGGGGCGAGGCCGGGACGCTGCCGTTCGGCGGGCGGGTGTTCGACGTGGTCGCCAGTTTCGGGGCGTTCGGGCATTTCCGGCCCGAGGAGCGGCCGGGGATCTTCGCGGAGGTGGCGCGGGTGCTGCGGCCGGGCGGGCGTTTCCTGTTCCCGATCGCCGCGCCGCCGCGGCCGGGCGGCTCGGGGTGGTGGTTCCAGGTGGGGTTCGACGCGGCGATGCGGGCGCGGAACGCCGTGTGGCGCCCGCCGTTCGTCATGTACTACCGCACCTTCCGACTCGCCGACGTGCGGGCCGAGTTGGGCGCGGCGGGCTTCGACGTGGAGCTGTACCCGCTGGAGGCGCTGGGCCGCCGCCCGGACGGCGCGCCGCGCTGCCGCCTGGTCGCCGCCACCCTGCGCTGAGGAAGCCGCCGGCTGTGAGGCCCTGCGGTGACCAGGGCGGACGCGGCGGGATCGGAAGGGGATAAGGGCGGCTTAAGGGGGGCGTGGCGTCATCGGTTCGGTTGAACCGTCGACGAGGAGACGCCCTGTGACGACGCCCCGCGCCGAGACCCCGCCGGACGACGGGCCGCCGCCCGACGACGGAGCACCGGAGCCGGGGCGCGAGCGGTGGCTGGTGCTGCTGCTGATGGGCTTCGCGCTGTGTGTCGTCGTCCTCAACAACTCCTCCCTCAACGTGGCGATCCCCGAGCTGATGCGGGATCTGGACGCGGATCTGCCGACCGTGCAGTGGATCGTGGACAGCTACTCGATCGTCTTCGCCGGGCTGCTGATCGTGGCGGGCGCCTGGTCCGACCGCTGGGGCCGCAAGCGGATGACGCTGGGCGGGCTCGCGGTGTTCGGCGTGGCGTCGGCGCTCGCGGTGCTGGCCACCGAGGCGTGGCATGTGGTGCTGGTGCGGGCGGTCTTGGGCGCGGCGGCGGCGTTTGTGATGCCGGGGACGCTGGCGATCCTGCTGCACGCCTTCCCGCGCCGGGAGCGGGCCCGGGCGATCGCGCTGTGGACGGGTATCGCGGTGCTCGGGGTGGCGCTCGGCCCGGTGCTGGGCGGGCTGGTGGTGACGACGGCTGGCTGGTCCGGCGTCTTCTGGCTGAACGTGCCCCCGGCGGCGGCGGTTGTGCTGGCCGGGGTGTTCCTCGTCCGGGAGTCCGCCGACCCGCAGCGGCGGCCGACGGACGCGCTGGGGGCGATGCTGTCCGTGGTGGCGGTCGGCGCGCTGGTGTTCACGGTCATCGAGGCCGGTCAGCACGGCGGTCTGCACGTCCGCACCGGGGTGGGCGCGGCGGTGACGCTCGCGGCGGGTGTCGCGTTCGTGCGGCGGCTGCGGCGGACGCCGTTCCCACTGGTGGAGTTGGCGCTGCTGCGGCGGGAGCGGTTCCGCGGCGCGGCGCTGGGGAACATGCTGCTGTTCTTCGGCCTGGCGGGCACGCTGTTCGTCCTCACGCAGCGGCTTCAGGTGCAGTTGGGCATGAGCCCGTTGGCGGCGGGCCTGGCCGTGGGGCCGATCGCGCTCACGGCGTTCGCCGCGTCGGCGTGTTCGCCGCTGGTGGCGCGGCGGTTGGGGCCGCGGACGACGGTGACGGGCGGGCTGCTGCTGGTCGCGGCGGGCATCGCGGTGGTCGGCTGGTGGGGCGGGAGCTACCAGGTGATCGCACCGGCGCTGGTCGCGGTGGGCGTCGGTTTCGGGGCGGCCACGCCGGTAGCCACGGATCTGCTGGTGTCCACGTTGAGCGACGACCGGGCCAGCTCGGGGTCGGCCCTGAACGACACGATGCAGGAGACCGGGTTCGCGCTGGGCATCGCGGCCGTCGGCGCGGTGCTGAACCGGGTGTTCGTCCAGGCGTTGGACGGTCCCGGCACGCTGCAGCAGGCGCGTGCGGTGGCCGAGGAGCTGCCGGCGCGGGCGGGCGCGGCGCTGGTGGACCGCGCGGACGCGGCTTTCGACGACGCGGCGCGGGCCGCGCTGACCGTCGCAGCGGTGGTGACGGCGCTGGGCGCGGCGGTCGCCTTCCGGCTGCTGGCGGGCGGCCGCGAGCCGGCGCCGGGGCAGGCGCCGGCCGAGCCGGAGGACACGTTCGGGCCGCCGCATGTCGCGGGTGAGCCGGCGCCCGACCGGTCCCCGGCGCTGACGGCGGACGAGCGGGGTCGGTAGCGGGCCGCCGCCTCCACCTCGATCGGGCGCCGCACCGCGGCCGTCCGGCGACACACCGAGGCACGGCACGTCGCTACGCGCGTCAAGCGGAACCGCCCCGCCCGCCGTGGCTACGCGCGTCAACACGAGGGACCGCACGGTCCAGCCGAACGGAAGGAGCCGCAAAGGACGGCCTAAGCCCGGCATCAGACGGCTCACCCAACCTGAGGGCGCGGACGAAGAGTTCGGCGCCGTGCGTACACGCGAAGGAGCACGACATGCAGTGGGACGACATCTACATCGCCGGCCTCGGTGTCTATCTGCCACCGCCGGTCGCCGCCGCGGACGCGGTCGCGGCGGGGGAGTACGACGCCGAGGAGTGCGAGGCGAACGGCATCACGTCGGTACTGGTCGAGCCGGAGAAGGCGGCCCCCGAGATGGCGGTGCTGGCCGCCCGGGACGCGCTCACGCACTCGTCCGTGAACACCGCCGACATCCGCATGGTGTTCCACTCCAGCCTCTGGTACCAGGGCGTGGACATGTGGCCGGCGGCCTCCTACGTGGCGCGGTTCTCGGTCGGCGAGTCCGTGATGGCGTTCGACCTCCAGCAGCAGTGCAACGCGGCCGTGGGCGGCATGGACCTGGCGGCCTCGCGGCTGGTGTTCGAGAAGGGCGGCGCGGCGCTGCTGACGACCGGCGACCGGTTCTGCCTGCCGGGCGTGGACCGCTGGCGCACCGAGAAGGGACTGCCGTACGGCGACGGCGGCACCGCGATGGTGCTGTCGACCGAGGGCGGCTTCGCCCGGCTGCTGTCGACCGCGACGGTGTCGGACAACGGCCTCGAGCAGGTACTGCGCGGTGAGCGCTTCCACGACAGCTACCAGCCGGGCCCGCTGGACATCACCAGCCGCATCGAGCACCACTTCGCGAACCACGGCGGGATGCGCGCCTCGACGGTCCGGCTGGCCGAGGCGGTGCAGACCTCGGTGATGACCGCGCTGGCGGAGGCGAAGACCGAACTGGCCGATCTGGGCGGCGTGGTGATCCCGGCGGCCGGCCGCGCCAAGCTGGACTGGCAGCTGAGCCAGCTCGTCGGCGTGGAGGAGGAGCAGACGACCTGGCCGTTCGCCAGGACGCACGGACACCTGGGCGCCGGCGACCAGTTCGCCGGGCTGCGGCACCTGATGGCGGAGAAGGTCGTCGGGGCCGGCGACCGGGTGCTGATCGTCGGCGGCGGCGCGGGGCTGACCTGCACGAGCGCCGTGGTGGAGGTGCTGGGGCCGCTGCCCGAGCCGACCGAGCGGACGTGGCCCCGGTGACGCGGGAGCCGGTCGGGCAGGCGGTGCCGTCCGGCGGTCACGTGGCGGCGATGCTGGCCGACGCGGTCCGCCGCACACCCACGGCGCCCGCCGTACGGGACGCCGAACGCGACTGGAACTACGCCGAGCTGGACGCCGCCGCGAACGCCGTACGGGACGCGCTGAGGCGGTCCGGGGTCCGACCGGGAGACCGGGTCGCGCTCCGGTCGCGGAACCGCTGCGAGGTGGCGGCCGCGCTGTTCGGCACGCTGCGGGCGGGCGCGGCGCTGGTGCCGCTGAGCCCGCAGCTGCCGCCGACCGGGCTGGTCTCGGTGCTGGCGGACGCGGAGCCGGCCGTGCTGCTCGCCCCGGCGAAGGAGCTGCCCGAGCTTCCCGAGGTGCCGTGCCCGGTGACGACCCTGGAGGACGCGGTGACCCCGGGGGCATCCGAGGCCCCCGACGCACCGGCTGACCCGACCGCCACCGCGCTGCTCGTCTACACCTCCGGCAGCACCTCGGCGCCCAAGGGCGTCGTCTGCCCGCACTCCGCCGTCGACTTCGCCGCCCGCGCGATCAACAGGCGGCTGGGGTACCGGTCTTCGGACGTCGTCCTGGTCGGTTCGCCGTTCTCCTTCGACTACGGGCTGTACCAGCTGCTGCTGTCGGTGCTCGCGGGCGCCGAGCTGGTGCTGGCGGACGCGGAGGACCCGGTCGGCATGCTGAAGCTGGTGCGACGCACCCGGGCGACCGTGCTGCCGATCGTGCCGTCCACCGCCCGCATGCTGGCCCGCCTCGCCCGGCGCGGCGAACCGGTCGACCACGTACGGATGTTCACCAACACCGGTGCCGCGCTGACGGCGTCGGACATGCAGGGGTTGCGGGACGCCTTCCCGGGCTGCTCGGTGGTGCTGATGTACGGCATCACCGAGTGCAAGCGGGTGACGATCGCCGAACCGGACGTCGACCTGACCCGGCCCGGGTCCTCCGGGACCGCGCTGGACGGCACGGTCGTGCGGATCGTCGACGAGGCGGGCCGTGAGGTACCGGCGGGCGTCGTCGGCGAGATCACCGTGACCGGCCCGCACGTGATGGCCGGCTACCGGGGCGCGCCGGAGCTGACCGCCCAGCGCTACGACGAGGACCCGTACGGCGGCGGGCGCCGGCTGCGCACCGGCGACTACGGCACCCTCGACGCGGACGGGCACCTGTACTTCCACGGCCGACGGGACGACCAGTTCAAGCGGCGCGGTGTGCGGGCGTCGCTGATCGAGGTGGAGGCGGCGGCGGCCCGGGTACCGGGCGTGCGCGCGGTGGCGGTGCTGCCGCCGGAGGACGACCGGGACCTGACGCTGTTCTTCACCGGTGACCGCGACCCGCACGAGGTGCTGGACGAGATGGCCGGGCTGCTGGAGCCGGCGAAGGTGCCGGCCGACTGCCACCGCCTGCCCGAGCTGCCGCTGACCGGCAACGGC
Source organism: Streptomyces alkaliterrae (assembly GCF_007097205.2). GTDB lineage: Bacteria > Actinomycetota > Actinomycetes > Streptomycetales > Streptomycetaceae > Streptomyces > Streptomyces alkaliterrae. Next base: position 10,180 of record NZ_VJYK02000080.1, read on the forward strand.
AAGACCGACAAGAAGCGGCTGCGCGAGATGCCGCGGCCGACGACCGGGAGTGCGACGTGACCATCCCTGAACCCACCGACGCCGCCCGCCTGTTGGCGACCTACGGCAGCCCGCTCTACGTCTACGACCTGCGCCGGGTGCGGGCCGCGCTGGCCGACCTGCGGTCCAGCCTGCCCCAGGGCGCCCACGTCCTGTACTCACTCAAGGCCAACCCCCATGTCGACCTGGTACGGGAGCTGCTGGCCGGCGGTTGCCGCGCCGAACTCTCCTCCACCGGCGAGCTGCGCACCGCGCTGGCCGCCGGCGCCGACCCGGCCACCTGCTTCTACACCGGTCCCGGCAAGACCGCGGAGGAGCTGCGGACGGCGATCGCCGCCGGAGTGCGCACCTTCTCCACCGAGTCGCTGGTGGACCTGCGCCGGGTGGCGCGGGTCGCCAGGGAGAGCGGCCAGGAGGTCGACTGCGTACTGCGGGTCAACGGCGCCGAGGCGCCCGGCAGCGCGGGCATGCGGATGACCGGCGACGCCTCGCAGTTCGGCACGGACGCGGTGGTGCTCGCCGAGCGCGGCGAGGAGCTGCGCGACGCCGACCTCAAGGGCGCGCGGCTCGTCGGCTTCCACTTCTTCCCGCTGACCAACGCCGCCGACGAGGCGAGCCTGGTCGCGGAGATGACGGCGAGCATCCGTACCGCCGCCGCACTCGCCGAGCAACTGGCGCTTGACATAACGGTGTTGGACCTCGGCGGCGGCTTCGGCGCGCCCTTCGCGCAGACCGGCGACCGCCCCCGCTACCCGGGACTGCGGAAGGCGCTTGCGGCGGAGCTGGACCGGCACTTCCCGCGCTGGGCGGACGGCGGAGTCGAGGTGCTGTTCGAGAGCGGGCGCCACCTGGTCGGGGACAGCGGCACGCTGCTCTGCACGGTCAGCGACGTCAAGGACAGCCGAGACACCCGCTTCGCCGTGCTGGACACCGGCATCAACCACCTGGGCGGCCTCTCCGGCATCGGCCGGCTGCTGCCGCTGTCGGCGGTCCCGCTCGCGGTGCCGACCGAACCGACGGACGAGGCGACGCACGATGCGCAGGGCGACGCGCCGGACGACGCGCCCGTCGAGCTCGGGACCGACGCGGCCGCGACGCCGCCCGCCAGGACCCGGCTGGTCGGGCCGCTGTGCACACCCGCCGACACGCTGGGCCGGGGCGCGGTGGACCTGCCGGACCTGGCGGTCGGACAGCGGCTCGCCATCCCCAACGTCGGCGCCTACGGCGCGACCGCCAGCCTGCTCGGCTTCCTCAGCCGACCGGCCGCCGCCGAGGTCGTCGTCGACGGACCGGGCAGCGCGGAGAGCCCGCGCGTCGTCTCGGCGACCCGGCTGACCCTCGTCCGCGAACCGGTCCCGGCGCGGACGACGGACCCGACCGAGCACCCGGAACCGCGGGAGAACCACGTGAGCGAGGAGAGCGCGATGCAGGAACGCACGATGACGGCCGTACCGGTGCGGGACGCCGAGGGCGGCCCGTGGAACGCCGACTACGTGACCGTGCTGCGCTCGGTCCTCCCCAGACTCGGCGAGGACGTCGGCCCCGACACGAGTCTGCGCGCGGCCGGACTCGACTCGCTGGCCCTGGTGGAACTGCTGGTGCGACTGGAGGAGGCGTACGCGGTGGCGATCCCGGACGACGACCTCGGCCCGGAGTCGTTCGCGACCGCCGGAAGCCTGTGGTCGGTGGTGGAGAGCGTCCGCACAGCCTGACGTCCGCACCACCTGACGGCTGTACCAGTCCGACGGCTGAACCGGCCTGACGTCACCGCTCTCCGCTCACACGCGACGGCCGCGCCCGGATCACCGGGCGCGGCCGTCGGGGCCGGTCAGGAGGGGACGCGGGCCAGGTACTCGGGGCGGGTGAACTGGTGGTCCAGGGCCGGGTCGGCGCTGAGCACGGCCTGGTGCAGCCGCTGCACCGGGCGGCACGGTTCGACACCGAGGTCGTTGCGCAACCGCTCCCGGAGCTGGAGAAAGCAGTTCAGAGCGTCCGCCTGCCGTTCGGATCGGTAGTAGGCGAGCATCAGATGACGGTAGAACGTCTCCCGGAGTGGGTACTCATGGATGAGCCGGGTGAGTTCGGAGATGATTGCCCGGTGCTTACCAAGCAGTAGGTCCAACTCGATGCGGAGTTCCAGTGCGGCGACGTATTCCTCGTCCAGGCAGGTGGCGTACACGCTCAGTAGTTCACCGTCGGTGAGGCCGGCGAGGGCGGGTCCCCGCCAAAGACCGAGCGCGGATCTCACGGCCTTGGACGCTCCAGGTAAATCCCCGGCGTCGAAATCCTTTCGCGCCTCCCTCATGAGAATGTCGAAGTCGTGCTGATCGAATTCCGCACCGCCGAGTCGGAGAAGGTAACCGGGCGGTTCGGTGACTATCTGTGCACGGTGTTCCAGGGACGCGCTCTCGGCGAGCTGGTTGCGCAGCTGCGCCATGTAGACGTGGAGGGCTCCACGGGCCTTGCGTGGCGGCTGGTCAGCCCAGATCTCCGTGATGAGACTCTGCGTGGAAACGACTTCGCCCACGCGGGAGAGCAGCGCCGCGAGGAGGACGCGCTTCTTGCTCGCACTGGGTAGCAGTGACTTGTCCTGATCGTGCCGGTAGTCGACCACCGAGAGCGGTCCGAGCACTTCGAAACGCACGTAGGTCCCCCATGTCGTCTTGCTCGCCTACTGCCACTGAATACAGACCACCGAGATACGACCGGTCATGTCGAGAGGTGGGGGGCACGCCCTTTCGTTGCGTGCTGCATCGATTCTTCATCCGGCCGCGGGGTCGGTGGGACTGCACTGAGATTACCTAGTTGCACGGCATTTCTGGGAAATCGTCAAAGATGTGATCAAGTTCACAGTGAAACTTGACAGAGTGTTCACCCGTGTCGTGTGACGCGTGTGACTTCGGGCGCTCCTGATCTTGTCCCGTTCGGTTTGTGTTCTCTTCAACCACCTCCAAGGCCGGTGCTTCAGCGGCGAATAAGCATCGCTTCACCGCAAGGCCAAGCGGCGACTCCTAGCGTCGTCGCAGACCTGGGAGGTGTGCCGGTGAGAAAGTTCGCAGACCACTTTGCGAAGCAGTTTCAGGGCTGGGTCGAGACACGGCCCGACCACCCCGCGGTCGCCTTCGTCGAGGACTTCGACGGCGGCTGCGGCGGGCCCCGACTGACCTACGGCGAGCTCGACGCGGCCGCCAGGGCGCTGGCCGGCGGCCTGGTCGCGCGGGGGCTGACCGGGGAGCGGGTACTCCTGCTCCACCCGACGGGGCTCGACTTCGCGGTGGCGATGCTCGGCTGCTTCCTCTCCGGCGCGGTCGGCACCCCGGCGCCGCTGCCCGAGAGCAGCGGGCGCGGTGACGCCCGCCTGACCGGGATCGTCGCGGACGCCGGCGTACGGCACGTGCTCACCAGTCCCGACGCTCGTCCGGCGGTCGTCGAGTGGCTGGCCCGTGCCGGACTGACGGACCGGGTGAGCGTGCACGTCGAAGCCGAACTTGCCCGGCCCGGCGTGCCGCTGCCGGCCCCCGACCCGTCGGCGCTGGCGTTCCTCCAGTACACCTCCGGGTCGACCAGCGACCCCAAGGGCGTGCTGGTCACCCACGCCGCGCTCGCGCACAACGAGGCGCAGATCATCCGGGCCATGGGCGTCGACGAGCACACCCGGTCCGTGAGCTGGCTGCCGCACTACCACGACATGGGACTGGTCGGGCAGCTGCTCGGCCCGCTCTTCTGCGGCGCCACCTCCTACCTCATGTCGCCGATGGCCTTCCTGCGCCATCCGCACCGCTGGCTGAAGGCCGTCAGCGAGCTGCGCGGCACGGTCACCGTCGCCCCGGACTTCGGCTACGCGCTGGTCACCCGACGCACCACCGACCGCCAGCTCGCCGAACTCGACCTGTCCACGCTGCGGGTCGCACTCAACGGCTCCGAACCGATCCACGCCGCCACGCTGGAACGGTTCGTCGAACGCTTCGCCCCCGCCGGACTCGACCCGACCGCCCTCACCCCCTGCTACGGCATGGCCGAGACGACGCTGCTTGTCAGCAGCGCCCCGGTCGGGACCGGTTTCCGGGGCGTCGACGTCTCGACCGAGGCGCTGGCCGACCACCGGCTGGTACCCGCCGCGCAGCCCGAGCGCACCACCCGGCTGGTCGGCAGCGGCCGGGTCGCCGACTTCGACCTGCGCGTCGTCGACCCCGACAGCTCCCGTGAACAGCCCGAGGGCCACGTCGGCGAGATCTGGGTGCGCGGCGGCTCCGTCGCCGCCGGCTACCACGACAACCCGGAGGCCACCGAGGCCACCTTCGCCGCCCGACTCGCCGACGGCGAGGGGCCGTTCCTGCGGACCGGGGACCTGGGCGCGCTGCTGGACGGCGAGCTGTACGTCACCGGCCGCCGCAAGGAGATGCTGATCGTCAACGGCCGCAACCTCTACCCGCAGGACCTCGAACTCACCGTCCGCACCGCCGACCCGCTGTTCCACGAGGGCGCCACAGCCGTCTTCACCGCGCCGGTCGCCCCCGGCGGCGGCGAGGCCGTGGTCGCCGTCCAGGAGGCACGGCCCGGGCGGCTGCGGGAGCACGATCCGCGGACGCCGGTGGCCGCCGCCCGGCGGGCGCTGCTCGCCGAACACGACGTCCACCTGGGTGCGATGGTGATCGTCCCGGTCGGCGCGGTCGAACGCACCACCAGCGGCAAGATCCGGCGCGGCGCGATGCGGGAACGCTTCCTCGCCGACGAGCTCCGAGAGCTCTTCCACACCTCCCGACACACCGGCACCGCCGCCCCGCGGACCGGTACGACGGCGGGTGCGCGATGAACCCCGCCGACACCGCCGACACCGTGGCGACCCCCGCCGACACCGTGGCGACCCCCGCCGACACCGTGGCGACCCCGGCCGCCGCGGCCGAGGAGCTGGAACGCCGCCTCGGCCCCGCCGACCCGGCCGACGCCCGCGCCCGCGACCTCGCCGACGAACGCGAGGAGTTCCCCCGGGCGGACGTCGACGCGCTGGACGGCATCGGCCTGGCCCGCCACTACGTACCCGTCGAACACGGCGGGCTGCTGCGCGACTTCCCGGCGACCGCCGCCATGATCCGCGCCGTCGCCGGCCGCGACCTCACCATGGCCATCGCCCACGGCAAGACGTTCCTCGGCGCGGTGAGCGTGTGGGTCGCCGGCGGTGTCGAGCAGGCCGCCCGGGTCGCCGAACTGGTCTCGGCCGGCGTCCCGGTCTCCTGGGGCCTCACCGAACGCGGCCACGGCAGCGACCTGGTCGCCGGCGAGGTGACCGCGTACCCCGACGGCGACCGGGTACGGCTGGACGGCGAGAAGTGGCTCATCAACAACGCCACCCGGGGCGGCCTCGTCACCGTGCTGGCCCGCAGCGATCCGGCCGGCGGACCGCGCGGCTTCGACCTCTACCTCGTCGACCGCCGCACGGCCGGGGACGCCTACCGGCCGCTGCCCAAGGTCCGCACCCTCGGCATCCGGGGCGCCGACATCAGCGGCTTCACCCTCGACGGCGTCCTGCTCGACCCCGAGGCCGACCGTGTCGGCGCGCCGGGCAGCGGCCTGGAGACGGTGATGCGCTCCCTCCAGCTCACCCGCACCCTGTGCGCCACCCTCTCCCTCGGCGCCGCCGACCACGGCCTCGCGGAGGCCGCGCACTTCGCCACCGGCCGCCGCCTCTACGGCCGACCACTGCTCGACCTGCCGGCCGCCTCCCGCACCCTCGGCGAGTGCTACGCCGACCACCTCCTGCACGAGGCGTTCGCCACCCTCGCCACTCGCGCGATCCACACCCTGCCCGGCGAACTCGGCGTGCTGGCACCGGCGGTGAAGTACCTCGTACCGGTCGGCACCGAGTCGCTGCTGGCCCGGCTGCGGCGGCTGCTCGGCGCCCGCGCCTGGCTGCGGGACGTACGCGGCACGGAGGTGAGAGCGGGCGTCGGCGTCTTCCAGAAGATCGAGCGCGACCACCGCATCGTCTCCCTCTTCGACGGCAACACCGTCGTCAACCTCAACTCCCTGGTCAGCCAGTTCCCGCTGCTGAGCCGCGCCCATCGGCGGCCCCGGCTGCCGGAGGCAGGGCTGGCCCAGGCCGCCGACCTGACCGCCCCGCTGCCGCCGGCCGACACCTCCCGGCTGCGGCTGATGCCCACCCGCGGCGCGAGCCTGCTGCACGAACTGCCGGACTCCGCCGACCGCCTGGCCGAACTGGCAACCGAGCAGAACGAGTTGGCGCCCGTCGCCGCATCGACCCGGCTGCTGGCGGACCGGGCGCGGGAACTGCTCGGGGACATCGGCGAGCAGCCCATCGTCCCGCCGGACGTCCCCGCACACGCCTTCGACCTCGCCCGCCGCCTGACCTGGGCGCTCGCCGGCGCCGCCGCCGTCCGCCTCTGGCTGGACAGCCACGCCCACGTGAGCCGGGGCGGCCTCGGACCCGAACCGCTCTGGGCGGACGGCTGTTGGCTGCACGCCGCACTCGACCGCGTGCACACACGCCTCGTCGCCGGTCACCGCCCGACGGCGGAGGAGGAGCACGCGCTGGAGCGCACCTACGCCGTCCTGACCGGCGAACTGCTGCGCCAGACCGGCGACCACCGGTTCCCCTCACTGCTGCACATCCGAAGGGCGGAGGCACTGTGACAAGCCCGACCACCACCACCGACAACAGCCCCGCCACCACGCTCGGCTTCCCCGTCGCCGAGCACCCCGCCCCGCTGGACGAACTCCTCGGCGACCCCTTCGCGTCGGACAACCCCACCGGCTACGAGGCCGCGCTGGCCGCCGACGACCGGGGCGAACCGTTCGCCGCGGGCGAGGTCGTCCTGGACCGCGCGGGTCTGGGCGCCGAGTACGTGCCCGCCGGGCTCGGCGGCCGACTCACCGGCGTCGACACGCTCGTCCGCCGCCTCCGCCCGGTCTTCCGGCTCGACGCCGGCCTCGGCCTCGGCCACGGACTGACCACCCTGATGGCCGCGTTGAACGTCTGGACCGCCGGTGACACCGCCCAACGCGCCCGTGTGGCACGGCTCCTGCTCGACGGCCGGCGGCTGAGCGTCGCCTACCACGAGCTGGAGCACGGCAACGACCTCACCGGCAACCACCTGCGCGCCGACCCCGCCCCCCAGGGCTTCACCCTGCACGGGCTCAAGCGCGTCATCAACAACACCGACCGGGCCGCCGGAGCCGTCGTCTTCGCCCGCACCACGCCCTGGGCCTCCCGCCCCACCGGCCGGGACCACTCGCTGATCCTGCTGGCCGACCTGACCGCGCTGCCCGACGACACCTTCCGCCGCCTGCCCCGGCTGCGCACCTCGGGACTGGCCGGCTGCCGCCTCGGCGGCTTCGAGTTCGACGGCTGCCCGGTGCCCGCCGACGCGCTGCTCGGCGGGCTCGGCGAGGGCTCGTCCGTCGCGCTGCGCTCCTTCCAGGTCAGCCGGTGCGTCACCGCCGGCGCGGGCACCGCGCTGCTGGAGGCGGCGCTGTTCGGCGTGCACCGCTTCGCCACCGAACGGGTGCTGTACGGGCGGCCGGTGAGCGCGCTGCCGCACGCCCGGTCGCTGCTCGCCGGTGCCTTCGCCGACCTCCAGGTGGCCGGCGCGCTCGCCCGGGCCGCCGCCCGCGCACTGCACCTGCATCCGGCGGCGGCCGGGCGCTACGCGGCGACCGCCAAGTACCTCGTGCCGCGTCTGGTGGAGGACGCGCTGACCGACCTCGCCGTCCTGCTCGGCGCCCGCAGCTACCTGCGGGAGGGGGAGTACGCGTTCGTCGGCAAGCACCTGCGGGACATCGCCGGGCTCAGCATCGGCCACGCCGGGGGCGTGAGCTGCCAGCTGACCGTGCTGCCCGAACTGCCCGGGCTGCGACTGACCGGACCGCCCGCCGACCCGGCACTCTTCGACGACTCCCCGACGCCGCCGCTCGACCCGGCCGCGCTCCGCCTGCGCGGCAGCCGAGAGGACCCGCTGCTGACCGTGCTCGCCCACGCCCTGGACGACGCGGACCCCCACCCCGGACTGGCCCCCCTCGCCACCGGGCTGCGCGCCGAACTCGACGCCGTGCGCGCCGAGTCGGCCGCGCTGCCGCCCGCCGCCAGGGGAGTGGCCGCCGACCACCGGGCGCTGGCGCTCACCGAACGCTACGCCTGGCTGCTGGCCGCCGCCGCCTGCGTCGGCACGGCCACCCGCACCGGCCCGACCGGCGGCACACCCGACCCGCGCTGGCTGCGCGCCGTGCTCGAACGGATCGGCCGACGCTCCGGACGGCTCCCCGAGCCGCGTGACACCGCCCCGCTCGACGCGCTGTACGGCGAGCTGGAGCACCGCGTCGCCACCGGCGTCAGCCTCGACATCGACCCCGAGCCCGTCGCCCGCCGGCCGGCCTGAGCCGACCAGAGAACACAGCCGACCAGAGAACACAGGAGTCCTTCCGTGAACACCTCCGAGAGCACCGCCACGCCCGCCCACGTCGACGAGGTCGTCGACTGGCTGATCGAGCGGGTCGCCGAGTACCGGGAGATCCCCGCCGCCGACGTCGACCCGGATGTGCCGCTGGCCGAGCTGGGCCTGGACTCCGTGTACGTGCTGAGCCTGTGCGGCGACGTGGAGGACCACTACGGGCTGGTCGTGGAGCCGACCGTCGCCTGGGACCACCCGACCGTCGACGCGCTCGCCAAGCACCTCCACGCCGAACTCACCGGCGGCGCCTCGTGAACGCACCCGAACGGGCCGTCGCGATCGTCGGCATCGACTGCCGCTTCCCCGGCGCCGGGGACCGGGAGGCCTTCTGGCGGCTGCTGACCACCGGCGAGGTCACCGCCCGACCCGTGCCCCCGGCACGGTGGCGGACCGGGCACGACCAGCCGGCGGGCGCCGAGACGCCCGTCTCGCTGATCGACGACGCCGACGCCTTCGACCACCGCTTCTTCGGTGTCTCGCCCGTCGAGGCGGCCGGCATGGACCCGCAGCAGCGGCTGCTGCTGGAGACCGCCTGGCGGGCCGTGGAGGACTCAGGCGTCAGCCCCGCCTCGCTCGCCGGCGGCCACGCCAGCGTGCACGTCGGTGTCATGTCCAGCGAGTGGGCCAACCTGCACCTCGCCGACCACCGCGCCATGACCACCCACCGGGGCAGCGGCAACGGCTACTGCATGGCCGCCAACCGGCTCTCCTACCACCTCGACCTGAAGGGCCCGAGCATGGCGGTGGACACCGCCTGCTCCTCCTCGCTGGTGGCCGTCCAGCTCGCCTGTACGGGACTGCGCGCCGGAGAGGTCGACACCGCGCTGGTCGGCGGCGTCAACCTCATCCTCACCCCCGCCCTGTCGATCTTCTACCGGCAGGCCGGGCTGGCCGCCGCCGACGGCCGCTGCAAGCCGTTCGCCGCCGACGCGGACGGCATCGGCAGGGGCGAGGGCGTCGCCGTCGTGGTGCTGCGCCGACTCGCCGACGCGCTCGCCGACGGCCAGCGGGTCTACGCGGTCATCGAGGGCGGCGCGGTCGGCTCCGACGGCCGCAGCAACGGGCTGACCGCCCCCAACCGTTTCGCCCAGGCCGAGGTGGTGCGCACCGCCTACCGGCAGGCCGGAGTCGAAGCCGGCGATCTGCACTTCGTCGAGGGGCACGGCACCGGCACCCGGCTCGGCGACATGATCGAGGTGCGGGCGCTCGGCGACGTGCACGCCGGACGCTCCAGACCCGCGCTCCTCGGCTCGGTCAAGGGGAACCTCGGCCACCTGGAGGGCGCCGCCGGCATCGCCGGACTCGTCAAGACGGCCCTCGCGCTGGAACGACGGACGCTGCCCGGCACCCCGGGCGGTGCGGAGAACGCCGAACTGCGCCTGGCCGACCACGGGTTCCGGCTCGCCGGAGCCGCTGCCAGACTGCCGCGGGGGCGGGTGCTGGCGGGCGTCTCCAGCTTCGGCCTCGGCGGCACCAACGCCCACCTCGTACTGTCCTCCCCGCCCGACCGGCCCGCCACCCGACGCG
>NZ_VJYK02000081.1 GCF_007097205.2 Streptomyces alkaliterrae
TGCCGCCTCCCGCCCGCCCGGGTCCCACTCGGGCTCGGGCTGGGGCTCGGGCTCGGGCTCGGGCTGAGGCTGGGGCTCGGGCTGGGGCTCGGGCTCGGGCTCGGGCTCGGCGGTCATCGTCGGCCCCCGGCCGGGGTGCCGCGGCTGATGCCCGTGCGGAGCTCCAGCGCGGCCGCCACGTCGCGCCGCTCCGGTCGATCCCGGCCGGCGAGGTCGGCGAGGGTCCAGGCGACCCGCAGGACCCGGTCCAGGCCGCGAGCGGTCAGGAAGCCGCGCTCCATGTCGTCCTCCGCGTCCGTCAGAGCGCCCGCGGGCAGCGGCCAGCGGGTGCGCAGCTCGTGCCCCGGCACCTCGCTGTTCGTCCGCCACGGCGTCCCGGTCAGGCGGGCCGCCGCGCGCTCCCGCGCCGAGGCGACCCTGGCGGCGACCGCCTCGGTGCTCTCCGCCGCCCGGGCGCCGGCCAGCAGCTCCGACCGGGATACCGGCTCCACGCTCACCCGCAGGTCGACCCGGTCCAGCAGCGGGCCGGACAGCCGCGCCCGGTACCTGCGCACCGACGCGGGCCGGCACTCGCACTCCCCCGCCGTCGTGCCGTGTCGGCCGCACGGGCAGGGGTTGGCGGCCAGGACGAGGAGCAGTCGGGCGGGCAGCCTCAGCATGCCGTTGGCGCGGGCGACGATCACCTGACCGGACTCCAGCGGCTGACGCAGCGCGTCCAGCACCCGGGCACCGCACTCGGCGGCCTCGTCGAGGAAGAGCACGCCATGATGGGCGAGGGAGACCGCGCCCGGTCTCGGCAGACCCGTGCCGCCGCCGATCAGGGACGCCATGCTGGCGGAGTGGTGCGGCGCGCAGTACGGCGGCCTGGACACCAGGGGCTGACCCGGCGGCAGCACCCCCGCGACGGAGTGCACCGCCGTCGCCTCCAGGGACTCCTCGGGTGTCAGCGGCGGCAGCAGCCCGGGCAGCCGCTCGGCGAGCATCGTCTTCCCGGCGCCAGGCGGACCCTTGAGGAACAGGTGGTGCCGGCCGGCGGCGGCGACCTCCAGCGCACGTCTGGCGGCGTGCTGGCCGGCCACCTCCGCGAGGTCGGGCGGGCGGGAGGCGGCGGGAAGCAGTGCGGCGTGTCCCCCGCCTGGGACGGCAAGACCGGCGAGGGCGAGGTCGGAGGCGCCCTCCGGTGTCGGTGCCGGTTCCTCGTCGGGCGGCGGCTCGTCGCTGAGCAGGGCGATGAGCTGGCGCAGGCTGCGGACTCCGAGCACGGCGACGCCGGGCACCAGCGCCGCCTCGGAGGCCGTCTGCTCGGGTACCACGACCTGGCGGTAGCCGGCGTCGGCGGCCGCGAGCACGGCCGGCAGCACGCCCCGCACCGGCCGCACCCGGCCGTCCAGACCCAGCTCGCCGATCATCATCAGCTCGGTGAGCTGGCGTGGGTCGATGCGTTCGGCCGCGCCGAGGACGGCACAGGCCACAGCGATGTCGAAGCCCGAGCCGCCCTTGGGCACGGAGGCCGGGCTGAGGCCGACGGTGAGCTTCTTCTGCGGCCACTGGACGCCCGAGTTGACCAGCGCGGCCCGTACCCGGTCCCGACTCTCGCTGAGGGACTTGTCGGGCAGCCCGACGAGAGTGAAGCCGGGGACGCCCGGTTCGAGGTCGGCCTGGACCTCGACCAGCACCCCCTCGACGCCGACGAGCGCGACCGAGCACGTCCTGGCGAAGCCCATGTCAGCCGACTCCCCGGACGTGCTCCACACAGGGCGCGCCGCGCGGGGGCAGCGTGATCGCGACGACGTCCAGCCGGACACCGCCGGACGGCAGCGCGCCGTACCTGTCGATCCAGCGCTCGCTCAGCCAGCGGGCCGCCAGGCGGCGGAGCTGCGCGGTCTTCCGCGGGCCCACGGCCGCGAGCGCGGGTTCCGGGCCGCCGGCGCGGCGGGTCTTGACCTCGCAGATCACCAGGGTGTCGGTCTGCCGGGCGACGATGTCAAGCTCGCCCTCACGGCAGCGCCAGTTGCGCTCCAGGATGGCCATTCCGGCCTTTCGCAGCCGCCGGGCGGCCAGGTCCTCCCCATAGCGGCAGAGCCCACCTCGTGCGTTCATCGTTTCCACCTCCGGCCCTGAGAGTGGCGCAACAGGCGGAAAGAAGTGGATCTTGAGCGGAATCGGTGGATAACTCGCCGGTTGTGGATAACTCGGCCACCCGATCAGGGGAACCGGCCGCCTGGCAGGCATGACCGACGTGTCAGCGGTTATCACTGGAGCAGCGCCCGTCCGGCACGTGCCGGCGTCCGCTCGCCCCACCGGCGATCCCGGTGGTCCGCGGGCGGTGGCTCCTCCGCCTCGCGGTCGGGCGCCGGGGTCAGCCGCTGAAGCCGCTGTCCTCGGGAAGATTGAGGTCGCTCTTGTTGAGCTCCTCGATGTTCACGTCCTTGAAGGTCAGCACCCTGACCTGCTTGACGAAGCGGGCCGGCCGGTACATGTCCCACACCCAGGCGTCGGCCATGGAGACCTCGAAGAAGACCTCACCCTGGTCGGAGTGCACCTGCATCTCGTAGTCGTTGGTGAGGTAGAAGCGCCGTTCGGTCTCGATCACGTACTTGAACAGCCCGACGACGTCTCGGTACTCCCGGTAGAGCTTCAGCTCCATCTCGGTCTCGTACTTCTCGAGATCCTCGGCGCTCATGGCGTGTTCCCCTTCAGCCGTGCGTGCCCCCATTGTGCGTCAGGGGCTGCCGCGCCGTCCGCCGCGCCGCGCAAACGGTCCGTAGACGGCTCCGGCAAGTATCAGGGCGGCGCCCGCGCCGCAGGTCCAGAGCACGGCGTTCCAGGGGCCGGGACGGGAGACACCGCCGGGCATCTCGCGGAAGCCTTCGGGACGCACTACGGCGCCGGCGCTGCCGAAGGGCCACACGGTCGCGTCGACCCTGGCGCGCACGGTGTCGCGGCCGACGGAACCCTGGTGGGCGTCGTCGAGGTGCTCGCGGGAGTCCAGCGAACTGTCCCTCTTGTCCCCGAGGAGGAAAAGCCCGTCACGCGGGACCCGGGCGGTGAACTCGACCGGGGAGGCCGGGCCCCGGCCGCTGACGTACGGCTCGTCGAGCGCTCGCCCGTTGACGCTCAGCCGCCCCTGGTCGTCACAGCACTCGACCCGGTCGCCGCCGACGGCGACGACCCGCTTGAGCATCGGGAGGTCGCCCCAGCCGGGGTCCTCGAAGACGACGACGTCGCCCCGGCGGACGTCCTCGCCGCCGATCCGCTGGGCGAGCACCCGCTCTCCGGCGCCGACCGTCGGCGCCATCGAGTCGGTGGGCACGGTGTACGGCTGGTAGACGTACGCCCCCCACGCGAAGCCGCCGAGGAAGAAAACACACCCCAGAGCAACCGCCAGTGAGGAGATCGCATGCCCCACCCGACCGCGTCCACCCGACGTCCGATCCGTCCTCGTGCTCACGTGCGCTCGCTTCCCGGCCCCCTCGGCGGCGGGCGCGGCCCGCCGCCGGGAGCGTCAGTTCAGTCCGTCGGTCGGGCGTCGCTCAGCAGCCTGCGGCGGCGCCACAGCACGACGGGCAGAGCGCCCAGCACGCCGAGGGCGGCCGGGGCGGCGCCGGCCGCCACGCTGAGGTCCTTGCCGAAGGCGTCGGGCACCGGCAGCGTGCCCCAGCGGTTGGGCGGCCAGCCGATGGCCACGGCCCGCCCGACGACGTCGTCCTCGGAGATCGTGCCGCCGCCGGGCAGCTCCTGGTGGAACCGGGAGTCCAGGCTGTCCTGCCGGTGGTCGCCCATGACCCACAGGCGGCCCTCGGGCACCTCGATCGGCCCGAAGCCCTCACGCTCGCACGGGACGTTGCCGGGGAAGAGGTAGGAGGTCTCGTCCAGCGTCCGGCCGTTGATGGTCACGCTGCCGCCGGGCTTGCACTCCACCGTGTCCCCGCCGACCGCGATGACCCGCTTGATGAGGTCCTGCTCGTTGGCGGAGGGCATCAGGCCGATGAAGCTGAGCCCCTTCTGGAGGAAGTTCTCCTTGACGTGGGGATTGTCGAGCCAGCCGCCCGGGTCGTTGAAGACGATCACCTCGCCGCGGTCCGGGGTGGAGCCGAACCACGGCGTCAGCTTGTCGACGAGTACCCGGTCACCCTTCTGGAGGGTGTTCTGCATCGAGTTCGACGGAATGGAGAAGGCCTGAAGGAGGAAGGTCTTGATCACCAGTGCCAACACCAGCGCGATGCCGATCAGCAGCGGCAGCTCTCTCCAGAACGACCGCTGCTTCTTGGCCTTGGAGCGGCGACCGCCGCTGCCACCGGCGGCGGGCTCGTCAGCCGTAGCCCCTTGCCGGTCGTCGGCCTCTGCCGGTTGCTCGCGGTGTCGGTCGCCCGACCGTTCCTCGGGACCGTCCTCGCCCGAACCGGACCGTGCGCCGACCGCCAAGTCCCCCACATCCACTCCTTACACCGCTCTGCCGCCTGGCCGACAATCGGCGCAGGCCCACCACTCCCATAACGAGCGGGAGTTCCGCAGGGCTCGGGAGAGGCACCAGGAGATTGTCCCTCACGCCGGCGTCGGAACGCTCCACGCCGGGCTCGGCGTCGGCCGCACCGCCCCGGGGAGCGCGGCGGTCGGGCACGGACGCGTACGTGCCGGGCTCCTCGAGCCGCCGCCAGTGCGAGTAGGGCCAGGCGATCACCACGGCTTTTCCGACGACCAGGTCCTCCGAGACCGTTCCCTGCCCCGGTTCGTCGAGGTGGAAACGGGAGTCGGCGGAGTTCTCCCGGTGGTCGCCGAGCACGAAGATGCGCCCCTGGGGGACCTCGACGTCGAAGGGCATCTTGGAAGGCTGGTTGCCCGGATGCAGATAGGGCTCGTCGAGCGGCACGTCGTTGACGGTGATGCGGCCCTGTTCGTCGCAGCAGCGGACGGTGTCGCCGCCGACCGCGACGACCCGCTTGATCAGGTCCTGTTCGTCGTCGGAGGGCAGCAGGCCGATGAAGGTGAGCAGTTGCTTGCCCTGCTTGATCACCGGCGGGTCGTCCCCCTTGGGGAGCTGTTCGCCCTCCAGCCAGCCTCCGGGGTCCTTGAAGACCACCACGTCGCCGCGCTCCGGTCGGGAGCCGAACCACGGGGAGAGCTTGTCGACGAGCACCCGGTCGTCGATCTTGATCGTCTGTTCCATCGACCCGGAGGGAATGACAAAAGCCTGCACCAGGAAGGTCTTGAGCACCAGGGCGATCAGCAGCGCCACCCCGATGAGCAGCGGGATCTCCTTGGTGGCGGAGAGCCGGCGACGCCGCCGGATGCGCTTGGCGGCGCGGCGGCGGTCCGCGCGGCCCTCGCCGGGCCCCCGCAGGGTGCCACCGGCGGCCGGCCGGTCGAAGGAGGCGCCGGAAGCATCGCGGCGGGACGCCCTGGGCCTGCCCCGCCTACCCATGCGGGCTCCCCAGACCGCCGGCCCGCCCCAGCGGCCACAGCACGGTCTCCACCCGTCCGATCACCCGCTCGACCGGCACGGTGCCGCCTCCGGGATAACCGAGGAAGTGCCGGGAGTCCTCGGAGCCGTCGCGGTGGTCTCCCATCACCCACAGCCGTCCGGGCCGGACGACCACGTCGAAGGGGACGGCGGAGGCTCTGCCGGGCGCACCGGACGGCCCGGGCCGCAGGTAGGGCTCCTCGATCGGCTGACCGTTCACCTCGATCCTCCCCCGTGCGTCGCAGCACCTGACCCGGTCGCCGCCGGTCCCGACGACACGTTTGACGTACTCACTACCCGCCGGCGGCACAAGTCCAACGGACGCCCCCGCCGAACGCAGTAGTCGCGACAGCGGGTCACTCTCCCGGCCGGTCGAGCCGAAGGTGTCACCGCCGTCGAAGACCACAACGTCCCCGCGCGCGGGATGGTTGCCGAAACGGTAGGCCAGTTTGTTCACCAGGATCCGGTCGCCCGGTCTGAGCGTGTTCTCCATCGAACCGGTGGGTACCGCGTACGGCTGGGCCACGAGGCCGCTGAAGGTCGCGTACACCAGGACGAGGACCGCGAGGACAGCCCCCGTACGCACGAAGCGCGACCGCGGGCCCTGCCCCCTCTGCGGGGACGGGTCGCGGTCGCGCTCCGGAAGCCGTGGCTGGTCGTTCTCCATCGAACACAGAGCCTAACCGGGCTCGTGCGGGAGGACCGACCGACCTGTTCGGGTGAGCGGGATCGTCCCGCCCACCCGCGCGCGGGCTCAGTTCTCGCGCTTCTCCTTGATCTTCGCGGCCTTGCCGCGCAGCTCACGGAGGTAGTACAGCTTGGCGCGGCGGACGTCGCCACGGGTCACCAGCTCGATCTTCTCCACCACCGGGGTGTGAACCGGGAAGGTGCGCTCGACGCCGACGCCGAAGCTGACCTTGCGGACGGTGAAGGTCTCACGGACGCCCGAGCCCTGGCGGCGGATGACAACGCCCTTGAACTGCTGGACACGGGAGCGGTTGCCCTCGATGACGCGGACGTGGACGTTGACGGTGTCGCCCGGGCGGAAGGCCGGGATGTCGTCGCGCAGCGACGCGACGTCGACGATGTCGAGAACGTGGGACATGTTCGTCTGCTTTCCTCGCCGATGCCACAGGTCATCGACGGAAGTGTCTGGATGGTGATAGTGGGCGCCCCGGCCTCGGCGGGCGTCGGTCCCCCTGTGGCAGGGTCGCGCGCCGGGCGTGGAGCAGCGGCTCATTCTTCCACGGTCTCCCCCGGTGGCCCAAATCGGCCGTCCGGGCCCTGGTGCCAGCCGAGCGCGGCGAGCATCGCCCGGTCGTGCCTGTCCAGTGTCGCCGGGTCGCAGGAGCGCAGCAGGTCGGGGCGGTTGGCGGCGGTCCGGGCGATCGCCTGGTCGCGGCGCCAGCGCTCGACGCGGCCGTGGTGCCCGCTGAGCAGCACGTCGGGGACGTCCCGTCCGCGCCACCGCGGCGGCTTGGTGTAGACGGGGCCCTCCAGCAGGTTGGCCATGGCGCCAGTGGCGAAGGAGTCGTCGCGGTGCGACTCGGCGTTGCCGAGCACACCGGGCAGCAGTCGCGCGACGGCCTCGACCATCACCAGCACCGGCGCCTCGCCGCCGGCGAGCACGTAGTCGCCGATGGACACCTCCCACACCTCGTAGCGCTCGGCGTACTCCTCGACCACCCGGCGGTCGATGCCCTCGTAGCGGGCGGGGGTGAAGACGAGCCACGGGCGGGTGGCCAGCTCCTCGGCCAGCCGCTGGGTGAACGGCCGTCCCGAGGGGGTGGGCACGACGATGACGGGCCTGCCCTCCCCGGAGCCGTCGGCCCCGGAGGCGGCGATCTCGTCCAGCGCCTCGCCCCACGGCTCGGGCTTCATCACCATGCCGGGCCCGCCGCCGTACGGCGTGTCATCGACGGTGTTGTGCCGGTCGTGCGTCCAGTTCCGCAGGTCGTGCAGCCGTACGTCGAGCAGGCCGCGCGCCCGGGCCTTGCCGACGAGGGAGACGTTCAGCGGTTCCAGGTACTCGGGGAAGATGGTGACGACGTCGATCCTCACCGCGCCTCGCTCTCGTCGAGCAGGCCGGGCGGCGGAGCGATGACGGCCTTCTGCTCCGCGAGGTCGATCTCCGGGACGATCTCCTCGACGAACGGCACCAGCACCTCGCCGCCGTCCGCGCGGCGCACCACGAGGAGGTCCTGGCCGGGCAGGTGGGAGATCTCCTCGATGCGTCCCACGTGAACGCCCTCGGTGGTGACGACGTCGAGGTCGATCAGCTGGTGGTCGTAGTACTCGTCCGGGTCCTCGGGGACTTCCTCCGGGTCGACCTCGGCGATGAGCAGGGTGTTGCGCAGGGCCTCGGCGGCGCCGCGGTCGCCGACACCGGCGAAGCGCAGCAGCAGCCGGCCGCTGTGCACCCGCCCGGTCTCGATCCGCAGGGGCCCCCGCTCGGCGGGGTCGGTTGCGAGGACGGCGCCGGGCGCGAGCCTCAGTTCCGGCTCGTCCGTCCGGACCTCGACCGTGACCTCGCCCCTGATGCCGTGAGCGCGACCGATGCGCGCGACTACGAGCTGCACTTCCCTGGGTTCCTTGTCGGCTGGGTGTCGGCTGGGTCTCTCGTGTTGCGTGCCCGGGCCCGGCGGGCTCGGGCACGGCGCCACCGGTGCGAGCGGCACCGGCGGCAACGCGGGCACGGGCCGGGGACGCCGGACCTCTGAGGTCGGCCTCCCCGGCCCGTGCCGGTGGTGCTGTGTGTTCCGCGTGTTCCGCTACCGCGCGGAGTCGCGTCGGCGCGTCAGCGGATGTCGTCCACGTCGACGAGGTCGACGCGCACTCCACGGCCACCGAGCGCTCCCACGACGGTCCGCAGTGACCGGGCGGTGCGCCCGCTGCGGCCGATGACCTTGCCGAGGTCGTCGGGGTGGACCCGGACCTCCAGCACCCGGCCACGGCGCAGGTTGCGTGACTCGACCTGCACCTCGTCGGGATGATCGACGATGCCCTTCACCAGATGCTCAAGGGCCTCCTCGAGCATGCTCAGGCCTCGGTCGACTCAGCCGAGTTGTCCTCGGCGTCGGCGGCCTTGTCGGCCTTCTTGGCCTTGGGGGTGATGGCCTCACCCTTGGGCTCGTCGCCCGCGGCCTTGGTGGCGGCCTCGAACAGGCCCTTGTGGTCGGCCTTCGGCTCGGCGACCTTCATCGGCTCCGGGGCCGGCAGGCCCTTGAACTTCTGCCAGTCGCCGGTGACCTTGAGGATGGCCATGACGGGCTCGGTCGGCTGCGCGCCGACGCTCAGCCAGTACTGGGCACGCTCCGAGTCGACCTCGATACGCGAGGGGTTCTGCACCGGGTGGTACAGACCGATCTCCTCGATGGCCCGGCCGTCACGGCGGGTACGGGAGTCGGCGACGACGATGCGGTAGTGAGGCGAACGGATCTTGCCCAGACGCTTCAGCTTGATCTTGACTGCCACGGGTGTGGTGTCTCCTGGTCTTGACGTGGTTGGGCACCGGAATGCCACGTGGGGTTGTGGTACCCGAGTGCCCGATGGACGCGTCAGCCGGAGGAGAGAGGGGTCCTGGACGGCTGTCGAGTACAGCCGCCCATTGTGCCATACGGGCGGCCCCGGACCGGAATCGGGCAGACACCGGGCAGACACCGGGCAGTGGCCGGGCAGGAACCGGCCAGGCGGCGCGGTCCCGACGGCCTCAGCCCGCGGTCGGGCTCACCCGACCCCGACGGCCTCCCGCTCGGGGATGCGGAACTGCTTGCCGCAGGCGCCGCACATGATCGGCGCCTGGGCGAGCACCGAGGGGACGACGCGGACGTTGCGCCCGCAGTCGCAGACGGCCTTGACCCGCACACCGCCGCCGGACGAGCCGTGCCTGGCGGCCGGACCGCGGAAGCTGCGGGAGCTGTCCCCGCGGGTGGCCACGGTGTGGGCGCGCAGGGCGCGC
This sequence comes from Streptomyces alkaliterrae, assembly GCF_007097205.2. Lineage (GTDB taxonomy): Bacteria > Actinomycetota > Actinomycetes > Streptomycetales > Streptomycetaceae > Streptomyces > Streptomyces alkaliterrae. The sequence goes on from NZ_VJYK02000081.1 coordinate 9,420, forward strand.
CGCAGCCGCTCGGCCGTCGCCCGGTAGCGCTTGCGGCACTCGGGTGTCATCGAGACGAGTGAGAACCCGCTGCTGGGATGGGGCTCGGAGGCGTGCTGGAGGCCGAGCTCCTCGGCCACCGCGAGGAAGCGGCGGTTGTGGTAGCGGCCCGCTCTCGAGGTGTCCCGGATGCCGCGGGCGGCGGCGATGCCGTGGACTGCCTCGTGCAGCAGTCTTTCGAAGGAGAGCTCGGCGCCGCAGGCGGACGACGACTCCCCGATGAGTGATTCGGGCGCGGCCAGGTCGGGCAGCTCCGGGTGGTGGCGCTGGATGTCGCTCCACGCGGCTGCGAGTTCGGCGGCCAGGACTGGTGGTGTCGTGCTCACGTCGTGAACAACGAGCGGGCCCCCGCCGGTGTTCCGATTACCGGGCATCCCAAATATTTTGCCCGTACCAGTCAGTTCGGCGTGATGGACCCGTACGAGGGCGCGTGCGCCGAACCGGTGAGGAGTCGCACATCTACCCACATCACACGGTGTGGTACGGGATCAGTAGGCTCGCGCGACGACCGCGACGCTGCCCGGCTCGTCGTCGGAGGCGGGCACGGAGCCGTCCTCGGCTACCAGGCAGCGCACCGACACCGACCGTTCGGCCAGCCGCGCCTCCCCCTCCGTGCCCAGTTCGGACCACGGCACCCGGGCCCAGCCGCCGGCCGTGGCGACCTCGGCGGCCTCGGCGGCGGTGCGCACGTCCTCGGTCCTGGACTCCCGCAGCTCGCGGGACTGCCGCAGCAGCTCGGCCTGGTCCTCGTCCAGGATCCGGTGCAGCAGGGCGGGCTCGACGAGCAGGTCCTCGATCCGCACCGGCTCCTTCCCGCCGGGGACGCGGCGGGCCAGTATCGCCGTGCCCTTGGCCAGGTCCCGGGGGCCGACCTCGACGCGCAGCGGCACGCCCTTGAGCTCCCAGTCGACCGCCCGGCGGCCGAAGGGGGTGTCGGTGCGGTCGTCCACTCGCACCCGCAGTCCGGCGGCGGTGAGCCGGTCGCCGATCTCCCTGACCTTGGCCAGCACCTCGTCGTCGCCCTTGACCGCGAGCACGACCACCTGGACGGGGGCCAGCCGGGGCGGTACCCGAAGCCCCCGGTCGTCGCCGTGCGTCATGATCAGTCCGCCGACCATGCGGGTGGAGGTGCCCCAGGAGGTCTGCCAGACCAGCTCGCGGGTCCCCTCGCGGGTGAGGAAGTCGGTGCCGAAGGCGCGGGAGAAGTTCTGGCCCAGTTCGTGGCTGGTGCCCAGCTGGAGGGCCTTGCCGTCCCGCATCATCCCCTCGAGGGTGAGCGTGTTCACGGCGCCCGCGAAACGCTCCCTGGGCGTCTTGCGGCCCAGTACGACGTCGACGGCGAGCACGCCTTCCATGAAGTCCGCGTACACCTCGCGGTGGATGCGCGCCGCGTAGTCGCGGGCGTCCTCGTACGTGGCGTGAGCGGTGTGGCCCTCCTGCCACAGGAACTCACTCGTTCGGAGGAAGACGCGGGGACGCATCTCCCAGCGGACGACGTTCGCCCACTGGTTGACCAGGAGCGGCAGGTCGCGGTAGCTCTGCACCCACTTGGAGAAGTATTCGTTGACGATGGTCTCCGAGGTCGGGCGGACGACGACGGGCTCCTCCAGCTCCTTGCCGCCACCGTGGGTGACCACGGCCAGTTCGGGCGCGAAGCCCTCGACGTGCTCGGCCTCCCGGGTCAGGTAGGACTGCGGGATGAAGAGCGGGAAGTAGGCGTTCTCCGCGCCGGCGGCCTTGATCCGGTCGTCCATCTCGCGCTGCATGCGCTCCCACAGCGCGTACCCGTACGGGCGCACCACCATCGTGCCGCGCACCGGGCCGTTGTCGGCCAACTCGGCCTTGTTGACGAGGTCCTGGTACCAGCGGGGGAAGTCCTCCGCCTGCGGGGTGAGCACGGGTGCGTGAGCCATGGCCCGCATGGTACGGCCGCGCGACGCCGGAGCGTGAACCGGGGGCTACCGTACGAAACGCGCGGCGCCCGTCGGGAAATCCCCCCGGGAAAGCGCCCGGGATGAGAGACACACGCGCCGCGCCCACTGGACGCGGAGCGGATTCGGCATTTTCCTGTCTTCAGGAGGCGTGCCCGTCCGGGCGCGACCACCGCGCACACCGGGGGACTGACGGCCTTCCCAGGACGGCCCGCACACCGACGGCCTTCACACCGAACGGCCCGAACATCGGCTTTGACGGCGGAGTCTGCGACGGACCCATCGGCGACAGGGGCGCACACATGACAACAACGCTCGCCCATCAGCAGCTGCTCAGGACCGCGAGGGACTGGGCGGAGATCCAGGAACGCATGCTCGTACCGCTGTACGAGGCGGTGTACGAGCGGCTGGGCGTGGGAGCGGACACCCGGCTGCTGGGGCTGGGCTGCGGGTCGGGACTGGCCCTGCTGCTGGCCGCGGCGCGCGGTGCCCGGGTGGTCGGGATCGACACGGACGAGGCCCGGCTGGCGCTGGCCCGGATGAGGCTGACGCCCGAACCGCAGTGGGGCGCCAAGTCCTGGTCGGTCCAGCTGCTGCCCGGCGGCCCGCAGGAGCTGCCCGCGGGCCGTACGTACACGCTGGTGACGGCGTTCGACGGGGTCGCGGACCCGGTCGCGCTGGCGGCGGCGGCGGAGCGCAGCGAGGTGGGCGCTCCGGTGGTGCTCGCCGGCTGGGGCGCGGCCGAGCGCTGTGCCGCCGCGGCGGCCCTGCGGGTGGCGCAGCGGCTCACCCCGGGACATCAGCCGCAGGACGGCTGCGGCTGGCGCCCCGGGGGCCGGGCGCAGCTGGAGGAGCTGGCGCGGCGGGCCGGGCTGGAGCCGGCGGAGGCCGGCGAGGTGGACTGCCCGTTCGGCTATCCGGACGTGGAGAGCGCGGTGCGCGGGCTGCTGTCGACCGGCTTCTACGGCGCGGCGCTGCGGAGCACCGACGAGCAGCAGCTCGGCAAGGAGCTGGTGGAGACCCTGCACGGGTACACCCGCCCAGACGGCACGGTCTGGCTGCCGAACCTCTTCCACTACGTCGTCGCGCGGGTCCGCCCCACGCGCTGACCCGCGCGGCGGGGACGGGTGCGGGACAGGGGCCCGGGTCGGCGTCGTCGACCGACCACGGGCCCGTGCGCAGGCCGGATCACTTCGGGGGAAGCAGGTCCTTGAACTCCTTGGGGAGCTCGAAGGACTCCTCGCTCTCCCCCGCGCCCGGCAGCCCGAAGGCGCCGCCGCCGGCCGCGCGGCGCTCGGCAGCCGCCTGCTCCTCCTCGCGCCGCTTCATCGGGTTGCCCGAGCGGCGCTTGCCCTTGGCCTTCTTCTGCGGCTTGCCCTTCTTCTTGCCGCCACCCATGCCGGGCATCCCGGGCATGCCCGGCATTCCGGGGATGCCGCCGCCCTGGGCCATCCGGGACATCATCTTGCGGGCCTCGAAGAAGCGCTCGACGAGGTTCTTCACCGCGCTGACGTCCACACCGGAACCACGGGCGATACGGGCGCGCCGGGAGCCGTTGATGATCGTCGGGTCGTGCCGCTCGCCCGGCGTCATCGACTTGATGATGGCCGCGGTGCGGTCGACGTCGCGCTCGTCGAGGTTGTTGATCTGGTCCTTCATCTGGCCCATGCCCGGCATCATGCCGAGCAGCTTGGAGAGCGAGCCCATCTTGCGGACCTGCTCCATCTGCGCCAGGAAGTCGTCGAGTGTGAACTCCTTGGGACCCTTGGCCAGCTTGGCGGCCATCTTCTCGGCCTCTTGCTGGCTGAACGTCTGCTCGGCCTTCTCGATGAGGCTGAGGACGTCGCCCATGCCGAGGATGCGCGAGGCCATCCGGTCGGGGTGGAAGGCGTCGAAGTCGTCCAGCTTCTCGCCGTTGGAGGCGAACATGATCTGGCGACCGGTGACCTGGGCGATGGACAGCGCCGCGCCGCCACGGGCGTCGCCGTCGAGCTTGGAGAGCACCACGCCGTCGAAGCCGACGCCGTCGCGGAACGCCTCGGCGGTGTTGACCGCGTCCTGACCGATCATGGCGTCGACGACAAAGAGGATCTCGTCGGGGCTGACCGCGTCCCGGATGTCGGCGGCCTGCCGCATCATCTCCTCGTCGATACCGAGGCGACCGGCGGTGTCGACGACGACGACGTCGTACTGCTTGGAGCGGGCGTACTCGAGGGAGTCCTTGGCGACCTGGACCGGGTCGCCCACGCCGTTGCCCGGCTCCGGCGCGTAGACGCCGACGCCGGCCCGCTCGGCGACCACGGAGAGCTGGTTGACGGCGTTGGGGCGCTGGAGGTCGCAGGCGACCAGCAGCGGGGAGTGGCCCTTGCCCTTCAGCCACTGGCCGAGCTTGCCGGCCAGGGTCGTCTTACCGGCACCCTGGAGACCGGCCAGCATGATCACCGTCGGCGGACGCTTGGCGAAGCGCAGCTGGCGGGTCTCGCCGCCGAGGATGCCGACCAGCTCCTCGTTGACGATCTTGATGACCTGCTGGGCGGGGTTCAGCGCCTTGGAGACCTCGGCACCGGCGGCACGCTCCTTCACCTGCTTGATGAAGGACCGCACGACCGGGAGTGCGACGTCGGCCTCGAGCAGGGCGATGCGGATCTCGCGCGCCGTGGCGTCGATGTCCGCCTCGCTCAGGCGGCCCTTGCCCCTGAGGTTCTTGAACGTCGCTGCCAGGCGATCGGAGAGTGTGTCGAACACGGCGGTCGCGGATCCTTAAGCTTGTCGGTCATTCGGCGTGACCCCCAAGGGTATCTGCCCGCCGCCGGTACGGTCAGCCCGCGGTCTCCCCCGCCCGGCGCCCGGCCGGACCGAGCCGCACGGCGCACGGGCGGACGGCTCACGGCGCGAGGGCGCGTTCGAGGGTGCGGGCCAGGTGTTCGGCGTCCGCCTGCTCGAGCGGCTCGCCCTTCGCGTCGGTGACGTAGAAGGCGTCCACGGCGTTGGCGCCCAGGGTACTGATGTGCGCGCTGCGCACCACCGCGCCGGCCTCCTCCAACGCCCGCCCGATGCGGTGCAGCAGTCCGGAGGCGTCCTGCGCACGCACCTCGATCACGGTGGCCGTCCGCGAGGAGCCCGGGGCGATGCTCACGGCCGGCGGCGGCGCGGCCAGTCCGCGTCGCCGCCCCCGATAGGCCTGCTCGCGTTCGGCGAGCCGGGCCGGGACGTCCAACGTGCCCTCCAAGGCCCGGACCAGGTCGACGCGCAGCCGGTCGGCCTGCGGCAGCGAGCCGTACTCGGCTGCCACCCGCCAGCTCAGCACGGTCACCGGGCCGGTGCCCAGCGGGTCGAGGGTGCGGACGTCGGCCGACCGTACGGTGAGCCGGTGCAGGGCCAGCACTCCGGCGGCGGCCGACAGCGCGCCGGCCCGTTCCGGCAGCGCGACCAGCAGTTCGACGCCGATCGACGTGGCGTCCTCCGCCGGCTCGTCGGGCGTGCGGGGGCCCTCCTCCCGGGCGTGCAGGGTGAGCACGGGGCCGCCCACGCGCCGGGCCTCGACGGCCAGCCGCTCGCTCTCCGCCGTGGGTGCCCGCTCGACCGTCGCGGCCGGCACCGACCCGCCGGCCAGCGCGGCGGCCGCCCGCCGCACCAGCTCGGCCACCAGTGAGCCGCGCCACGCCGACCAGGCGCCGGGGCCGGTGGCGAGCGCGTCGGCTTCGGTGAGCGCGTGCAGCAGTTCGAGGGTGCCGGTGTCGCCGACCGCCTCGGCGACGGCGGCGACGGTGGCCGGGTCGTCGAGGTCGCGCCGCGTCGCGGTGTCGACCAGCAGCAGGTGGTGGCGCACCAGGGCGCCCAGGACGCTGACGTCGGGCGCGGGGAAGCCCATCCGGGCGGCCATGTCCCGGGCGATGGTCTCCCCCACCACCGAGTGGTCGCCGGGCCAGCCCTTCCCTATGTCGTGCAGCAGCGCGCCGACGAGCAGCAGGTCGGGGCGGTGCACCCGGCGGGTGAGCGCGGAGGCCCGGACGGCGGTCTCCACCAGGTGCCGGTCGACGGTCCAGCGGTGCACGGCGTTGCGCTGGGGGCGACAGCGCACCCGCTCCCAGTCCGGGAGCAGTGCGGTGATCAGCCCCTCGGCCTCCAGCGCCTCCCACACCGGCACCGTCGCCTCACCGGCACCGAGCAGCGTCACGAACTCCTCGCGCGCCTCCGCGGGCCAGGGCGTGGGGAGGTTCGGGGCGACGGCGGCCAGGCGCCGGGCGGTGGCGAGGGCGAGCGGCAGGCCGGACTGCGCCGCCGCGGCGGCGGCCCGCAACACGAGGGTGGCGTCCTTCTCGGGGCGGGCGCCGAGGGCGAGCACCGCCTCACCCTCCTGTTCCACGATGCCGTCGGCCAGCGGTGTGCGCTCGGGTCCGGTGGGGCGGCGGGCGCCGCCGAGCAGCTGGCGCAGTCGGGGGGCGCCGGACCGGCGGGCCCGCAGCACCCGGTTGACCTCGCGCCAGGTGACGTCGGCGGCGTAGGAGATCGTCCGGGCCGCCTCGTTCACCTGGCGTAGCAGGGCGTCGGCGTCCAGGAGACCGAGGGCGGCGGCGACCTGGTCCTGGTCGTGGAGGGAGAGCCGGTCGGTGGCCCGTCCGGTGGTCAGCTGCAGCGCGTCGCGGGTGTCGAGCAGCCGGGCCCTGGCGTGTTCCAGCCCCTCTCGCGGCGCGTCGGCCAGCCAGGAGGCGGCCACCGCCCGCAGCGCGGTGGCGTCCCGCAGTCCGCCGCGGGCCTCCTTGAGGTCGCCTTCGAGCAGGTACTGGAGTTCGCCGTGCCGGCGGGCCCGTTCCCGGCACATCTCCTCGAGCTCGGGCAGTCGGGTCGCGGCCTGGGAGCGCCACTGGCCGAACAGTTCGGTCCGCAGCCGGGCGGTGAGGCCGGCGTCACCGGCGACGTGCCGGGCGTCCAGCAGCCCGAGCTGGACCTTGAGGTCGTCGGCGGCGGTGCGCCGGGCCTCCTCGGGAGTGCGCACCGAGTGGTCGAGCGCCAGGCCCTGGTCCCAGACCGGGTACCACAGCCGGTCCGCCAGCGCGGCCAGTTCGGCGCCGGGCAGCCGGCCGTCGTGCAGCAGGAGCAGGTCGAGGTCGCTGCGCGGGGAGAGCTCCCGCCGACCGTAGCCGCCGACCGCGACGAGGGCGACGCCGGGCCGGGGCGGGCCGAGCAGGCCGGCGAGCCAGAGGTCGGTGAGGCCGGCCAGTTCGGCGCGGCGCGGTGCTCCCCCGGTGGGGGACCCCAGCAGCCGTACCCGGTCGGCCGCGTAGCCGGGGCGGGCCGGCGCGTCGGGGCTGTCGGGCGTGTCGGGGGAGGCGTCCTCGGTACTGCGCGGATTCGTGGGCTGGCTCATCGTCGCTGCGCTCTCCTCGCGTGTCGGCGGCGGGCGGGGACGGCGGCGGCGCCGACAACGACTGGTGCGCCGGTTCCGGGGCGGACGAGCGGTGGTCCGTCCCGGAACCGGCGCGCGGTGTCGGCGTCCTGCGCGGTGTCAGGGCGCGTCGTGGTTACAGCGCGTCGGGGCCGCGCTCACCGGTACGGACGCGGACCGCCGTGTCCACCGGCACGGTCCAGACCTTGCCGTCGCCGATCTTCCCGGTCCTGGCCGCCTTGACGACGACCTCGACGAGCTGGTCTGCGTCGCCGTCCTCGACCAGCACCTCGATGCGGATCTTCGGCACCAGGTCCACGGTGTACTCGGCGCCCCGGTACACCTCGGTGTGTCCGCGCTGGCGGCCGTAGCCGCTGGCCTCCGTGACGGTCAGGCCCTGCACTCCGAACGCCTGGAGGGCGTCCTTCACCTCGTCGAGGCGGTGCGGCTTGATGACTGCGGTGATCAGCTTCATGCGTCGACCTTCTTGTCGTCGGCGTTGGCGGCGTCGGCGGAGGCGGTGACGGTCGCGGGGCTCGGCGCGCCACCGGAGTAGCCGCCGGCCTGGCTGTAGTCGTAGGCGGTCTCCGCGTGGTACGCCTGGTCGAGTCCGGCGGTCTCCTCGTCCTCACTGGCCCGGAAGCCGATGGTGACGTCGATGAGCTTGGCCAGGATCCAGGTGACCACGAAGGTGAACACCATCACCGAGCCGGCGCCGAGGGCCTGCTTGCCGAACTGTGTCAGACCGCCGGTCTCGGTGGCGAGGAAGCCCACCAGCAGGGTGCCGATGACACCACCGACGAGGTGGACGCCGACGACGTCCAGCGAGTCGTCGAAGCCGAGCTTGAACTTGAGGCTGACGGCCCAGGAGCAGACCAGACCGGCGACAAGACCGATCAGCATCGCGCTGATCGCGTTCACGCTCGCACCCGCCGGGGTGATGGCCACCAGACCGGCGATGGCACCGGAGGCCGCGCCCAGCGTGGTGAAGGCGCCGTGCCGGATGCGCTCGTACAGCAGCCAGCCGAGCACCGCGGTGGCGGTCGCGACCTGGGTGTTCAGCGCCATGTTGGCGGCCTCGCCGTTGGCGGCCAGCGCCGAGCCGGCGTTGAAGCCGAACCAGCCGAACCACAGCAGCGCCGCGCCGAGCACGACCATGGGCAGGTTGTGCGGCCGCATCGGGTCCTTCTTGAAGCCGATGCGCTTGCCGACGACCAGGACGGCCGCCAGCGCGGCGACGCCCGCGTTGATGTGGACGGCGGTGCCGCCCGCGAAGTCGATGACGTCCAGCTCGTAGAGCCAGCCGCCCTCGGCCCAGACCCAGTGCGCGACCGGGAAGTACACGATCGACACCCACAGCGCGATGAACAGGGTCCAGGCGCTGAACTTGACGCGGTCGGCGAGCGCGCCGCTGATCAGCGCCGGGGTGATCACCGCGAAGAGCATCTGGAAGAGGACGAAGGCGAAGACGGGGATGCCGCCTTCCTCGGTCAGCGAGTCGGGGGTGAGCCCCTTCAGGCCGACGAGGTCCAGGTTTCCGACGATGCCGGCGGTGTCACCGCTGAAGGCGATCGAGTAGCCGTAGAGGACGAACAGGACGCTGGAGACGCCCAGTGCGATGAAGGACATCATCAGCATGTTCAGGGCGCTCTTGACCCTGACCATGCCGCCGTAGAAGAAGGCAAGGCCGGGGGTCATCAACATGACCAGCGCCGCGCTGATCAGTACGAATGCGGTATCCGCGCCATTCAATGGACGTCTCCTCGAAGTCACGACCCGTGCGGGCGGGATCTGGGGTGCGGGTGTCCCACACACTCCCGAAGGCCGGTTTCCTTCGATGGCCGGCGATGTTTCGCCGCCGTGACGATGGGCGCGCTCGTGTTACGCGCGGATGAATCGATGGGCCGAGGGCGTCCGGTCCGTTATCGTGTCGCAATCTTCGACGGTCGAGCGGCGGTCACCGGGAGGCGGTCAGCCCGCCAGCACCATGGTGTCGGGGTCCTCGGGCAGCGCCTTCCTGAGCTTGTCGGTCAGCTCGACGACCTCGGCGACGTCCCCGTACTCGCGGCCCGCGTTGGCCGCCGTCCTGCGGATGCGGTTGTTGACGCGCTCCGAGCGCAGCCGCCGGGACACCTCAAGCGCCTCGACGGTGCGCGCGGCGCAGCGCTCGGGCTCCTTCTGGAGGAGGTGCACGGTGGCCATGCCGACCAGGTTCAGCGCATACGACCTGTGGTGGCCCTGTTCGGAGCTCTCGCACTCCGCGGCGAAGAGCTTGACCGCCTTCTCCATCGCCGGCTGGGCGAGGCTGGCGTAGGTGTGGCTACGTCCGGCGACGTAGGCGAGGTCTCGGTAGGCGTGCGCGGTCTCCGCGCTCAGCTCGGCCTCGGAGAAGAAGCCGATCCAGTCCGGCTCCCGCTCCCCCGCGGCGATCTCCTCGACCTCCCCGAGCTCCCTGACCTCCGCGAACACCGCCTCGGCCATCTTGGCGGCGCGGTGGCACTGCTTGGGCTGGCCCATGTTCGCGTAGGCGCGGGCCTCGACCGCGTGCAGCATGGACTGGGTGCGGGCGGTGGCGCCGTCCCGGCTGCCGTACTGGGCGAGGTGGACCAGCTCCAACGCGTCCTCCGGACGGTGCAGATGGATCATCTGGCGCGCCATCTTGCTGAGGACGAACGCGCCGAAGTGCTTGTCCCCGGCCTCCTTCGAGGCGTGCAGGGCGAGGACGAAGTACTTCTGCGCGGTGGGCTGGATGCCCACGTCGTAGCTCATCCAGCCGGCCAGTTCGGCCAGTTCGGCGGTGACGGTGAACAGCCGCCGCCGGATCGGCTCGGGGTGGGCCTCCTGGAGCAGGTCGGTCACCTCGTGCAGCTGGCCGACGACCGCCTTGCGGCGCAGCCCGCCGCCGCACTGGGCGTCCCACTGCCGGAACATCACGGTGGTGTGCTCCAGCAGTTCGAGCTCCGGCTCGGAGAGCCGCTGCTCACGCCGGACGGGCACGGGCGGGCTCGGCGGCCCGGGCTGGGCGGGGG
>NZ_VJYK02000082.1 GCF_007097205.2 Streptomyces alkaliterrae
GCCGCCGTCCCGCCCCGGCCGCCCTCGTCACCGCCCGACACCAACACCGCGGCCGGTTGCCGCAGCACTGGTTCGCCGAACGCCTCCTGCTGGTGCTCAGCGGCCTGCGACCGGTGCACAGCATGCTCGGCCACACCAGCGCCGCCGCCTACGACCAGCTCGCGCGCCTGGCCCCGCTGGCCCCACTGCGCAGCGCCGCCGGAGTGCCCGGCCCGCTGCTGGAACGGGTCGGCTGCGCGCGCCCGAGCCCGGGCGCGATCGAGGCGTTCGCCAGAGTGTCGGCCGGGCAGCGGTCACGGGCACTGGCGTTCCGCCTGGAGCGGGGAACGGACCTGCGCTGGCGCTGTTGCGCGGTGGAACTGGACGGCGAGCTGGAGGCCGTCGGATAGCGCACGCCCGTGAGAACGCCGCCGGCCGCCCGCTCGTCGAGCGGTGCGGCGCGAGATCACTTCTTGCGGCGACGGCCGCCCTTCTGGGCCTTGCGGCGCTCGGCGCGGGTCATGCCGTCGGAGCCGGCGCGGGCGCCGCCGTCGTTGCTGAAGTCGCCCTCCACGACGCCGCCCTCACCGTCGACGGTGGGCGCCGAGAAGTGCAGCCGGTCCGGGCGCTGCGGCGCGTCCAGACCCTTGGCGCGGATCGCCGGACGGGCCCCGGCCGGCTCCGGCTGCTCCTTGCTCAGCGAGGCCCGCGCCTCCTCGACCGGCACCTCCTCGACCTGCTGCTCCACCTGGACCTCCAGGTTGAACAGGTAGCCGACGGACTCCTCCTTGATGCCCTCCATCATGGCCTGGAACATGTCGAAGCCCTCCCGCTGGTACTCGACCAGCGGGTCCTTCTGGGCCATCGCTCGCAGGCCGATGCCCTCCTGGAGGTAGTCCATCTCGTACAGGTGCTCGCGCCACTTGCGGTCCAGCACCGACAGCACGACGCGGCGCTCCAGCTCCCGCATGACCTCCGGGCCGAGCTGCTTCTCGCGCGTCTCGTACTGGTTGTGGATGTCCTCGCAGACGGCGTCGATGATGAAGTCGGCGGTCAGCCCCTCGCGGTCGCCGACCTCCTCCTCCAGGTCCTCGACGCTGACCGTCACCGGGTAGAGCTGCTTGAACGCGCCCCACAGCCGGTCCAGGTCCCAGTCCTCGGCGAAGCCCTCCACCGTCTCGGCCCGCACGTAGGCCTCGATGGTGTCGTCCATGAAGTGCCGCACCTGCTCCTGGAGGTCCTCGCCCTCCAGGACCCGGCGGCGCTCGCCGTAGATGACCTCGCGCTGCCGGTTGAGCACCTCGTCGTACTTCAGGACGTTCTTGCGGATCTCGAAGTTCTGCTGCTCGACCTGCGACTGCGCGGAGGCGATGGCCCGCGTCACCATCTTGTTCTCGATCGGCACGTCGTCGGGCACGTTGGCCATCGCCATCACACGCTCGACCATCTGCGCCTTGAACAGCCGCATCAGGTCGTCACCGAGCGAGAGGTAGAACCGGGACTCGCCCGGGTCGCCCTGACGGCCGGACCGACCGCGCAGCTGGTTGTCGATACGCCGCGACTCGTGCCGCTCGGTGCCCAGGACGTAGAGCCCTCCGAGGCCCTTGACCTCCTCGAACTCCTCCGCCACGGCCTGCTCGGCCCGTTCCAGGGCGGCCGGCAGCGCCGCCGCCCACTCCTCCAGGTGCTCGTCCGGGTCCAGGCCCTTGGCCCGCAGCTCCGCCTCGGCGATGCTGTCCGGGTTGCCGCCGAGCTTGATGTCCGTACCGCGACCGGCCATGTTCGTGGCGACGGTGACGGCGCCGCGACGGCCGGCCTCCGCGACGATCTGCGCCTCACGCTCGTGGTTCTTGGCGTTCAGCACCTCGTGCTTGACGCCGCGCTCCTTGAGCTGCTTCGACAGGTACTCCGACTTCTCCACCGAGGTGGTGCCGACGAGGATCGGCTGGCCCTGCTTGTGCTTCTCGACGATGTCCTCGACGACCGCCTCGAACTTCGCGACCTCGGTGCGGTAGATCAGGTCCGCCTGGTCCTTGCGGATCATCGGGCGGTGGGTGGGGATGGGCACCACGCCGAGCTTGTAGATCTGGTGGAACTCCGCCGCCTCGGTCATGGCCGTACCGGTCATGCCGGAGAGCGTGTCGTAGAGGCGGAAGAAGTTCTGGAGGGTGATCGTGGCGAGCGTCTGGTTCTCGTCCTTGATCTCCACCCCCTCCTTGGCCTCGATCGCCTGGTGCATGCCCTCGTTGTAGCGGCGGCCGGCGAGGATACGGCCGGTGTGCTCGTCGACGATCATGACCTCGCCGTCGATGACGACGTAGTCCTTGTCCTTCTTGTAGAGCTCCTTGGCCTTGATCGCGTTGTTGAGGTAACCGACCAGGGGGGTGTTCACCGACTCGTAGAGGTTGTCGATGCCCAGCCAGTCCTCGACCTTGGCGACACCGGCCTCGTGGATGCCGACCGTGCGCTTCTTCTCGTCGACGTCGTAGTCGCCGGTCTCCGGCTTCTGCAGACGCGGGTCCGCGGGCTCGCCCTTCTCCAGCCGCTTCACCAGCTTGGCGAAGTCGCCGTACCACTTCGTCGCGGAGTCGGCCGGACCGGAGATGATCAGCGGCGTACGCGCCTCGTCGACGAGGATCGAGTCGACCTCGTCGACGATCGCGAAGTTGTGGCCGCGCTGGACCAGCTCGTCCTTCGACCAGGCCATGTTGTCGCGCAGGTAGTCGAAGCCGAACTCGTTGTTCGTGCCGTAGGTGATGTCGCAGGCGTACTGCGCGCGGCGCTGCGCCGGGTTCATGTTGGCGACGATGCAGCCGACCTCGAGCCCGAGGAACTTGTGGACCCGGCCCATCATCTCCGAGTCGCGCTGGGCCAGGTAGTCGTTGACCGTGATCAGGTGCACGCCCTTGCCGGACAGGCCGTTCAGATAGGCCGGCAGCGTACCGACGAGCGTCTTGCCCTCACCGGTCTTCATCTCTGCCACGTACCCCATGTGCAGCGCGGCGCCACCCATGATCTGCACGTCGTAGTGGCGCTGGCCGAGGACGCGCTTGGCGGCCTCCCGGACCGTGGCGAACGCCTCGGGCAGCAGGTCGTCCAGGCTCTCGCCGTCCTGGTACCGCTCCCGGTACTCGTCGGTGAGGGCCCGCAACTCGGCGTCGGAGAGCTCGACGAAGTCCTCTTCGATCGAATTGACCTGGTCCGCGATGCGGTGCAGCTTGCGCAGGATCTTGCCTTCGCCTGCACGCATGAGCTTGTTGAAGACGGACACTGGGGCTGGTCTCCTTGCCGGTCGGGCCTGGCACGGTCGGTCGGTGGCGCGGGTCCCGCCGCCCTGACGGGGCTCGGCGGCGCTGTCAGGGCTGTCGGGGCGTACCGCACCGGCCATCGTATGCGAGGGGCGGCCGCCCCTGTACCCCCAACGTGCCGGACCCCGCGAAGGTGCCGAACGCGAGTGCGGAAGAATCGGCGCATGGAACCCGTCACCCTCCGTACCGACAGACTGCTGCTGCGCCCGCTCGGCCCCGAGGACGCCAAGGCGCTGCACGCGGCCTGTCAGGATCCGGCCATCCGCCGGTGGACCACCGTGCCCGACCCCTACCTGCCGGAGCACGCCACGTCCTTCGTCGCGGAGGTGGCGCCCGGCGGCTGGCGCGAGAACACCGCGTACAACCTCGGCGTCTTCGACCAGGACGGCACCCTGGTGGGGACCGTGGGACTCGTCACGCTCGCGCTGAACGAGCGGCGCGCCGAGGTGGGCTACTGGACCGCGCCCGAGCAGCGCGGCCGCGGCTACACGGTGGAGGCGGTGCGGGCGCTGGCCCACTGGACGTTCACCGCACTCGGCGTGGAGCGCCTCGAGTGGTACGCGGAGGTCGGCAACGAGGCGTCCAGGGCGGTCGCGCTGAAGGCCGGCTTCACGATGGAGGGTGTGCTCCGCTCACGGCTGGCGCACCGCGGCACCCGCCGGGACGCCTGGGGCGCTGCGCTGCTGCCCGCCGACCTCGGGCTGCCCACGGCGACGCCCTACCTGCCCGCCGGCGGCTCCTCGGACAAGCCCTCGTCCTGAACGGGCGCCGGTTGTCAGTGGTCGCTCCTAGGGTGGCCGCATGACATCAGTGGCCGCCCCCGCACCGCTTCCCACCGTCACGCTGTCGGCCGACGAGGCGCGTCGTCTCGCGCTGCGCGCCCAGGGGCTGCTCGGCGCCCCCGACCGGGCCGCGGGCGTACCCGGAGTGCTGCGCCGGCTGGGCGCCGTCCAGCTCGACACGATCTCCGTACTGGCCAGATCGCACGAGCTGGTGCCGTACGCCCGGCTCGGGGCGGTGCCGCGTGAGCGGGTCGAGGCGGCGTACTGGTCGCGGGGCCGTGCCTTCGAGTACTGGTCGCACGCCGCCTGTGTGCTGCCGATCGAGGAGTGGCCGCTGTTCGCGTTCCGCCGGCGCTCGTACCGCGAGCGCGGCCACCGCTGGCACCGGATAGCCGACATGGAGAGCGCGTGCCGCGTCGTCCGCGACCGGCTCCGCGCCGACGGGCCGCTCACCGCCTCGGAGTTGGGCGGCGCCAAGAACGGCGGCGTGTGGTGGGACTGGTCCGAGACGAAGATCGCGGTCGAGTGGCTGCTGGACACCGGCGAGGTGGTGTGCACCGAGCGCCGGGGTTGGAAGCGGGTCTACGACCTGGCCGAACGCGCCGTCCCCGCCGAGCTGCTGCACGACGAGCTCGACGACGCCGAGTGCGTCCGCCGGCTGGTCGCCCAGGCCGGCGCCGCGCTCGGTGTCGCGACCCGCGCCGACCTCGCCGACTACCACCGGCTCAAGGCCGCCCGGGTGGACGCCGTCCTGCCCGACACGGGCCTGGTGCCGGTGGCGGTCGAGGGCTGGGCGAAGCCGGCGTGGGCCGATCCGGCGGCCCTGGAGTCCACGCCCAGGGGCCGCCACCGCACGACGCTGCTCTCCTCCTTCGACTCGCTGATCTGGGACCGGCCGCGCACCGAGCGGATGTTCGGCTTCACCCACCGATTGGAGGCTTACGTGCCGAAGCCGAAGCGGGTACACGGCTACTTCGCCATGCCGCTGCTGGCCGGGGGACGGCTCGTGGGCCGAGTGGACCCGGGCCGGGAGGGGGCGACGCTGGTGGCGCGCCAGGTCTCGATGGACGGCCGGGCCGCCGTCGAACCGATGGCGCGCGCCCTGTGGGAGGCGGCGTCGTGGGTGGGCTGCTCCGACGTCCGCGTGGAGCGGTGCGACGACGTCGAGCTGCGGCGACTGCTGGAGGGTGCCCTGCGCGACGGCTGATGATCGGCGGGCGGATCAGGGGATCAGCGGATCTCCAGGATCTTCTCCCGCATCGCGTAGACCACGGCCTCCATCCGGGAGTGCAGCTGCAGCTTCTCCAGGATGTTCCGGACGTGGTTCTTCACCGTGTTCTCGCTGATGTACAGCTCCTTGGCGATGTCCCGGTTGTTCATGCCCGTCGCCACCAGCTTGAGCACCTCCAACTCCCGGTCGGTGAGCCGGGGAGCGGGCACCAGCTTGGTCTCGTCGGTGCGCTGGATCATCGACTTGAACTCGGTCAGCAGCTTGGCCGCCATCGAGGGGCTGATCTGCGACTGGCCGTCGGCCACCGCGCGGATCGCGGTCGACACCTCGTCGGTGGAGATCTCCTTCAGCAGGTAGCCGGTGGCACCCGCCTTGATGGCCTCGTAGAGGTCGGCCTCCTCGTCGCTGATCGTCAGCATGATGATCCGCGCGCTGGGGGCCACCTCCTTGATGGCCGTGCAGGCCTCGATGCCGCCGCGCCGGGGCATCCGCACGTCCATCAGGACGATGTCCGGCAGCAGGTCGGCGGCCTTCTCCACGGCCTCGGCGCCGTCCCCGGCCTCCCCGACGACCTGGATGTCCTCCTCCTGGGCGAGGACGATCTCCAGCCCACGGCGGAACAGCGCGTGGTCGTCGACGACAAGCACCCGGATCGGTTCGTCCTGCCGCTCCTCGTCGCGGTCCCCCGCACGGTCGACGCAGCCCTGGTACGCGTCGGGCATCGTCGGCCCGAAGCCGTCCGCCATCCGTTCCTCCCCCTGCACAGCCAGCCACTTCGTGGACGTCATCGGCGTCAGCGCCAACCGGGCTGATCAGGAGGCCGGTTGGTCATGGCGCCCATGCTATAGGCGGTACGGGCCGGAAGGGGCGGGGCAAGGGCGCACGCCCGTCTCCCGCACGGCGCGGCGGAGTTCACCGCGCGCCCCGCCCCGGCCGGTCGCCGGGGACGGGGCGCGCGTGGGCGCTCAGCTTCCGAGTGCGCCTCCCGCGCCGTGCGGGGGCTCCTCGACAAACGGGTCGGGCTCCAGGTGGATCACGCCGTAGTCATAGGCGTGCCGCCGGTAGACGACGCTCGGTTGCTTGGTGTCGGAGTCGACGAACAGATAGAAGTCGTGCCCCACCAGCTCCATTTCGTACAGAGCCTGGTCGAGCGACATGGGTGCCGCCTTGTGGGTCTTCTCGCGGCAGACGAGCGGGCCCTCGCCCTGCACGTCCAGCGGTCCCACCTTCTTCACCGCGGGCGCCTCCGGCTCCTCGTCGGCCGGGGCACCCAGCTTCCCGTTCCCGTTGAGGACCGCGGCGCCGGGCACGGTGTCGGCGACCTCGCTCGCCGGGATGCGGCCGCTGCCGCGGCGAGAGGTGCGCTTGTCGTGACGGCGGCGTAGACGGGACTCCAGCTTCTCGGTGGCCAGGTCCAGGGCGGCGTACGGGTCGGTCGCCGCGGCTTCTGCCCTGATGACCGGCCCCCGGTGGCGGAGTGTGATCTCCACTCGGTCAGAACGGTCTGCCTGCCTGGGGTTGTGCTCCTTGGAGACCTCGACGTCCAGACGGATCACCTTGGCGTCGAACTTCTGGATCTTCTCCAGCTTCAGCTTCTCGGCCACGTGCTTGCGGAACCGCTCCGGAACCTCTGTCTTACGGCCCTTGACGACGATGTCCACGCAGAACTCCGTTCCCGGAGCACTCCGGCGCCATGCGGAGTGCGTCCTCTGTGCACTGATGCCGAACCACCCGGTGTTCACCCGGGCTTCCGTTCGGCGCTACGTCGGGTTGCGACTTCCACCTCCTTCTCCCCCACTGGGAAGATCGCCACTCACTCGAACAGAGGGCGGCTAGCAGAGTCGGCCAGACGCGACAAAAACGCGCATGCTCCGCTCGTAGGAACAACAGTGCTGTTCCTCATAACCCGAACGTACCCCGACTGGGGGAGGCTCGGCACCCCCTACCGGCGCGTACGTCGTCGAGTGTCACTCTTCCACCCCCTCTCCACCTGCAACGATCGGCCCGCGGTCAGGGTTCCGGCGGTTGCCGGCGACCTCCCGTCCGACGGCCGTCCGGGCGACGCCGAGGGCGCGGAGACCGCCCAGTGAGGGCGCACACCGTTCGCCCCGTGCGCCCCTGTGCACCCAGGCGCGCCACCCGGCGCGGGCGTACGCCGTTCGGAGGTGTCCGGCGGGCGCGACGCGGGGTTGACCGGGCTCTCGCGGATGTCCGGGCTGCCGGGACCACCGTCGCCGAACCGGCCGCGACCACCGCCGCGCCCGCCACCTCGGCGCCGCCCGCGCGCAGCGCGCGGGCCGCCTCGGCCAGTGAGGCGCCACTGGTCATCAGATCGTCCACCAGCACCACAGGACGCCCCCGCAACAGCCGTTCACCGGTCGGCCGGATGCCCAGGGCACCCGCGACGTTCCGCAGCCTCTCGTGGCCGCTCAGCCCGCCCTGGTCGACGATCCGACGCACCTGTACCAGCGCGGGTACAGCCGTCGCGGGCACGCCGCGACGGCGCAGCTCGACCGCCGCCGCCCTGGCCAGCCGCAGCGTCGGATCGTGCCCCCGTGCCGCCACCGCCCGCCGCGCCGAGGGAACCGGAACCAGCACCGGCCCCGCGCCGCCCACCCGTGCCCGCGGCACACAGTCGGCCAGCAAGGCGCCCAGCCGCGGCGCCAGCCGCAACGCGCCGCGCTCCTTGTGCGCGAGCAGCACCGACCTGGCGACGTCCGCGTACTCGGCCGCCGCGTACACCGTAGGCAGACCCGGCGGGCACGGCTCGGGAACCACCCGCACCGGTCCACCGCCGCGCAACCGCTCCGCGCACACCGCGCACAGCAGCGAACGCGCCGCCCCGCACCCCGCGCACTCGGGCGGCACCACAAGATCCACCCAGTCCCGCCACCACCGCATCGTCGACTCCACCCCGCCTCGGCTCGCGGCCCGCGCCCGCCGCCGGCCCCGGTGCGGTCAGCCCGGGTAGACGGGCGCGGAGCCCTTGTCGGTCACCGCCTGCCAGCTGCCGTCCCTGCGCGGCAGCCGGACTATGCCCTCCTGCGAGTCGGCGAGCAGTGGCTTCTCCTCGTCCTCCGAGGCTGCTATGCCCTTGACGTTGTTCACCCCGGGCAGGGTCGGCGGATTGCCCGCCGAGCCGTCCGTGGAGACGACCCGCAGCTGCTGGACCCCGCCCGGCTCCTTGCCGACGAGCACCAGGCGGCTGCCGCCGGCCCACGACACGGCCGTGACGTCCTCCAGCCGAGGTGCCGCCGACCGCAGCGCCGTCACCCTGACCACCGGCTCACCGCCTCTGGTGTCGCCGCGCTCGATGCGGCCGAGCTTCAGCATCGTGCGATCGTCCTCCCGCAGCAGCAGCGCGACGCGTATGCCGTCGGCGGCGACCCGGAGCGACTCGACGCGCGCCGAACCGATGCCCGGCGCCTCCACCGTCTCCGGCTCGCCCTGGCCGCGCTTGAAGCGGAGCAGCCGAGGCCGCTCGGGGTCGCGGTCGGCGATCCACAGATCACCGAGGCCGTCCCAGCTGGGCGCGGTGAGGCGGTCCTCCGGGCGCTTGCCGGCGCTGGTGAGCGCCGGCTCGCCGTACTGTGCGTCGGAGGACAGCGGGGCCACGTACAGGGCCCTGCCGTCGGCCAGTACCCCGGCGCCCATGCTCTCGTCACGGCTGACCGCCACCCCGCTCAGCGTCACGTGCCCGCTGCCGAACGGGCCGTCGACCGGGCGACCCGGGCCCTCGTCGTCACCGGTGGCGATCAGCCGGCTGGCGTCGTCGAGGTAGTACTGCCGGGCGGCGGGCCCGTTGAGCAGGCCCGGCGCGAAGGCCTGGGCCTCCTCCCGGCTCGTCTCGCACAGCTGACCCTCGCCGTCCCGCAGCGTGACCCGCTGCACCCGGGCCGAGGACTGCTGGTCCACCGTGTGCAGCAGCTGGGCCGCCATCCTCGTGCAGCGCTGCGCGCCGACGGCTATCCGGTTCCCTCGGCCGGACGGACGCAGCTCGACCTCCAGACCCCCCGACTCGTCCAGGCTCAGCTGCTGGCCCGGCTCCAGCCGCAGCCCCTCGGGGAACGCGGAGGTGACGACCGGTTTCAGCCAGTCCGCCGGTCCCTTGAGCAGCGTGGCCACCGTCTCGGTCATCGGCTCGATCCGCCGCCGCAGGTACACCGGCTCGGCCACCAGGACGTTGCGTCCGAACCGCACCGCTCCCGACTCGGTGCCCAGATCGGCGAAGTAGTAGGTGTTGACCGAGCGGTAGATCCGCTCGAAGTCCGGCTCCCCCATCACCAGGCCGTCGGGGAGCTTGTCGATCCGCCACTCGCCCTTGACCTGCGTCAGATGCAGCCGGTCGAGGTAGCGGCCCTCACTCGGGGTGTAGGCGTTCTTCTCGTCCACCTCGGCGACCCGGGTGCCGGTGACCTCCACGGTGTAGCCCTGGCCGTCGCTGTCCGCTCGGACGCCGTCGGGAGCCACCTCCGGGCCGCCGGCGACGATCGTCGTGCGGGCGAACGGCTTCCAGCGGGCCGCCTCCTCCGCGGTGAGGTACTTGCGGGCGGTGTCGAAGTCGGCCTCCTCACTGGTGGTCGCCTCGAGGAAGCCCCGCACTATCTGCCGGGGCAGCTCGCCCTTCCGGGGGCTGACCCCGAAGACCCGCACCTGGGAGTCGGCCTCTGACCGCTGCGGCGCGTCGATCTGCTTGACTCCGCCGTCCGAGGGCATGGACGCGCAACCGGCCAGCAGCAGCCCGCAGGCGGTCAGCACCGCGACCGCACGGCGTCGCTCAGCTCGCATCGTCGTTCCCCTCCTCCGCGCCGCCGGCCTTACCGCGCGGGCTGTCGTCCGGCCTCGGGCTCCGCGCGGACGCGTCCGCCGCCCGCTCACCGGATCCCTCGCCTGTCGGATGCCCTGCGGTCGGGTGCCCTGCCGTCGGGTCGCCCCCGCTGCCCTGCCTCGGGGCTTCGGCCCGACCGCGGTTGCGTCGGGAGTCCGCCGGTTCCAGCGGCAGCGGAGAACCCCGCAGTGTGTCCCCGGCCGTGCGCGGCAGTGTCAGCAGAAACTGCGAGCCACCGCCCGGCTCGCCCCACGCCTGGAGCCAGCCGCCGTGCAGCCGGGCGTCCTCCAGGGCGATCGACAGACCGAGCCCGGTGCCACCGGTGGTCCGCGCCCGCGCAGGGTCAGCCCGCCAGAAGCGGTTGAACACCCGCTGGGCCTCCCCCGGCTTCAGCCCCACGCCGTAGTCCCGCACAGCGACCGCGACCGCGCCCTCACCGCTGGCCAACCGGACCACCACCTTGTGCCCCTCGCCGTGCTCCACGGCGTTCACCACCAGGTTGCGCAGGACGCGCTCCACCCGCCTGGCGTCGGCCTCGACCATCACCGGCTGCTCGTCGCCGAGCACCACCAGCGGCGATCCCTTGGCGTCGGCGAGCGGTTGCGCCCCCTCGACCACCCGGGTCACGACCTCGCGCAGGTCGGTCGGGTCCGCCTCCAGCGCCGCCGCGCCCGCGTCGAAGCGGCTGATCTCCAGCAGTTCGGCCAGCAGCGACTCGAACCGGTCGAGCTGTCCGAGCAGCAGTTCGGCCGAGCGCGCGGTCACCGGGTCGAACTCGTCCCTGGCCTCGTGGATCACGTCCGCCGCCATGCGCACGGTCGTCAGCGGCGTCCGCAGCTCGTGCGAGACGTCCGACACGAACCGACGCTGCATCCTGGACAGCTCCTCCAGCTGGCCGATCTTGAGCTGGAGGTTCTTCGCCATCTTGTTGAACGCCTCGCCCAGTCGTGCGATGTCGTCCTCGCCGCTGACCTTCATCCGCTCCTGCAGCCTGCCGGCGGCCAACCGCTCGGAGATGCCGGCCGCCATCCGCACCGGCGTGACCACCTGGCGCACCACCAGCCAGGCGATGGCGCCCAGCAGCGCCACCAGGAAGACACCGGCCGTGGCCAGCGTGCCCTTCACCAGGGCGAGCGACTTCTCCTCCTGGGTGAACGGGAACAGGTAGTACAGCTGGTAGGGGTTGCCGTTGGCGTCGGCCAGCCGCCTGCCGATGATCAGCGCCGGCTGGGAGCTCTCGTTGGCGCGGACGATCCTGGCGTACTGCTGATGGGTGCGCGGGTCCTCGTCGAGCGCGGCGCGCAGCTCCGCCGACACGCTCTCCTCCGGACGGACGTCGCCGGAGGCCCGGGGACCGCGGGTGTTGGTGTTCTCGTCGCCGACAAACGGCGTGGCGTTGGTGTCGGAGCTGAGCGCCACCACCGAGTAGACGCCCTGACCACCGCTGGCCAGCTGCTGCACCAGCTGGGTGAGCCAGGCCCCGGAGTTCTGCACCGCGCGGCTGCTGCTGTCGCCGCGACCGCCGTCGGCCGCGCTGTCGGCCATCTCCGTCGCCACGGCGAAGCCGCCGGCCGCCTGGCTCTGCGCGGCCTGCTGCTTGGCGTCGAGCAGGCCGTTGCGGACCTGGCCGATCACCACCAGACCGAGAAGCAGCACCACCGCGATCGACATGAGCAGCGTCGCCGCGACCACCCGGAGCTGGATGTTCCGCCGCCACAGCCGCATCAGCTGGAGCAGCGGCCGCCGGACCAGCCGCACGAACATGCGCACCATCGGATGCGCACGGCTACCGGTGGCCCCCTCGGGGAGCAGCCCGTCCCTCAGGAGCCGGGTGCCGCGCACGCGCGCACCGAGCGCCGCCGCGGCCAGCCGTCCGCCGGCCGCAGGCTCCGCCTTCGCGCCCGGCGGTACGGAACCAGGGCCGGTCATGTCAGTTCGGTCCGGCCTTGTACCCCACGCCGCGAACCGTGACCACGATCTCGGGGCGCTCCGGGTCCTTCTCCACCTTGGAGCGCAGACGCTGGACGTGCACGTTGACCAGTCGGGTGTCGGCGGCGTGTCGGTAGCCCCACACCTGTTCGAGCAGCACCTCGCGGGTGAAGACCTGCCAGGGCTTGCGGGCGAGCGCGACCAGCAGGTCGAACTCCAGCGGCGTCAGCGCGATGGACTGCCCGTCCCGCTTGACCGAGTGGCCGGCCACGTCGATGACCAGGTCACCGATGGTCAGCTGCTCGGGAGCGGGCTCCTCCGACCGCCGCAGCCGCGCCCGGATCCGGGCGACCAGCTCCTTCGGCTTGAACGGCTTGACGATGTAGTCGTCGGCCCCGGACTCCAGGCCCACGACGACGTCGACGGTGTCGCTCTTGGCGGTCAGCATGACCACCGGCACGCCGGACTCCGCCCGGATGAGGCGGCACACCTCGATGCCGTCACGCCCGGGCAGCATCAGGTCGAGCAGCACCAGGTCCGGCTTGACCTCACGGAACGCGGCAAGCGCCTTGTCACCGTCCGAGACGAACGACGGTTCGAAGCCTTCGCCGCGCAGCACGATGCCGAGCATCTCCGCCAGAGCGGTGTCGTCATCGACGACAAGAACGCGTCCCTTCATGAGTTCATCATCCCATTGCCCAATCGTGACGTTCTCCCCGGCGGAGAACAGAGGTCGGCAAGATCGTCTCCGGTCACCGGGGAGACCACGCCTGCCTCCGTGACGATAGCCGTCACCAGCTCCGGAGGCGTGACGTCAAACGCGGGGTTGTAGGCCCGAGCGCCCAGCGGCGCGACCGGCGTCCCGGGGACCGGCTCGGTGACCTCGTGCCCGGAACGTTGCTCAACCTCTATCAGCGAACCCGTGTCCGTGGCCAGATCGACCGTACTCGTCGGCGCGACGACGACAAACGGAACGTGGTGGTAGCGGGCCAGCACCGCCAGCGGGTAGGTGCCGATCTTGTTCGCCACCGATCCGTCGGCCGCTATCCGGTCGGCGCCTGTCAGCACGGCGTCCACCTCCCCCGCCGCGAAGAGCGAGCCCGCCGCGTTGTCGGGCAACACGCTGTAGGGCACGCCCTCCCGCGCCGCCTCGTACGCCGTCAGCCGGGAGCCCTGGAACAGCGGCCGGGTCTCGTCCACCCACAGGGTTCGCACCTCCCCCGCGCGGTGCAGCCGCCACACCACGGCCAGCGCCGTGCCCTCCCCGCCGGAGACGAGCCTGCCGGTGTTGCAGTGGGTGAGGATCCGCAACCCGCCGCCGGGCACCAGCTCGCGCAACAGATCCGCGCCCGACTCCGCCAGACGCTCGGCCGCCTCGGCGTCCTCCCGGTGGACGGCCCGCGCCTCGCCGAGCGCCGCCCGTGCGGCGGCCTCCGGCGTGCCGCCGGCGTCCAGGATCCTCCGATGGCACGCCAGCACCCGCTGAACGCCCCACGCCAGGTTGACCGCCGTCGGCCGCGCCGCGGCCAGCTGCCTCGCCGACTCCTCCACGTCGAAGCCGCGGGCCGCGGCCAACGCCACCCCGTAGCCGCCCGCGACGCCCAGCAGCGGCGCGCCGCGCACCCGCAGAGCGCGTATCGCGTCCACCAGAGCGGGCACATCGGTACAGAAGAACTCGACCTCCTCCCGTGGCAGCCGGGTCTGGTCCAGGAGCACCACAACCGGACCCTCTGGCAACTCCACCCAGCGGAGGCTGGGGACGGGACTCGCATCCTGATCAGACATCGCCCCAGTCTGCCCGCTGCGACGCACGTTCGGGCGGGCCGGAACACATCCCGTCGGCCCCCGTGGGAACATGACAGCCAACCAGTGCCGCATCGTCCGAGGTGAGCAGCAGTGAACGAGTCTCCGGGCTGGACCTCGCCCGGGTCGTCCCCGTCCGAGCCGACCGGTCCCTCCAAGGACAGCAACAAGCAGCAGCCCACCGGCTGGTCGGCCCAGCAGCCCCCGGCCGGACAGCCGACCTCCTGGCCCCAGCCCGGTGGCTGGAGCGCCCCCGGCCAACCCTCCGGCCCCCCCGGCGGCCAGTGGGGACCGGCCTCGCATCACGCACCGGCCGCGAAGCCCGGCGTGATCCCGCTTCGCCCGCTCAGCGTGGGCGAGATCCTCGACGGCGCGGTTTCCACGATGCGCGCACACTGGCGACCGGTACTGGGCATCGCCCTCGGCATCGCGATCCTGGCCGAGATCATCGCGACGGGCTCGCGAGCACTGTGGTTCCGGACCAACGAGGCGCTGGCCGAGGTCAACCGCAATCCCGACGTCGAACCGAGCGTTCTGCTCGAAGCCTACGAACGCGAGCTGCAGAGCCAGATCATCCCCACCATCGCCGCCTCGCTGGCCGTGGTGGTGGCCACCGCGATACTGACCATGATCGTCTCCCGTGCGGTCCTCGGCCGCTCGGTGACGCTGGGCCAGGCCTGGCAGGACGCCCGCCCGCTCGTCCTGCGACTGCTCGGCCTGTCGCTGCTGGTCAACCTGATCGTCGTCGGCGTGATCGTTGTCTGCATGGGCCCCGGGCTGCTGCTGCTCGCCACGGGCGGCGGCGCGGGCGCCGCATCGCTCACCATGCTCGGCTTCTTCGGCGGCGTCGTCCTGGCGATCTGGCTGTGGATCCGCCTCTGCCTCGCGGCGCCGGCCCTCATGCTCGAGAAGCAGGGAGTGGTCCTCGCACTGCGCCGGTCGGCGAAGCTGGTCACCGGCGCCTGGTGGCGCACCTTCGGCATCCAGCTGCTGGCCCTGCTCTTTGTCATGATCCTCAGCCTGATGATCACCATTCCGGCCATAGGCGTCGCCGCCCTCCTCGGTGACGGCGACGTCCTGGAAAGCCTCTCCGGGGGCACGGCCGAGTTCTCCTGGTCGACCGCGCTTGTCATGGCCGTCGCCTCGATCATCACCTACACCCTCGCGCTGCCCTTCACCGCCGGTGTCACGGCGCTGCTGTACATCGACCGCCGCATCCGCCGCGAAGCACTCGACCTCGAGCTGGCCAGGGCGGCCGGTGTACCCGGTTACAGCCCGGACGAGCAGCCGCCGAACGACCCGCCCACGAACCGCTAGTCCGGACACGGTGAACGGGGTGACGTACCGCGCGGCGCTCTTCCGCCACAACGCCACACCGGCCCTGCCCGGCCCGCAGGACGACGAGGTGCCCGTCGAACTCGGGCGCCGGGCCGCCCGGGAGGCCGCCGAACGCGAGCTGTCCGGACCCGAGTACCGCGAGCACGAACCCGGCCTGCTGCGGCGGGCCTTGGGTTGGCTGGTCGACCAGCTCGAACGACTGCTGTCCGCCGGCGCGGACGTCACTCCCGCCGGCTGGGTCGGCGTGGCCGCCGTACTGCTGCTGGCGGTCGCCCTGATCATCGCCGTCCGCCTCCGCCTCGGCCGCCTGCGCCACCCGACCGGCGACCGGTCGGCCTCCCTCTTCGCCGACTCCGTCACCACCGCCGCCCAACACCGCGCCGCCGCAGAACGGCTGGCCGCGGAGCACCGCTGGAGCGAGGCCGTCCAGGAGCGGACCCGCGCCCTGGTGCGCTCCCTGGAAGAACGGACCCTGCTGACACACCGACCAGGCCGCACAGCGGACGAGGCGGCCGCCGAGGCCGGCGACGCGCTCCCCGCGTACCGCGACGAACTCCGGCTCACCGCGCGAAGCTTCGACGAGGTCACATACGCCCACCGGGCGGCGGACGTCGCCGCGTACCGCAGGATCCGCGACCTCGACGAGGCGGTCGCCCGCACCAGCCTGCGACCCACGCCGACCGGCCGACCGGGAGCCGAACCGTGACGCCCCCATCCGCCGAGAGCACCCCCACCACCGGGACCGTCCCGTCGACCGGGACCGGGACCGGCACCGCCGCCGTCCAGCAGCCACCGGTAGGCCGCCCGCTGGGACCGACCCTGGGCCAGCGGCTGCGCCGTGCCCGGGGCTTGGTGATCGGCGTGCTGATCCTCTTCCTGGCCGCTACGGCGCTCGCGCTCCTTCGCTCCGGAGAGCAACGCGGCCTGCTCGACCCCCGGTCCGCCGAACCGCGCGGCAGTCGCGCCACCGCCGAACTCCTCAAGGAGCGGGGCGTCGAAGTCACCGTGGCAACGACCACGGAGGAGACAAGCGCGGCCGCCGGCCCGGACACCACGATCCTCGTCACCCGCCCCGATCTGCTCGGCCCGGGACAGCAGGCGACGCTGCGCTCCGCCACCTCGGGCAGCGGCGGACGGCTCGTGCTGCTCGGCGCCGGCCAGGACGCCACCCGCACTCTCGCGCCAGGCGTCCGCCCTGCCGCCAAGGCAGCCGTCGAAGCTCGCGAGCCACGCTGCAGCGCCGACTTCGCCCGGCGAGCGGGCCGGGCGGAGCTCGGCGGCAACAGCTACGCCGTCTCCGCCGACCGAGCCCAGGTCTGCTACCCGCACGACGGGCTGCCGACCCTCGTCCTCCTGCCGGACCGCACGGGCACCGGCGACACCGTCCTGCTCGGTGCGCCCGACCCCCTCCACAACAACCGCCTCGCAGAAGAAGGCAACGCCTCGCTTGTTCTGCAACTGCTCGGATCCCGCGACCATCTTGTCTGGTACCTCCCTTCTCCGGCCGACCCCGCCGCGGATCGCGACGACGAGAAGACCGTCCTCGACCTGCTGCCGGCCGGCTGGCTTTACGGCGCCCTCCAACTGGCGCTCGCGGTGGTGTTGGCCGCCCTCTGGCGGGCCCGCCGGCTGGGACCCCTGGTCCACGAGGATCTGCCCGTAGCGGTCCACGCTTCGGAGACCACCGAGGGACGTGCCCGGCTCTACCACCAGACCCACTCCCGCGACCGCGCCGCCGAGTCACTGCGCCACGCCGCCCGAGCACGCCTGGCCACCCTGCTGGGTGTGAGCCCGAGGGGCGCTCACACTCCCGAACTGCTGCTCCCCGCGCTCGACACGCGCCTGCGCGCCAACGGCGACGTGCTCGACGCCCTTCCACTGCTGTTCGGTCGCCCTCCCGTCGACGACGCCGCACTCGTCCGCCTCGCCGATGCCCTCGACGACCTGGTAAGCCGCACCAGCCCTAGCCAGCCCGTAGCCCCCGCCCGCGTAGACAAGGACGGACCCTCGTGACCGCCATCGCCTCGGACAGCCCCCGCGCCGTGCTCGAAGCGCTCCGCACGGAGATCAAGAAGGCCGTGGTAGGCCAGGACGCCGCGGTCACCGGCCTGGTCGTCGCCCTCCTGTGCCGAGGACACGTCCTCCTGGAAGGTGTGCCCGGCGTCGCGAAGACCCTCCTGGTCCGCACTCTCGCCGCAGCTCTCCATCTGGACACCAAGCGCGTCCAGTTCACCCCCGATCTCATGCCCAGCGACGTCACCGGCTCGCTTGTCTACGACGCCCGAAGCGCCGAGTTCTCCTTCCAGCCCGGCCCTGTCTTCACCAACCTCCTTCTCGCTGACGAGATCAACCGGACTCCGCCCAAGACCCAGGCCTCCCTGCTGGAGGCGATGGAGGAGCGGCAGGTCTCCGTCGACGGTCTTCCCCGCGACCTTCCCGAGCCCTTCCTCGTCGCTGCCACGCAGAACCCGATCGAGTACGAGGGCACATACCCCCTTCCCGAAGCCCAACTCGACCGCTTCCTGCTCAAACTGACGCTGCCTCTGCCCTCCCGCGAGGACGAGATCGGCATGCTCAACCGTCACGCAGAGGGATTCAGCCCTCGTGATCTGGCGGCGGCCGGCGTACGCCCGGTCGCCGGACCGGCTGAACTCGACGCCGCTCGCGCGGAGGTTGCCGCAACCTCCGTCACCGCCGAAGTCACCGGCTACGTAGTCGATCTGTGCCGAGCGACGCGAGACTCGCCCTCCACGGCCCTCGGGGTCTCTCCACGCGGGGCAACCGCCCTCCTCTCCACCGCCCGCGCCTGGGCCTGGCTCAGCGGCCGGGACTACGTGACGCCGGACGACGTCAAAGCCCTGGCGCTGCCCACCCTCCGCCACCGCATCCAGCTCAGGCCTGAAGCTCAGATGGAAGGCGTGACCACCGACAGCGTGATCCAGCAGATCCTGGCCAACGTCCCCGTACCGCGCTGACTCTGAGGGGCGTTCTGATGGCGATTACCGGACGTGCGGCGCTGCTCGCGGCCGCTGCCGCTCTCCTTGTCGGCCTGCTGGTCCCGAGCTGGAGCGGTGTACTGGCCGTCCAGTTCGTCCTGCTGTTCGCAATTCTGTACGACCTGGCGCGCGCCGCGCCAGTGCGTCCGCTGGTCTTCACCCGTTCAGCCGACACAATCGTCCGCCTTGGTGAGTCGACATCGGCCGAACTGTCCATCACCAACCCATCCCTTCGGCCACTGAGGGCGCTGGTACGCGATGCCTGGCCCCCGAGTACCCACGCACGGATGCACGGCAGCCCCTCCGCGACACAGCACCTCACCGTGCCGGCCGGCGAACGGCGACGTCTCACCACGATGCTGACGCCGAGCCGACGCGGAGACCATCACGCCGACCGGGTTACCGTGCGCTCCTACGGCCCTCTCGGCCTCGCCGCCCGCCAGGCCAGCCACGCCGTGCCATGGACGGTCCGGGTCCTTCCTGCCTTTCCCAGCCGCAAGCACCTGCCGGGCAAGCTGGCCCGACTGCGGGAACTCGACGGTCGGACAAGCATGCTGACGCGCGGTGAGGGCACGGAGTTCGACAGTCTTCGCGAGTACGTTCCCGGCGACGACACCAGATCGATCGACTGGCGTGCCTCCGCACGACAGTCCCTCATCGCCGTCCGTACCTGGCGTCCCGAACGCGACCGGCGCATCCAGCTGGTCCTGGACACCGGCCGCACCGCGGCCGGGCGGGTGGGGGACGTACCGCGCCTGGACGTGTACATGGACGCCGCACTGCTGCTGAGTGCCGTCGCCCTGCGCGCAGGTGACCGCGTCGACCTCGTGGCCTACGACAGGCGGACCCGTGCCACCGTCCAGGGACGGTCGGGGCCGGCGGCACTGTCGGACATCGTCGCCGCGCTCGCGCCCGTGGAAGCGCAGCTCGTCGAATCGGACCCGCGCGGCCTGGTCGCCGCAGCGCTTGCCGGCTCCCGCCGCCGCTCGCTTGTCGTCATCTTCACCGGGCTGGACGCGGCGCCCGTGGAAGAGGGACTACTGCCTCTGATTCCTCAGCTCACCAGTCGTCACACGGTCCTCGTCGCCGCGGTCGCCGACCCACGAATCGAAGAGATGGCAAGCGGCCGCGGCACGGCGGAGGCCGTCTACGGCGCGGCGGCCGCCGAACAGACCCGCCAGGAACGCCGACGGGTTGCCGAACAGCTCCAACGCCACGGAGCCGTGGTGGTCGACGCAGCGCCGGACCACCTGGCAGCTCGACTGACCGACACCTACCTCTCGCTGAAGGCAGCCGGACAGCTCTGAGAGGAGGTGGAACGGGGATCGGGAGGAAGGTGGCCCCAGAAGCCCCGAAACGCAGAAAAGGGCTGCACCGGTTGAACAACCAGTACAGCCCTTTTCGCAATATTTGTTCGGCGGCGTCCTACTCTCCCACACGCTCCCGCATGCAGTACCATCGGCGCTGACAGGCTTAGCTTCCGGGTTCGGAATGTAACCGGGCGTTACCCCATCGCTATGACCACCGAAAC
>NZ_VJYK02000083.1 GCF_007097205.2 Streptomyces alkaliterrae
GTTCACGACCCCACCTCCGCTCCGCCGCCGGTATCCGCCCCGCCGCCGTTGGCCGGAACGCCGCTGTCATCCGGAACGCCGCTGTCATCCGGAGCGCCGCCAGGGTCCGGTGCGGGGTCCGGGACGGCGTCCAGTCGGACGGCGCTCACCTTGAACTCCGGCATGCCGCTGCGCGGGTCGAGCGCCGGGTGGGTGAAGAGGTTCGCCCGGGCGTCCCCGGCGAAGTGGAAGGGCGCGAAGACGGTGTCCGGCCGCATCGTCGCGTCCAGCCGGACGCGGGCCGTCATGCCGCCTCGCGCGGAGCTGACCCGGACCAGCCCGCGGTCGACGAGTCCGGCGCGGGCGGCCGTGTCCGGGTGGACCTCCACCACCGGCTCGGGCACCGCCCCGGCCAGTTCGGCGACCCGGCGGGTCTGCGCGCCCGACTGGTAGTGGGCGAGCACCCGCCCGGTGGTGGCGAGCAGCGGATAGCGCTCGCTGGTCGGCTCGGCCGGGCCCCGGTGGTCCACCTCGGCGAACCGGGCCCGGCCGTCGGGGTGGTGGAAGCGTTCCAGGAAGAGTCTGGGCGTCCCGGCCGAGGTGGCCGCGGGGGCGGGTCCGTCGTGTGCCGTCGGCGGGTCGGCCGGGCAGGGCCAGTACAGGGCCTCGCCCGCGTCGAGCCGGGGGTAGGAGATCCCGGAGTAGTCTGCGCGGGCGCCCCGGGTCGCGTCCCGCAACTCCTCGAAGACCTCCCGAGCGTCGGCCGGGAAGCGCTCGGCGGGCTGCCCCAGCCGGATGGCGAGCCCGTGGAGCACGTCCAGGTCGCCGCGTACGCCCGGAGGCGGGGGCCGCAGCGCGCGGCGGCGCAGTACCCGGCCCTCCAGACCGGTCATCGTGCCCTCCTCCTCGGCCCACTGGGCGACCGGCAGCACGACGTCGGCGAGGCGTGCGGTCTCGGACGGGACGAAGTCGGCGACGACCAGCAGGTCCAGCGCGGTCAGCCGGTCCACGACGCGGGCGGCGTGCGGGGCGGAGACGGCCGGATTGGAGCCGAACACCAGCAGGGCGCGCGGACCGCCGGGCCGACCGAGCGAGTCCAGCAGCTCGTAGGCGGTGCGCCCGGGGCCCGGCAGCGACTCGGGCGGCACGCCCCACACCCGGGCGACGTGGGCCCGGGCTGCCGGGTCGGTGAGCGAGCGGTAGCCGGGTAGTTGGTCGGACTTCTGGCCCATCTCGCGGCCGCCCTGGCCGTTGCCCTGGCCGGTCAGAGTGCCGTAGCCGCTGCCGGGGGTGCCCGGCAGGCCGAGAGCGAGGGCGAGGTTGAGGTAGGCGGCGGCGGTGTCGGTGCCCTTGCTGTGCTGTTCGACGCCCCGGCCGGTGAGCACGTACGCGCGGTCGGCGGCGGCGAGGAGGTGGACGGCCTCCCGCTGGGCGCCGGCCGGCACGCCGGTGACGGCCTCGACCCGTTCCGGCCGCCAGGCCGCCGCCCGGCGCGCCGCCGCCGGGAAGCCGTTGGTGCGCCGACGTACGTACTCCTGGTCGACCAGGCCCTCGGCCACGGCGACGTGCAGCAGACCGAGCGACAGGGCGAGGTCGGTGCCGGGCGCCGGCTGGAGGTGCAGCGCGGACCGGCGCGCGGTCGCGGTGCGACGCGGGTCGACGGCGACCAGGGCGGCGCGTTCGAGGTGCTGGGTCAGCGGCGGCATGGTCTCGGCCACGTTCGCGCCGGCCAGCAGTACCGCGTCGGCGTCGGCCAGGTCGGTGACCGGGAACGGCAGCCCCCGGTCCACTCCGAACGCCGCGTTGCCGGCCGCCGCGGCGGAGGACATGCAGAAGCGGCCGTTGTAGTCGATCTGCGACGTGCCGAGCGCCACCCGGGCGAACTTGCCCAGCAGGTAGGCCTTCTCGTTGGTGAGCCCGCCGCCGCCGAAGACGGCGACGGAGTCCGGGCCGTGGCGCTCGCGCAGCTCCCGCAGCCGGTCCGCGACGGTGTCCAGCGCGGTCGGCCAGTCGGACTCGGCGAGTCGGCCGTCGGCGCCGCGCAGCAGCGGTCGGGTCAGCCGGTCGGCGGTGGTCAGCACCGCGGGCGCGGTCCAGCCCTTCTGGCACAGCCGACCCCGGTTGACGGGGAAGTCCGTCGGGGCCACCCGGGTGCTGCCGGCGCCGTCGTCGGTCAGCCGGGTGCCGCACTGGAGGGCGCAGTACGGGCAGTGGGTCGTCACGGTCGCCTCGGCGGTCTGCTCATACACGGCTGGCCTCCCGGGTCCCGCTGCCGGAGCTCCGCGTCTGCGGCGCCGCACGCCGCAGGTAGACGCCGCGGATCACCAGCACGCACAGCACGTAGTAGCCGAGGAAGGCGAGGAAGGCCGGGACGCCGGAGCCCGAGCCGTCCGCGTAGGCGGCGAGGAAGGCGAGGTTGATGGCGGCGCCGCCGAGCGCGCCGATCGCCCCGGCGATCGCGATGACCGCGCCGGACAGCCGCCGGGCCCTGGCGAACGCGTCCACGGCGTCGCGACCGCCGGTCACCTCGGCCTCCGCCTGCTTCGCGAAGACCGCCGGGATCATCTTGTAGGTGGAGCCGTTGCCGACGCCGCTGAGGACAAAAAGCGCGGTGAACCCGGCCACGAACAGCGCGAACGAGCCGATCCCGGAGGCCAGCAGCAGCACACCCGTGCCGGCGCCCATGCCGAGGAAGTTCCACAGCGTGACCCGGGCGCCGCCGAGACGGTCGGCCAGCAGACCGCCGAGCGGGCGGGAGAACGAGCCGAGCAGCGGGCCGAGGAAGGTGTAGCCGACGGCCTCCACGGCGGTGGCGTCGAACTCGTAGCGCAGCACCAGCCCGAAGGCGAAGCCGTAGCCGATGAACGAGCCGAACGTGCCGATGTACAGCAGTGAGATCCACCAGGTGTCGCGCACCGCGACGGCCTCCCGCTGGGCGCCCGGCGGGGTGCGCACGGCGGCGACGTTGTCCATCCGCCAGGCCGCCAGCAACGCCACCACCACGATCAACGGCAGGTAGACGGCGGCCACGTAGGACGGATGGGCGTCGCCGACCGTGGAGATGACCGCGAGTCCGACGAGTTGGACGGCGGCCACGCCCAGGTTGCCGCCGCCGGCGTTGAGGCCCAGCGCCCAGCCCTGGTGTCGCTGCGGGTAGAAGGCGGTGATGTTGGTCATCGAGGAGGCGAAGTTGCCGCCGCCCACCCCGGCCACGGCGGCGACCAGCAGGAACGCCCACAGCGGGCTGCCGGGGCGCTGGATCAGCCACAGCGCGAGCAGCGCCGGCACCAGCAGGATCGCCGTGGCGAACACCGTCCAGTTCCGGCCGCCGAACCGGGTCACCGCGTAGCTGTACGGCAGGCGCAGCAGGGCGCCGACGATCGTCGGGGTGGCGACCAGCAGGAACTTCTCGCCTGCGGTGAAGTCGAAGCCGATCTCCGGGGACATGAACAGCACGAGGACGGACCACAGCGTCCAGACCGAGAACCCGACGTGCTCGGAGAGGACGGACAGCACCAGATTGCGGCGGGCGACCCGGTGGCCGTCCCGGTGCCAGGCGTCCTCGTCCTCGGGGTCCCAGTCCGTGAGCCACTTGCCCCTGACGGGCCTGTCAACCATGGCGGTGCGCTCCAACGGGGGGTTCGGATGGGCGGGGCGGATCAGTGGGCGGCGGCAAGCGCCCTGCGGAACTGCTCGACGACCTCGTCCAGGCTCTCGGTGCTCTCCGGCCGCAGCCGCACCCGTCCGCCTTCCGCCGTCAGGTCCCTGTCGAGCAGGAAGTGGCCCTGCACGACGTGCCGGGCGCCGAGCGAGTGCGCCACCGGGCGGAGCGCGTAGTCCAGTACGAGCACGTGGGCGCCGCTGCCGCCGGTGGCCAGCGGCAGCACCACCTTGTGGGTGAAGCCGTACTGTGGCAGCAGATCGAGGAAGACCTTGAGTAGTCCGGAGAAACTGGCCTTGTAGGTCGGGGTGGCCAGTACGATGCCCTCCGCCTGCGCCACGAGGTCGACGGCGCGGCTGATGTCCGGGTCGGTCACGTCCGCGTCGAGCAGGGCGCGCGCGGGCAGTTCGCGTACCCGCAGATGGCCGGTGTGCCACGCGTGCTCGGCGAGCCGCCGCGCCACGTGCTCGCCGACGAACTCGGTCTTGGACGTCGGGGACGGACTTCCGGAGATAACCAGGACCTTGGACACGGACCACCCCTCGGGAGGTAGCGGAAGGCAATCGGGCGCGGACGTCGGGCGCGGGGCTCGCGCGGCGTGCGGCTCGGTGGGTGGGGCGATGCTGAGGAAACCCCACCCACCGAGCGGCCTCAAGGGGTCAGGCCGGCCACCCGAAGGCGCTGACGGTGTCCCGCTCGCGCTGCGGCTCGGGGTCGTTGAAGACGAAGCAGCGGGTGTTGTTGACGTTTCCGTCCTGCGCCTGCGCGGTGGAGAAGATCAGCACGGGCCTCGGGGCGCCCTCCTTGGTGACGAAGTTCGCCCGGAAGTTGATGATCGGGGAGTCCTCGTCCCAGCGGGACAGGAAGTCGTCGAGCAGGCCCTGGTCCTCGTAGATGCGACGGATGTGGTTGCCGACGTACTCGGTGGGCGAGTCGGTGTACTCCACGAGGGCGACGTCGGCCGGATTGGCGTACATGACCTCCCCGTTGAGCCCGATGAGGTGGATGGCCACCGGCGCGACCCGGTAGAACTCCGCCATCACCTCGGCCTGTTCGGCGGTGGGGGCCAGCGAGGGCTGCTCACGCTCGTCGACGGCGCGGATCCAGGTGGCGGCGTCGGAGGAGAGGTCCTCGGGTGTGGTGTTGGAGACCGGCAGCCGCTCGCCGAGCTCCGGCCGGCTCACCCAGTGCACCCGCTCGCCGGTCAGTACGGCGTTCACCCGGGCGTCGCGGTGGGCGTCGCCGTCCGGGCCGCGGAAGGTCACCGCGACGTTGTCGATCCGGCCGGTCTCCTTCAGCCGCTCCAGCAGCCGGGCGGTGCCGTCCTCCCGGCCGTCGACGAGGAGGCGCTTGCCGAGGTGGTCGGCCTCCCCGCCCATGAGCACGGACAGCGCCTTGTTGTGCAGGACGACCGCGCCCGAGGTGTCGGTCACGGCGATGCCCACCGAGCTGTTGCCGATGACGTCGACGAGCTGGTCGACGGAGGGGGTGTTGGTGTGGTCAACCTTCATGTTTCACTCCCGAGTTGGTGGTGTGGTGACGGGGGTCGGTGGGTCGTTCGAGGAGCCGGCGGATCGTGTCGGCGACCGGTTCGGCCGCGGTGAGGTGGTAGTCGTGACCGCCGGGGAAGGTGAAGGAGCCGAGGAAGGGGCCCGTGGTGAAGCGCCGCCACGCCTCCATCTCGACCGGTCGCGCGAACGGGTCGGAGGTCCCGCAGAACAGCGCCAGCGGCGCGCGGACGGAGGCGGTGGTGGGCCGGTACTCGCGGCGCATGCGCAGATCGTGCGCGACCCAGTCGTCGCCCGGGTCCGCGCCGCCCGGTTCGGCCGGCGGCCGTCGGCGCAGCGCCTCGAAGGCCGTCGCCACCAGCGAGCGCGGCACGCTGCCCGGCTCCCGCGCGCCGGACACGCACAGCGTGGCGACCCGGGCGGTGCCGGAGGCCTCCAGCCTGGCTGCGACCTCGTAGGCGAAGAGCGCGCCCAGGCTGTGCCCGAACAGGTGCAGTCGCTGGTCGGTCGACGGATCGAGGAGGCCGACCAGTTCGGTCGTCCAGCGGTCGACCGCCTCGTCGACGGAGGCCGGGGAGGGCTGGTCGGCCAGCCGTCCGCGGCCGGGCGTCTCGCAGTGCAGGACCGCCGGGCCCGGCAGCCGGGCCGCGATCGGCGGATAGGGCGACGTCACGCTGCCGGCGGGCGGCAGGAAGACGACCACGTCGTCCGCCCGCCCCACCTCGCCCTGCTGCGGGACGATCGTTCCTGGGGAAGACATACCGCAACGACTCCCGTCGTCGGTGGTTCGCCTACTGGAGGAGGAAGTTCTTCTCGATGTCCCGCAGCGTGCGGAACGCGCTCAGGTCGACATCGCCGGAGGAGAGCATCTGGCCGCGCAACTCCTCGATGAACAGCACGAGTTCGACGAACTGGAGGGAGTCCACGATGCGGGACTCGATGATGTCGGTCTCGGGGTCGAGGTCGCTGAGGTCGGGGTTCCGTTCCAGCACCCAGGAACGGACGTCCTGCCACGTGGCGTCCATCAGCGCTCCCCTGCCGGGCCGTTCGCCGCGGCGAGCGCGTTGAACGCCGCGAGCCGGTCCGCCACCTCGGTGACCAGGGCCAGCTCGCTCGGGCTGATCACCCCGCGTCGGTGCCGTCCGTCCCGCACAAGCACCAGTGAACCGCCGGCGACGCCCCGGTAGTCGAGGGGCAGGACCACCGCGCTCTCCGCGCCCCACTCGCGCAGCTTCTCCAGCCGCGCCGGGTCCACCTGCTTGGCGAGGCCCTCGTGCGCGCTGATCACCAGGCGGGCTCCGTCGCCGGTCTCGGCGAGTCGGCGCACACCTTCCAGTGCGGCGGTGAACGTCTCCGGGCCGCGGACGACACGTTCGGCGCGGGAGGCCGGCGCGTCCACGCTCAGGGCCGAGGCGAGGAACGGCACACTGACGTCCGCCACCGCCGGGACGACGTCCTTGACCTCCTCGGTCGACCGGATGGTGGCGCTGACGTGCGCGACGAAGCCGAGGGCCTCCTCCGCGGCCTTCCGGCCCGCGATGTAGCGCAGGGCGGTGGTCCAGTTGTCGGTCTGGTTTCCCGGGCTGTTTCCAGGCATGGTCGATCCTTCGGCACGGGGATGGGTGGTCAGGGGCCCGCCCGCGGTGTGCGGGACGGTGGTTCGGCGACGCCGGGCGCGGTCAGTAGAGCCGCACGTCGGGGTCGAGCAGGCAGAGTTGGCCGTCCGCCAGGTGCAGCCGGTCGTTGCTGTAGTTGAGCTTCGCCGAACGCAGGTCGCGCAGCGCCTTCTCCAGGCCGGTGGGCGAGTCCCGCAGGTAGCCGTGGCGCAGGCCGACGGCGTCGATGAGGTCCTCCACCGCGGCGTGGCACTGCTCGGACGCGGTGATCTTCAGGCTGTTGAGCATCAACTGGCTGTTGGTGGCCGCCAGTTCCTCCTCCCTCGTCAACAGGTCCTCGGTACGGCGCAGCAGGGCGTGCACCGTGTCCAGTCGCTGGCGGGCCCGGGAGAGGCGGGTCAGCAGCAGCTCCGAACCCATGTCGAACCGCTTCCGGTTCGCCGGTTCGCGCAGCAGCCGCAGCACCCGGGAGAGCGCCCCGCTTGCCGTGCCCAGCCACGCCGCCGACCAGCCGACGTGGGCGAGCGGCCCGAACACCGTCTGGGCGATCTCGTGGAACGCGCCGTGCTCGCCGACGACCTGGTGGCCGGGGATCGTTCCGGTGATCCGCATCGGCAGGCTGTGCGTGGCGCGCATGCCCAGCGGGGACCACTGGCCGGACGCCTCCCTCTTCAGCTGGTGGGTGTGGGCGTAGACCAGCGACACATGGTGGTCGGCGGTGGCGTACGGGCTGCGCATGGTGATGAGGAAGCCGTCCGCGACGGTGCCGCCGGTGACGATCGGCGCGGTGCGGTCGATCTCCAGGGTGCTGTCGACCTCCCGCAGCGGGGCCTCGGAACGGAAGAGGTGCCCGCCCTTTCCCGCCTCGGTGGTGACCGACGCCAGGTACAGCTCACCGGCGGCCAGCCGGGGCAGCACCTCCTCGCGAAGCGGCGACCTCGCGTACCGCACGAGCGCCTGCGCCTGCTGGCAGTGCATCGTGAAGATCATCGCGATGGACATGTCGGTGCGGCCCATCAGCATGGTGACGTCGACCAGGTCGGTGAGCGTGCCGCCCAGGCCGCCGTCCTCCTTCGGCACCATCAGCCCGAGCAGACCGGTGCGGCGCATCTCCTCCAACGCCCGGAGGGGGAACACCGCCTCCCGTTCGGTCTGCTCCAGCTCCTCCTCGGCGGCGCGGCAGACCGCCGCGGCCCGCTCCAGGAGTGTCGTGTCCGCGGGTGTCGTGTCCGCCTTGACGTGCGCTGCCGTGTTCACAGGGCCCCTTTCCCGGTTCCGGAGGTCGCGGTGGCCGCCGCCAGTGAGCGGAGGTCGATCTTCCCGTTGTGTGTCAGCGGCAACGTCTCCCACTCGCGCCAGCGCCTGGGCACCATGGCCGGCGGCAGGGCGTCCGCGAGGTGCCGGCGCAGCCCGTCCGGCGTCACCGGGCCGCGCACGCTGTAGTGGGCGACGAGTTCGGCCAGTTCGCCCGCGCCGGCGACGGTCACGGCGCAGCGCTCCACGTCCGGATGCCGGCCGAGCACCGCCTCGATCTCGTCCAACTCCATGCGGACACCCGACACCTTCACCTGGCGGTCGACGCGGCCGAGGTAGTGGACCAGCCCGTCCTCGACCCGGGCCCGGTCCCCGGTGCGGTAGATCCGCCCGGTCGGCGAGGCCGGGTCGAACGGGTCGCGGAAGAACGCGCCGGCGGTGGTGGCCGGGTCGTTCAGATAGCCCAGGCCCACACCGGCGCCGCCGATGAAGAGCTCCCCGTCCTCTCCCGGTTCCGCCGCACGCCACACCCCGTCCGCCTCCTGGACCAGCACGTACAGCGCGGTGTTGGCGACGGGGGAGCCGACCGGCAGCCGGGGGCGGCCCAGGTCGGCGCGGGTCACCGTGTGCAGGGTGACGTCGTCGGAGCACTCGCTGGGGCCGTAGGCGTTCACCACCGAGACTCGGGGCAGCGTGTCCAGCGCCCGGGCGGCCACTCCGGCGTGCAGCTCCTCACCGGTCGACAGCAGCCAACGCAGCCGCCCCAGCGTGCCGTCCTCCCGGCGGGACACCTCGTCGGTGAGCCAGCCGATCACGGTCGGCACCAGCTCCAGCACGGTCACGCCCTCGTCGTCCAGCGCGTCCACCAGCCATCGGGGCAGCCGCATGGTGACGTCGTTGAGCACCACCACCCGGCCGCCGACCAGCAGCGGGCAGAGCATCTGCCAGATCGAGATGTCGAACACCAGCGGGGCGGTGAAGGCGAGCGCGTCCTCCGGGCCCAGTGCCAGATCGTCGACCTTCGACCACAGGTGGTTCATCAGCCCCTGGTGCTGCACCATCGCGCCCTTGGGCCGACCGGTGGTGCCCGAGGTGAAGATCACGTAGCGGCACTCCAGCCGCCGGTCGGCGCCGTCCGGCTCTGGCAGCGGGAGCGTCGCCGCGTCCTCGGTGGGCGGGGTGAGGGTACGAGCGCCCAGGTCGTCGGCGGCGGCCCGGGCGGCCTCGGCCCGCCCGCCGCGCGAGTAGTCGACCAGCACCGAGACCCGGCCGCGGTCCAGCACGTCGCGCACCCTGCTCCGAGGCCAGGCCGGGTCGATCGGCAGATAGGCCGCGCCCAGACTCTCCAGGGCCAGGTACACGATCGGCGTCTCCGCGCTGCGCGGACCGACGGCGGCGACCACGTCGCCCGCCCCGACTCCGTGGTCCAGCAGCGCGCCGCGGGTCGCGGCCACCCGTGCCAGCAGGTCCCGGTAGCTCAGTCGGCGCTCACCGTCGACGATCGCGCAGCGGTCGGGCCGGGCACGGGCGTGTCCGACGACGTGGTCCAGCAGTGCGGTCGCCGCGTCCAGTTCCAGGCTGTGGCGCAGCGCCAGCCGGTCGACGCGCGCCGACGTGCCGGGCGCGAGCGGGAGGTCGGCGAAGGGCGGCGGTCGGTCCGCGCCCTGAGGTTGGGCGGGTTGGGCCTGGGTGGTCACTTTCCCTCCAGGTTCCGGTGTGCGGGGCGTGGCGGCACAAGGGCGCCGCCGCCTTTGTGCCCCGGCGGTTCCCTCGCGCCTCCAGCGTCGGAGACGGCTGTCGAGAGCGAGCAGAGCTTTTGCTCAACACCGGTGGACCGGCGGCTGCCGGGTGGGGACGTTTCACGAGGTGGGGAGCGGTTACCCGACCGCCATGCAGAAGTCGAAGATCCTCTACCGACCGGTGGGCATGGTCTCCGGAATGGTCGGCGGAATGCTCGCGGGCGCCGCCTTCCGCCGTCTGTGGCGTCTGATGGGCCACGACGACGAGGCGCCCGGGCCGATGGACGAGGAACGCGGCTGGCAGGAGGTGCTGCTCGCGGCGGCCGTGCAGGGGGCGGTGTTCGCCCTGGTCAAGGCGGCGGTGGACCGTGGCGGCGCCACGGCGGTACGACGCGTGACGGGCACCTGGCCGGGCTGAACCGCGGCACCCGGGTGGGCGACGCCCCGGGCGGTTGACGCCCCTGAGGACTACCGTGCGGCGCCGGCCGGGGCTTTCTCAGGCAGGCTGGGTCATGGTCGCGCGGATGCTCTTGCCGCCGGAGCGGGAGCGGGTCACCACCACGCTGGTCGCCAGTCGGCAGACCATCGGCCAGCCGTGTCCGCCGGGCTCGGTCCTGGGCGGCACACCGGCGCCCGGCAGTGCCACCGGCAGCCTGCGGCTGGCGTCCTGGACGGTGACGACCACGCCGTCCGGCCCGGCCGCCACCTCGAAGCCGGTGAGGCCGCCGGCGTGCCGCAGCGCGTTGGCGACCAGTTCCGAGACCACCAGCAGACAGTCGTCCACCAGCTCCCGCGAGCGCCCGCGCAGCACCTCACGCGTGAGGTCGCGGGCCTCCGCGCCGGAGCGGGGGACCCCGTGCCACGCGCCCCGCGGGGCCCGGTCCGTGACGGGACCGCTCATACGCCCCACCTCCTGGCTCACTCGCGCCGGTCGGCCGACCGACTGCCCTTCAACCGCTCTCCTGCCCAGCCGCGCGCGTATCAGGCCGCCCCAGCGGCAGGTGTGACGCGCTCGCGGGTCGCTCAGGCGTCGGCGGTGAGGTTCCGGCCGCTGTCCGGGTCGAAGACGAGGAAGCGGTCGGGGTCGAACCAGATGTCCATCCGCTGCTTCTCCTGCGCATCGGTGGCCGACGACAACCGGGTGACCAGCAGCGACGTGCCGCCGGTCGGCACGTCGGCGGAGCCGGTCACACTGGCCAGGTCGGTGAGCTGCTGGGAGCGGGCGCCCTCGCCCTCCAGTGCGAAGTGCGCGTACTTCTCCGAGCCCAGCGACTCCAGCACCTCCACCGTGTTGGTGAAGACGGCCCCCTCCTCGCGGACGTGCTCCTCGACGAGCGCGGCGTCCTCGAAGTGCTCGGGTCGGATGCCGGCGATCAGTTCGCGCGGGGCGTCGGCGTCCGCCAGCAGTCGGCGCAGCCGGGCGGTCAGCGGCACC
The DNA here is from genome assembly GCF_007097205.2 of Streptomyces alkaliterrae. Classification (GTDB taxonomy): domain Bacteria; phylum Actinomycetota; class Actinomycetes; order Streptomycetales; family Streptomycetaceae; genus Streptomyces; species Streptomyces alkaliterrae. Next base: position 11,193 of record NZ_VJYK02000083.1, read on the forward strand.
TCGCCGATGGGCGTGTGCAGCCGGTTCGCCTCGACGGTGACCGGCAGGAAGTTCATGGACGGTGAGCCGATGAAGCCGGCGACGAACAGGTTGGCCGGCCGGTCGTAGAGCTCCTGCGGGGCGCCGATCTGCTGGACGATCCCGGCCTGGAGCACGACGATGCGGTCGCCGAGCGTCATGGCCTCGGTCTGGTCGTGGGTGACGTAGACGGTGGTGGTCGCCAGGCGGTTCTGGAGCCGGGAGAGGGCGGTGCGCATCTGGCCGCGCAGCTTCGCGTCGAGGTTGGACAGCGGCTCGTCCATCAGGAACGCCTTCGGGCTGCGGACGATTGCCCGGCCCATCGCGACCCGCTGCCGCTGGCCGCCGGAGAGGTTGGCGGGCCGCCGGTCGAGGTGTTCCACCAGGTCGAGGACTTCGGCGGCCTCCTCGACCTTCGTCCGCACCACCTTGTCGTCGACCTTCGCCAGCCGCAGCGGGAAGGCCATGTTCTCCCGGACGGTCATGTGCGGGTACAGGGCGTAGGACTGGAAGACCATCGCGATGTCGCGGTCCTTGGGGGCGCGTTCGTTCATCCGGGCGCCGTCGATGCGCAGCTCGCCGGAGGTGATGTCCTCGAGCCCGGCCACCATGTTCAGGGTGGTGGACTTCCCGCAGCCCGACGGGCCGACGAGGATGACGAACTCCCCGTCGGCGACCGTCAGGTTCACCTCCGACACGGCGAGGGCGCCGTCCGGGTAGCGTTTGGAGACCGCGTCCAGAACGATCTCGGCCATGTCGGGTACCTCCCGTGTCGTGGGCGCCGGTGCGCGTCGTGGGGTGGGGTGCGGCGCGGGCGTGGCGTCAGCCCTTGACCGCGCCGGAGGTGAGTCCGGCGACGATGCGACGCTGGAAGAAGAGGACGAACACCACGATCGGGACCGTGATCACCACGGCCGCCGCCGACACCGTCCCGGTCGGGTCCTCGAACTGCGAGGCGCCGGTGAAGAAGGACAGCGCCGCCGGCACCGTGCGCGACGCCTCCGAGGAGGTGAGCGAGATCGCGAAGAGGAAGTCGTTCCAGCAGAAGATGAACACCAGGATGGCGGTGGTGAACACACCCGGCGCGGCCAGCGGCGCGATGACCTTGCGGAACGCCTGCGCCGGTGTGGCGCCGTCCATCTTCGCGGCCTTCTCCAACTCCCAGGGGATCTCCCGGAAGAACGCCGAGAGGGTGTAGATCGCCAGCGGCAGCGCGAAGGTGATGTACGGCACGATCAGGCCCGGCCAGGTGTCGAAGAGCCCGAGCGCCCGCTCGATGTTGAACAGCGGCGTCACCAGCGAGATCTGCGGGAACATCGCGATGAGCAGCGACACCCCGATCAGCGCGCGTTTGCCGGGGAACTCCAGCCGGGCCACGGCGTACGCGGCCATCGTCGCCAGCAGGACGGCGATCGTGGTGGAGATCAGGGCGATGCCGATCGAGTTCACCAGCGCTCGGACGAACAGACTGGTGTTGAAGATGTCCGCGTAGTTCTCCAGCGTCCACTGGCGGGGGATCAGGTTGCCGTCGCCGATCGTCTCCTTCGTCTTGAAGGACAGCGAGGTGATCCACAGCACCGGCAGCAGCGCGTAGACCACCACCACCGTGTTGACCAGGGCCCACTTCCCCTTCGCCGAGGCGCCGGTTCCGCTCGGGAAGGCCATCAGCGATCACCTCCTCGTGCCGGTGCGGCGGTGCCGAACAGCTTGACGAAGACAAACGCGATGACGGCGACGGCCAGGAAGATCAGTACCGACATCGTCGAGCCGATGCCCAGGTTGAGGCCTCTGATGAGGTTGTTGTAGGTGAGCATCGAGACGGAGGAGGTGTCGTTGGCCCCGCCCGTGAGGACGAAGATGTTGTCGAAGATCCGGAACGCGTCGAGGGTCCTGAAGAGCAGCGCGACGAGGATCGCGGGTTTCATCACCGGCACGGTGACCTTCACGAACCGCTGCCAGCCGCCGGCGCCGTCCATGGCCGCCGCCCGCAGCAGGTCGTCCGGCACCAGCGCGAGGCCGGCCATCAGCAGCAGCGCCATGAACGGCGTGGTCTTCCACACCTCGGCGAGGATGATGATCGCGATCGACGCGGCGCGGTCGGTCAGCGGCGCCGACCCCGGGGCGAAGGTCTCCGCGAGGTAGCCGGTGCCTGGCGTCCAGGCGTAGTACCAGGAGAACGCGGCGACGACCGTGACGATGCCGTACGGGACCAGGGTGACCGTGCGCACCAGGCCGCGGGCGAGGAGCGTGCGGTACATCGTGATGGCCAGCAGCATGCCCAGGACGAGTTCAATCAGCACCGAGACGACCGTGATGATCAGCGTGACGGTGAAGGCCGTCCACCAGTAGGAGTTGCTCAGCACGGCCGCGTAGTTCGACAGGCCGACGAACTCCTGGTCGCCGGGGAAGCGCAGGTCGTAGCGGTGCAGTGACAGCCAGAACGAGTAGACGATCGGCCAGCCGGTAACGGCCACCATCACCAGTGCCGCCGGCGCGCACAGCATCCAGGCCAGGCGGCGTTCGGCGCGTTTGCCCTCGCTGGGCCGCCGGCTGCCGCCGCGCTTCCCGGCCGGGGGCGGCGGCGGGGCGGGCGGTTCCCGCCGCGACGCGGAGTCGATGGCGCTCACGGGAGGACCCCCTGGGACTTCAGCGCCGCGTCCAGTTCCTCACGCAGCCGCTCGGCCGTCCGCTCCGGATCGATGGCCGAGGGCGGCGAGAGGATCTTCGCGGTGACGGTGGACAGGTTCTGGTAGACGGGTGTCAGCGGGCGGACGGCGGCCTCCTCGAGCGCGGCCCGGATGGTCTCCTTCGGCGGGTACTCGGTGGCCATCGTGGGGTTGGTCTCCGGGTCCGCCGGCCGGTCGGGGTCGAGCGGCGTATCGTCGTCGTAGACGGTCTCGATGCTGGGCGGCAGGCCCGAGCGCAGCGCCTGGAACTTCTGGCTCTCCGCGCTGCGCAGGCACAGGGCGGCCTCGAAGGCGGCGGGCTTGTTCCGGGAGTAGCTGCTGACCGCGAGGTTGTAGCCGCCGGCGGTGGCCCGGCTGACGTCGCCCTCCTCGAAGACCGGGTAGCGCGCCCAGCGGAAGTACCGCAGGTCGTCCGGCTTCTCCTGGCGGTAGGAGGCGTAGACGTAGGGCCAGTTGAACTCGAAGGCGCCACGGCCCTGTTGGAACGCGAGCCGGACCTCGTCCTCCCGCTGGTTGGTCAGCGAGGGGCTGGTGACGCCGGAGGTGGTGAGCCGCTTCAGCAGCCGCAGCGCCTCCACGACGCCCTCGTCGACGACGGCTTCGGTGCCGTCGTCGGACAGCAGGGTGCCGCCGGCCGAGGCGACCAGGCTGTTGAAGAACACGACCAGGCCCTCGTACTGGGCGCCCGTGAACAGCACCTGGTAGGGGCGGCCGTCCCGGCGCAGCCGCTGGGCGGTGCGGATCATCTCGTCCCAGGTGCGCGGCGGCTCGGGGGTGATCCGGTTGTCGTACCAGAGGAGCTGGATGTTGGTGTTCTTCGGGGCGCCGTACACCCGGTCGTTCCACACGGCCGTCTCCAGCGGGCCGGAGAGCACGTCCCTGACGGCCTCCTCCCGGTGCTCGCCGGTCCACTCCTCGATCCAGCCCGCCTCGGCGAACTCCGGGATCCAGGTCACGTCGAGACCGAGGACGTCCAGCCCGGTGTCCTCGGCGGCCAGCCGCCGGACCATCTGTTCGCGCTGGCCGTCCGCGTCGCGCGGCAGCTGGTTGTAGACGATGCGGTAGCGGCCGTCGGCCTCGGCGTTGCAGCGGTCGACGACCTCCTGCAGTCCTTCCTCGGGGGAGATGTAGAGGTTGATCTCCCGAGTTGCGGAGCCGTCGGCGCAGCCGCCCGCCAGCAGCACGGCGGCCAGCGCGGCCGCCCCGGCGGCGCGCAGCCCGGCCGTCCGCGACCGCGCGCGCCGCGGCGGGCGGCGCCCGGGCCGTCCGGTGGCCGGCCAGGGGGACCCGGAAGAGGGGTCACCGGATGCTCCCGTCCGGGACGTCGCCATCGGCCTCGGCCTCCTCGCGCGTGTCCGTGATGTGCGCCAGGCGTCAGTGTGCCGTAGAACGTCCGGGGAAGCGTGGAAGTGGGAGGTGGTGTCCGATTATTCCGGTGTCGGGGCCGCTTGCTACTTCGTGGCGACCAGCAGCGGGGAGGGGGCGAGTACGTCGTAGGTGGTCACCTCGCGGAAACCGGCGTCGGTCAGCCAGCGCCGGTAGTCGCTCATGGTGAAGACGTCCCCGTCGCGGGAGAAGAGCAGCAGGTCGGTGGCCGCGAAGACCAGCGGGATGTCGGGCCCGCTGCGGTCGTCGTCGGGGATCATGTCGCCGATCAGCAGGGTGCCGCCGGGACGCAGCGCGGCGTACGCCCGCTCGATGAGGTGGCGGCCCCACTCCGGGCCCTCGGTGTGCACGATGTACCCGAGCGTCACCAGGTCGTAGTCCTCGCCGAACGGCACCCGGCGGATGTCGCCCGTCAGGTGCTCGTACCGGTCGGCGACCCCGAAGCTCCGGGTGAACGTCCGGGTCACCTCGGTGACTTCGGGATGGTCCACGGTGGTGACCCGGACCTCCGGGCGGGCCAGCGCGAACGCCAGCGACCAGGCACCCGAGCCCGCCGCCACGTCCAGCACCCGGTCGACGCCGGCCAGGGTGCTCTCCGGGAGGGCCGCCACCGCCGCCCGGGCGGCGCCGAAGCTCATCGGGAACCAGGCGGAGACCAACTGCGGGAAGTTCTCGCGCCCGTCCGCCTCCTCCTCCCAGCGGGCCACCGGCTCGCCGGAGCGCACGACCTCCGTCAGCCTCGACCAGCTGTCCCACAGCAGCCGCGTCTCCCGGCACATGTCGCCGAGGTAGGAGGGGGAGTCCTGTACGAGGAACCGCCGTGACACGGCCGTGAGCTCGTAGCCGCCGCCGTCGTCGGGGTCGAGGTAGCCGAGCGCGGTGAGGGCGTCGAGCACCCGGGCGGTGGCGCGCGGGTCGCAGTCGGCCGCGGCGGCCACCTGCGCCGCCGAACGGGCACCGGCCGCCAGGTGCGAGAAGAGGCCCAACTCCACGGCGGTGAGCAGCACCTGGGTGGCGCGGGGCGCCCACAGGTCGTCGATGATCTGCTCCGGCGTGGCGAAGTCGCCCGACTGGCTTGGCACGGTCGCGGTGTCCTTCCGGCGAGGTCGCGGCCCTCCGCCGGACGGACCCTGGTTGGTCGGCCGCCGCCGGCCGGGGCCCGGGCAGCTCGTATGATATCGCCTCGGCCGTCAAAGGCCCCGTGTGTGAGCCCTGTTGAGCAGCGCAAACGGCCATGGAAGACGCTGAGGCGCGCTGCCGTCGGGGCACGCGGGCGGGTGAAGCAGCCACACCGTCGAACAAGGGATGAGGACATGACCGCCAGCACCCCGCACGACGTCGCACGGACCGCCCGCCCGCTGCCGCAGGTACTGCGCGAGCACGCCGAACGCGCGCCGGGCGAGACGGCGTTTGTCTTCCCCGCCTTCGACGAGAGCACCGGTCTCGAACTGCCTCCCGTCCGTCTGACCAGGGGCGCGCTCGACCGGGCCGCCCGGGCGCTGGCCGCGACGCTCCAGGCGGACGGCGCCGGCGGCGGCCGGGTCCTGCTGCTGCTCCCGCCGGGACCGGACTTCGTGGTCGGGCTGTTCGCCTGCTACTACGCCGGTTGCTGCGCGATCGCCTGCCCGCCTCCGACGGCCGGTCGGCCGGTGGGGCCCGAGGACCGCTTCGCGCAGCTCGGCGCGGACGCCGAGGTCGCCGCCGTGGTGACCGTGCCCGGCGTCGAGAGCGAGGAGACCCGGGCCGCGTGGGCGGCCGCGGGCGCGCCCACCGCCGCGCACTGGCTCACGCTGCGGGACACCGCCGTGGTCGGCGGCGGCGCCGCGCCCGAGGAGTGGGCGCCGCCGGCCCCGGACGGCGCCGCGCTCGCCCTGCTGCAGTACACCTCGGGATCAACGGGCGCGCCCAAGGGCGTCATGGTCTCCTACGCCAACCTGCTGGAGCAGCTGCGGGTCTTCCGCGACCTCGCCGAACTCCCGGCGGGCGCGGACGTGGTCACCTGGATGCCCGTCTACCACGCCCTCGGCATCGCCGGCACGGTCACCATGTCGCAGTTCGTCGGCGGGCGCTGCACGCTCCTGACGCCCGACGACTTCATCGCAGAACCGTTTCGCTGGCTGAAGGCGGTCTCCGACGCGACCGCGCCCGTCCTCAGCTGCGGCCCGAACTTCGCCTACGACCGCTGCGTCGAGCGCGTCACCCCCGAGCAGCGCGAACAACTGGACCTCGGCCGCTGGCACGCCGCGTTCAACGCCGCCGAACGCATCCAGCGCCGCACGATCGAGGAGTTCACCACCGCCTTCGCCCCGCACGGCTTCCGGCGTGCGGCGTGGTTCCCCGGCTACGGCCTCACCGAGGTCACCCTGGGCATCAGCGGCCGACGCGGCCCCGACCCGCTGGCCCTCACCGTGGACGCCGCCGCGCTGGAGAAGGGCCGCGCCGACAACCCGGCGGCCCACGGCGCCCGTACGCTCGACCTCGTCGGCTGCGGTCCCGCGCACCCCCGGGTGCGGATGCTGCTCGTCGACCCGGCCACCCGCACCGAGGTACCCGACGGCGAGGTGGGCGAGGTGTGGATCGCCGGCGACGTCGTCAACCAGGGCTATTGGCGGCGACCCGAGCAGACCGAGGAGACCTTCACCGGACACCTCGCCGACGGCGACGGCCCCTACCTGCGCTCCGGCGACCTGGCGTTCCGCCACTCCGGCGAGATCGTGATCTGCGGCCGGTCGAAGGAACTGATCATCATCCGGGGGCGCAACATCCACCCGCAGGACGTGGAGGCCGCCGCCCGCCGCGCCCATCCGGCGCTCGCCACCGCCCCCGCCGCCGCGTTCTCCGTCGACGGCGAGGAGGGCGAACGGCTGGTGCTCGTCCAGTCGCTCCCATCGCCGGAGTCGGACGACCTCGACCTCGCCGCGCTGGCCGCCGACGTCCGCACCGCCGTCGCCGCCGACCAGGAGGTCGAACCGCACGAGGTGCTGTTCGTCCGTCCGGCCGACATCCCGATGACAGGCAGCGGGAAGATCCGCCGCACCACCTGCCGGCAGACCTACCTCGACGGCGGCCTGGCACCACTGCACACCGGTCGCACCCGCCCCGCCGGCGGCGAGCGGGCCCCCGCACCGACCACCGCCGCCGCCTCGCCGCTGCGCGACATGGTGCTTGCCCTGCCGCCGGAGCTGCGGCAGGCGGTCCTGGTCACCGAGGTGCGGCGGCGGGCCGGCGCGCTGCTCGGCCGTGCCGTCGACGACGTGCCCGCCGACCGGCCGCCGGCCGCCCTGGGCCTGGAGTCGCTGCGCTCGGTGGAGCTACGGCACGGCCTGGCACGGGACTTCCGGGTCCCGCTCCCGATGGCCGACTTCCTCGGCGGCGACCTGAACGCCGTCGGCGCCCTCCTCGCCCGCGGCCTCACCGCCCCCACCGCGACGGAGGCCGAGGCTCCGGACGGCGACACGCCCGCCGGAGCCGTGGACCCGCAGTGGCCGCCGCTGGTGCCGGACCCCGACCACCGCCACGACCCGTTCCCGCTCACCGAGATCCAGCACGCCTACCTCACCGGCCGCAGCGACGCCTACGAGCTGGGCGGCACCTCCATCCACCTCTACACCGAGCACGACCACCCCGACCTCGACGTGCCCCGGCTGCGCCGCGCGCTCGACGCGCTGGTCCGGCGGCACGAGATGCTGCGTGCCGTGATCTCCTCCGACGGCACCCAGCGCGTCCTGCCCGAGGTCGGCGCGGTGCCCGTCACCGAACACGACCTCAGGGACGCCCCGGAGCCCGAACGCGCCGCCCACCTGGAACGTCTCCGCGACCGACTCAGCCACCAGGTCATGCCGTCGGACAGCTGGCCGCTGTTCGACGTGCACGTCACCAGGCTGGCCGGCACCCGCTGCCGGGTGCACCTCGGCATCGACCTGCTGATCGCCGACGTCGCCAGCGTCCGTATGTTCTTCCTCGAACTCGGTGAGCTGTACGCGGCGCCCGACCCGGACG
>NZ_VJYK02000084.1 GCF_007097205.2 Streptomyces alkaliterrae
TCGGACACCTCACCCGCCCCGCCGGGGCGCCGCCCGGCGGGGCGGGTGAGGTGTCCGAGACGCGTGCGCCGGTGCCTTCGGCCATGAGCTGCTCCCTACCTTGCTTCAAAGGTTTGGGGACACACCTTTTACCCGCCGATGGGCGGTGCGCAAGACGTCGGTTGTCAACGATTGGTAAACGAGGGCTACTCCGGTGGACCTGTCGACCGGCCCCGTGCGTGCGTGGTGCTCGCGTCCGGTCAGCTGAGGAAGCCGCGCAGCAGCGCCGCCGAGCCCGCGCAGTGCTCGCGGGCGATCTCCCGCGCCCCGTCCGCGTCGCCCTCCAGTACGGCCTCCACCAGCGCCTCGTGCTGACGCTGGGAGTGCTCCAGGTTGCGGACCAGCAGTGGGATGCAGTCCAGCAGGTCGTTGACGGTCGCCCGGACGGCCGCGTACTGGGCGGCCAGCGAGGGCGAACCGGACAGCTCGGCCACGGTCAGGTGCAGCAGCGTGTCCAGCCGCCGGTACTCCGCCAGTGGCGCGTTCTGGGTCCCGGCCAGGGCGGCCCGCAGCCGCTGTGCCTGCTCCCCGGTCAGGCCGTGCGTCGCGCACAGCTCGGCCGCGCCGACCTCCAGCACCTCCCGGAAGCGGAGGGTGTCCTCCAGGTCCACCGCGGCCACGCGGCGCCGCAGCTCCTCCGCGATGCTCCCGCCGCTGGTCTCCGGCGGGCGCTGCCGGACGAAGGTCCCGCCGTAGCGGCCGCGCCGGCTCTCCACCAGACCCTGCTCGTGCAGCACCTTCAGCACCTCGCGCAGGGTCACCCGGCTCAACCCGAGCCGGTCGGCCAACTCGCGTTCGGCCGGCAGGCGTTCACCGGCCGGCACCAGGCCCAGCCGGAGGACCTGGAGTATCTGCTCCAGTGCCTCCTCGAAGCCGTTGCCGGCCCGCACCGGCCTGAGTATCGGCGCGAGCCGGTCGATCGCCCCGTCCCGGTCGGCCTCCCGCGCCTCCTCCGGAGCGTCCCGCACCTCGTTCATCGGAACCTCTTCCCAATCAAAGGTTTCTCCGCATACCTTATGGCATCCGGTGCGGGGCCGCCCCGGCCGTGCGCTGACCGTACGCGCCGTGCGGCTTCCCCCGGGAGCCCGACCGACGCCAGGACGCCAGGAGGCACCCCCGTGGCTGATCGCACGCCCCCGCTCGCCGTCGACGAACTCACCGACCTCGTGGAGGCAGGGGAGATCGACACCGTCGTCCTCGCCTTCACCGACATGCAGGGACGCCTCCAGGGCAAGCGCTTCGCCGCGCGGTTCTTCCTCGACGAGGTACTGGACCACGGAACCGAGGGCTGCAACTACCTCCTCGCGGTCGACGTCGATCTCAACACCGTCGACGGCTACCGGATGTCCTCCTGGGAGCGCGGCTACGGCGACTTCGCCATGCACGGCGACGCCGCCACCCTGCGCCGCACCCCGTGGGAGCCCGGCACGGCGCTGCTGGTCGCCGACCTCGCCTGGCACGACGGCAGCCCCGTCGTCGCCTCCCCGCGGCAGATCCTGCGCGGCCAGCTCGACCGGCTCGCCGAACACGGGTGGACCGCCTACGTCGGCACCGAGCTGGAGTTCATGGTCTTCAAGGACACCTACGAGGACGCCTGGGCGCGCGGCTACCGCGAGCTGAACCCGGCCAACCAGTACAACGTCGACTACTCCGTCCTGGGCACCGGCCGGGTGGAACCGCTGCTGCGGCGCATCCGCAACGAGATGGCCGCCGCCGGGATGACCGTCGAGTCCGCCAAGGGCGAGTGCAACCTCGGCCAGCACGAGATCGCCTTCCGCTACGACGAGGCGCTGACCACCTGCGACCAGCACTCCGTCTACAAGACCGGAGCCAAGGCGATCGCCGCGCAGGAGGGCATGGCGCTCACCTTCATGGCCAAGTTCGACGAACGCGAGGGCAACTCCTGCCACATCCACCTCTCGCTGCGCGACGAGGCCGGCCATCCCGTACTCGCCGACGACAAGAACGACCTGGGCATGTCCGCGCTGATGCGGCACTTCCTGGCCGGACAACTCGCCGCACTGCGCGACTTCACCCTGTTGTACGCGCCGAACATCAACTCCTACAAGCGCTTCCGGCCCGGCTCCTTCGCGCCCACCGCCGTCGCCTGGGGGCCGGACAACCGCACCTGCGCGCTGCGCGTCATCGGCCACGGCCCCTCCCACCGTTTCGAGAACCGCCTCCCCGGCGGGGACGTGAACCCCTACCTCGCGGTCGCCGCCATGGTGGCCGCCGGGCTGTACGGAGTCGAACACAAGCTGGAACTGCCCGAGGCGTGCACCGGCAACGCCTACACCGGCGACGCCCAGCACGTCCCGACCACCCTCCGGGAGGCGGCCGACCTGTGGGCGGCCTCGCCGATCGCCCGCGCCGCGTTCGGCGAGGAGGTAGTCGAGCACTACCTCAACATGGCCCGGGTGGAGCTGGACGCCTACGACTCCGCCGTGACCGACTGGGAGCGGTACCGCTCCTTCGAGCGGATGTAGCGCGGCGCGCGCGGAGCCGCCGTCCCAGCCGCAGCCGAGAAGTCGCAGTCCCAGCCGCAGCCGAGAAGCCGCAGTCGAGAAGCCGCCGTCCCGCGCGGGCAGGTACCCCGCGCGCGAGTGAAGGAAGCCGCACGTGTCGCACACCGACCCCACGTCCCCCGCGCCCCCAGGGCCCGGGGCGCCCACCACACACGACGTCCTGAACCCGGCGACGGAGGAGGTCGTCGCCACCGTCCCCGCCACCACCCCGGAGGAGGTGGACGCCGCCGTACGCCGCGCGGCCGACGCCCAGCGGTCCTGGGCCGCCGTCGCCCCCGGCGACCGCGCCCGGCTGCTGCGCCGCTTCGCGGACGTCATCGACGAACACGTGGAGGAGCTGGCCCGGTTGGAGGTCGCCGAGGCCGGCCACCCGATCGGCAACGCCCGCTGGGAGGCCGGCAACGCCCGCGACCTCTTCGCCTACGCGGCCGGCGGCGTGGAGCGGCTGACCGGTCGGCAGATCCCGGTCGCCGGCGGCTGGAACATCACCCGCCAGGAACCCATGGGTGTCGTCGCGGTCATCGCCCCGTGGAACTTCCCCATGCCGATCGCCTCCTGGGGCGCCGCCCCGGCGCTCGCCGCGGGGAACGCCGTACTCCTCAAGCCGGCCGAGACCACGCCGCTGACCGCCCTGCGGCTGGCCGAACTCGGCCTGGCCGCAGGCCTCCCCGAGGGGCTGTTCCAGGTCCTGCCCGGGGCCGGCCCGGTCGCCGGCAACGCGCTGGTGGAGCACGAGGGCGTGGCGAAGGTCGTCTTCACCGGCTCCACCGCCGTCGGCAAGCAGATCATGGCCAAATGCGCCACCACGGTGAAGCGCCTCACCCTCGAACTCGGCGGCAAGAGCCCGAACATCGTCTTCGCGGACGCCGACCTGGCGAAGGCGGCGGCCGCCGCGCCCGGCTCCTTCCTGGACAACACCGGCCAGGACTGCTGCGCCCGCAGCCGCATCCTCGTCCAGCGCGAGGTCTACGACCGCTTCCTGGAACTGCTGGAACCCGCCGTCCGCGCCTGGCGGGCCGGCGACCCGGCGGACCCCGGCACCGACATGGGGCCGCTGATCTCCGCCGCCCAGCGGGAGCGGGTGCGGTCCTACGTCCCCGACGACGCCCGGGTCGCCATCCGCGGCGAGGCGCCCGCCGGCAAGGGCTTCTGGTACCCGGCGACGGTCCTGGAGGGCCGACCGGAGGACCGCGTCGCGGTGGAGGAGGTCTTCGGCCCGGTCGCCGTCGTCCTCCCCTTCGCGGACGAGGCGGAGGCGGTGCGCCTCGCCAACACCGGTACGTACGGCTTGTCCGGCTCGTTGTGGACCCGGGACGTCGGGCGCGCCCTGCGGGTCTCCGGCGCGGTCGCCGCCGGCAACCTCTCCGTCAACTCGCACAGCAGCGTCCGCTACTGGACGCCGTTCGGCGGCTACAAGCAGTCCGGCCTCGGCCGGGAGCTGGGCCCCGACGCGCTCGCCGCCTTCACCGAGACCAAGAACGTGTTCATCAGCACCGAGGAGGACGACCAGTGACCCAGCCCGCCATCCCCACCGAGGCGCCCGACTCCGCGGCCCCCGTCTGCCGCCGCCTCGTCGGCCGTACCGCGGTCGTCACCGGCGCCGGCAGCGGCATCGGCCTGGCGACCGTACGCCGACTCGCCGCCGAAGGCGCGAACGTCGTCTGCGCCGACATCGACGAGGCCGCCGGCAAGGCCGCCGCCGACGAGGTCGGAGGGCTCTTCGTCAAGGTCGACGTGGTCGACGGCGAGCAGGTCGAGGCGCTGTTCGAAGCCGCGAACGACACGTACGGCTCGGTGGACATCGCGTTCAACAACGCCGGCATCTCGCCGCCCGACGACGACTCCATCCTCACCACCGGGCTGGACGCCTGGCGGCGCGTCCAGGAGGTCAACCTCACCTCCGTCTACCTCTGCTGCAAAGCGGCCCTGCCCTACATGCGCCGTCAGGGCCGGGGCTCGATCATCAACACCGCGTCCTTCGTCGCCGTCATGGGCGCGGCCACCTCGCAGATCAGCTACACGGCGTCCAAGGGCGGGGTGCTCGCCCTCTCCCGCGAACTGGGCGTCCAGTTCGCCCGCGAGGGCATCCGCGTCAACGCGCTGTGCCCCGGGCCGGTCAACACCCCGCTGCTGAAGGAGCTGTTCGCCAAGGACCCGGAACGGGCGGCCCGCCGCCTGGTGCACGTGCCCGTCGGCCGGTTCGCCGAGCCGGAGGAGATGGCAGCCGCCGTCGCCTTCCTCGCCAGCGACGACGCGTCCTTTGTCAACGCGACCGAGTTCCTCGTCGACGGCGGCATCGCCAACGCCTACGTCACCCCCCTCTGACCCGCGCCGCACGGCCGGGCGCGTCACCCGACGCCGCCCGGCACTCCGCTACCGCACGTGTGGTCTTACCGCCAGCGGTAGCGGAGTTCCGGGCGGCCCTGGCCGCCGCGGCGGGGGCGGCGCTCGACGAGGCCGGAGTCGGCCAGGTGCTCCAGGTAGCGGCGTGCCGTCACCCGGGAGGTGCCGGTGAGTTCGCCGACGCGGCTCGCCGACAGGCCCTCGCCGCCGGACTCCGAGCGCAGCAGTACCACCACCGCCTCCAGCGTCTCGCCGCTCATGCCCTTGGGCGGCGGCGGAGTCGCCCCGCCGCCTCCGCGCAGCGCGGCCAGCGCCCGGTCCACGTCCTGCTGCCCCGTGGCGCCCTCTGTCGGCCCCAACTCCCGCCGGTAGGCGGCGTAACGTTCCAGCCGGTCCCGGAAGGCCGCGAACGTGAACGGTTTGAGCAGGTACTGCACCACGCCCAGCGCGACCACCGAGCGCACGATCTCCACGTCCCGCGCCGACGTCACGGCGATCACGTCGGTGAGATGGCCGCGCGCCCGCAGCCCCCGGCAGACCTCGAGTCCGCTCATGTCCGGCAGGTAGAAGTCCAGCAGCAGCAGGTCGACGGGCTCGCGGTCGACGAAGTCCAGCGCGTCGGCGCCCCGGTGCACCGCGCCCACGGCGGCGAAGCCCGCCACCCGGTCGGTGAACTGGACGTGCGCGTCGGCGATCCGGGGATCGTCCTCCACCACCAGCGTGCGGATCACGAGACACCGCCCCGTTTGTCGTGCGCTCTTGGACGCAGCCGCACGGTGAACACCGCCCCGCCGTCCTCGCCGGAGGTCACCGCCACCTCGCCGTCGTAGCGGTTGATGACCTGCCGCACGAGCGCGAGCCCCAGCCCGCGCCCGCCGCCCCGGTCGGACTCCGCCGGCCGCTTCGTGGACCAGCCGCGGTCGAAGATCGCCTCCAGGTGCGCGCTGTCGACACCCCGCCCGGAGTCGCCGACGCGCACCAGCAGCGTGCCGTCCGGCTCGGTGCGGGCGGTGACCGACACCCGCCTCGGCGGCTCGCCGGCCAGCGCGGCGTCGATCGCGTTGTCGACCAGGTTGCCTACCAGCGTCACCAGGTCGCGAGCGGCGAACGCGGGCTCGTCGACGGCGGTGACCGCGGTCTCCTCGGTGACGGTCAACTCGATGCCCTTCTCGGCCGCCTGCGCCGCCTTGCCGAGCAGCAGCGCCGCCAGCGCGGGTTCCTCCACCTCGTCGGTGAGCCGGTCGGCGAGCTGCTGCGCGCTCGCCAGCTCGACCGTCGCGAACTCCACCGCCCGCTCCGGATTCCCCAGTTCGATCATCGTGACGACGGTGTGCAGCCGGTTCGCGGACTCGTGCGCCTGCGAGCGCAGCGCCTCCGCGAAGCCGCGCACCGAGTCCAGCTCGCCGGCCAGCGCCTCGATGTCGGTGTGGTCGCGCAGTGTCGTCACCGTGCCGAGCGTGCGGCCGTAGCGCACGATGCGCTCCTGGTTGACGACCAGCACCCGGTCCCCGTACACGCACAGCCGGTCCCGTACGGGCTCGCCCGAGGTGAGCATCCCGGCGAGCGGTTCGCCGACGCCGAGTTCGGCCACCGGCCGGTCCTCGGGGTGCTCGGGCAGCGCCAGCAGCCGCCGGCCCTCGTGGTTGGCGAGGGTGAGCCGGCCCCGCGGGTCGACGATCAGCAGGCCCTCGTGCACGTTGCGCAGCACCGCGTCGTGGCTCTCGTACAGCCGGGTGATCTCGGCGGCGCCCAGCCCCAGCGTCTGGCGTCGCAGCCGTCGGCTGATCAGCCAGGAGCCGGCCGCGGCGGCCACCAGCGCGGCGGCCGAGACGCCCGCCACCGGCGGCAGCCTGCGGCGCAGCTCTGCCCCGATCTGCTCCTGGAGGATGCCGACCGCCAGCAGCCCGCGCACCCGGCCGCCGTCGGCCCGTACGGGTACCACGACGCGCGCCGACGGGCCGAGCGTGCCCTTGTACGTCTCGACCACCCGGCCGCCCGCCAGCGCGGGCTCGATCGTGCCCAGGAAGCGCTCACCGACGCGATCGGGGTTGGGGTGGGAGTAGCGGGTGCGGTCGGTCGCCATGAAGACGATGAAGTCGGTGCCGGTCGCCCGCCGTACGGATTCGGCCATCGGTTGGAGCGTGACGCCGGGGTCGTCCTCGGCGAACGCCGCCCGCACCTCGGGCAGTTCGGCGAGCGCCGTGGCCAGGGTGGTCGCGCGGTGTTCGGCGTCGGCCTGGGTGTCGCGGCGGGCCTCGCCCACCACGAGCAGCGCTCCGGACCCGACCAGGAGCGCGATCACCACCAGTTGCAGCAGAAACAGTTGCCGCGCCAGGCTGAGCCTCGTGCGCATGGCCTGATTGTCACAGGTCTCCACGCGTGCGGCGCTCCGGGGCCGCCGCCCCGGAGCGCCGCACGCGCCAGTCGGCCCGCTCAGAACCGGACGCCGAGCGCCCAGCCGCCGAGCAGCATGATCGCCGCGGTGATCAGTAGCACGCCGACAAGATTCAGCCAGATACCGCCCCTGATCATCTGGCCCATGGTCACGTGCCCGGAACCGAAGACGATCGCGTTCGGCGGGGTGCCGACCGGCAGCATGAAGCTGCACGTCGCGGCGAGCGCGGCCGGCGCGAGCAGCAGCAGCGGGTCGATGCCGATACCGATCGCGACACCGCCGAGCACCGGCAGGAACGTCGAGGCGGTCGCGGTGTTGCTGGTCAGCTCGGTGAGCGCCAGGATGATCAGGCAGACCACCGCGATCAGCAGCACCGTCGGCAGCGCCTCGAGCCCGCCCATCTTGGTGCCGATCCACTCGCTCAGCTTGGTCTCCTGCACCCCCTTCGCCAGGCTCAGACCGCCGCCGAACAGCAGCAGCACGCCCCACGGCACGCCGGACTGCGCGGTCCGCCAGTCCATCGTCATCTCACCGCGCCGGGCGGCGACCGGGATCAGGAACAGCGCCACCACGGCGGCGATGGCCACGGCCTCGTCGGACAGGTTCGCCATGAACGGCAGCACGGTCGTCAGCGCCGACCAGCCGCTCAGCGGCTCCTTGAACACCCACAGCAGCGCCGCGAGCGTGAACACCGCCAGTACGTTCCACTCACCCCGGGACATCCGGCCCAGCTTGTCGATCTCCTGCTGGATGACCTCCTTGCCGCCGACGACGTCCTTCA
Source organism: Streptomyces alkaliterrae (assembly GCF_007097205.2). Classification (GTDB taxonomy): domain Bacteria; phylum Actinomycetota; class Actinomycetes; order Streptomycetales; family Streptomycetaceae; genus Streptomyces; species Streptomyces alkaliterrae. Next base: position 8,084 of record NZ_VJYK02000084.1, read on the forward strand.
GCCCGGTCGGGTAGATCACCCGGGTCAGCAGCAACCAGGCCACCAGCAGGAACACGACCGCCAGCGGCACGCCGACCTTCATCCAGGCGGCGAAGCTGATCGTGGTGTCGTAGTTCTGCTCGACGAAGCCCTTCATGATCAGGTTCGGCGGGCTGCCGATGAGGGTGGCCAGACCGCCGATGGTCGCCGCGTAGGCGATGGCCAGCATCAGGCAGGTGGCGAAGTTCCGGGTGTCCTTGTCCTCCGCCAGCTCCGAGACGGGCCCCTCGGCCTTCGCCGGGTCCACCCCGGTGCGCTTGCCGATGACCAGGGCGAGCACGCTGACGCCGATCGGCAGCATCATCAGCGTCGTCGCCGTGTTGCTCACCCACATGCTCAGGAAACCCGTGGCGATCATGACGCCGAGGATCAGCTGCTTCGGCTTGGTGCCGATCGCCCGCATCACCAGCAGCGCGATCCGCCGGTGCAGGTTCCACTTCTGCATCGCCAGCGCGATGACAAAACCGCCGAGGAAGAGGAAGACCGTCGGACTGGCGTAGGGCGCGGTGGCGTCCCCGATCGGCAGCACCCCGAGGAACGGGAAGGCGACGATCGGCACCAGCGACGTCACCGGCAGCGGCAGCGCCTCCGTCATCCACCACACCGCCACCAGCACGGCCACCGCCGCCGTGGTGCGCGCCGCGTTCGACAGCGCCGGGTCGTCGCCGGGCAGCAGGAAGTACGTCAGCACCGCCAGCACCGGGGCGAGCAGCCGCCCGAGCCAGACGCGTCGCACGCCGGACGGCGTAGCCGGTACGTCCGGGCCGCCTCCCTCCTCGCGGGCGGCGTAGCCGCCTCTTCCGTCCCCCTGGTCGGGGGCGCCGCGCTCCTCGCGCTCCTCGCGCCGCTCTGTCTCCGTCGACATGACCGTCTTCCCTTCGCCCTCGCTGTCCGCCGGTCGGCGGTGGCCGCGCCACCTGCCGAAACACGGCGTTCGTTCCGCCGTAACGGGGATGTTCGACGAGCGTGCGGCGGGACGGAACCCCGCCGGGGTTTTGTTCTTAACGGTCGCGGGAAACGGGCCGGGCTCGGGCGGGTGCGGACGGCTGCTCAGAGCGCTTCCAGCAGCTCCCAGAAGTGCTCGACGACATCCGCGAGATAGCGGTGCCCGGCGTCGACGGAACCATTGGCGGCCTCCGAGGAGGTGTCGATCCAGCTCAGAGAGGCGAAGCTGCGCTTGTGGAACTCGTCGTTCAGCCGCTCGAGCACCCGCTCCACGTTCGGCTGCGGCACGGCGGGCAGCAGCTTGCACACCGGCCGGACGTACGCCTGCCAGCGCACGCTCGCCGCGCTGCGCAGCATCTCCCGCAGCCGCGCGTCGCGGCCGGTGAGCTCCAGATGGGTGCGCGGCGGCAGCCGCAGCAGGTCGGCGAGGACGGCCGCCTGCCGGTCGTTGCCGGTCCACCTGCCGGTGCGTTCCACCTCCTCGTACTGGGCGACGGGTATCCCGACCTTGATCGCCACGTCGGCCAGCGGAACGCCGGCCGCCATCCGGTGCTCGCGCAGCGTGCGCGGGGTGCCGAGCAGGTCCGAGGGCGCGCACCACAGGGCACCGGCGAGCGCGGCGATCTCGTCCTCGCCGGGGGCCTCCTCCTGCTGCTCCCACGCCGCGACCGTGGTCGGGGAGACCCGCACCCCGTAGGCGGCGAACATGCCGTAGGCGACATGAGCAGGGGTCATCCCGAGGGCTTCTCTCAGCCTTCGCGCGGCGGTGGCGTCAAAAGGCGGTCTTGCGTGCATCCACCTACGGTAGGGAGGGATTCGTCGGCCGACCCACGGTACGTTCCTTCGAAAGCAAGTCGAGATCCCGGTGTCCGCCTTGTAGTTACAGACCAACTGATGCGTACCGTCACCATGGAAGGCCCTGCCGGCCCCCTCAACCCTTCACCCCGCCACCGAGCGTGAAACCCGTCCCGATCCGGCGGGACACCAACACGTACAGCAGCACCGCCGGCGTCGAGTACAGCATGGAGAACGCGGCGAGTTGCCCGTACAGCACGCTGCCCGTGTTGCCGAAGAAGGTGAACACGCTCACCGACGCCGGCATGTTCTCCGGCGTGAGCAGCAGCATGAACGGGACGAAGAAGTTCCCCCACATCGTCACGAACGAGAACACCGTCACCACCAGCACACCCGGCGCCATCAGCGGCAGCACCACCCGGACCAGTGACTGCGTCGGCGAGGCGCCGTCCGTCCACGCCGCCTCCTCCAGCGCACGCGGCACCCCGTCCATGAAGCTCTTCATCAGCCACACCGCGATCGGCAGCTGCGCCGTCGCCAGGAACAGCGCCGTACCCCACAGCGTGTCGACCAGCTCCACCCGCACGAACAGCCCGTACACCGGCACCATGATCGCCGTGATCGGCAGGCTCGTCGCGAACAGGATCGTCAGCAGATACGGTCGCGTCATCCGGGACCGGTACCGGGACAGCGGATACGCGGCCAGCGCCGCGCAGCACACCGTGACCAGCGTGGCGCCGCCGCACAGCAGCAGACTGTTGGCCATCGGAGTGAAGGTGATCTCCTCGGTGAGTACCGCACGGTAGTTCTCCAGCGTCGGCTCGCGCGGCGGACTCGCCCGCAGATCGGCCCGCCCGTCCACGGACGCCGACACCAGCCAGGCCAACGGCAGCAGGAACGCACCGGCCACCAGCAACAACGCCACGTCCGCCGCACGCCCCCGCCGCACGCCCCTCACACCTCCTCGCGCAGCAGCCGCAGATACACGGCCGCGAACAGCCCGCCGACCAGCAGCAGCACCAGCGCCACCGCCGTGCCGTAACCGATCAGGCTGTTGCGGAACGCCTGCTCGTACATGTACAGCGGCAGCGTCTGACTCCGGTTGCCGGGACCACCCCGCGTCATCGCCCAGATCAGTCCGAAGACGGACAGCGTCTGGAGGGTGTTCAGCAGCAGGTTCGTGCCGATCGCCCGCCTGATCAGCGGCAGCGTGACAAACCACAGCCGTCGCACCGGCCCCGCCCCGTCCAACTGCGCCGACTCCCGCAACTCGTCCGGGATCTCCGACAGAGCGGCCGAGTAGACCAGCATCGAGAACGCCGTGCCCCGCCACACGTTCGCGAACGACACCGCCAGGATGGGCAGCGTGAACAGCCAGTTCTGACCCGGCAGACCCAGAAACCCGGTGATCGCGTTGAGCGTGCCCTCCTCCCGGAAGAACGCGTACAACAGGAAACCGGCCACCACCTCCGGCACCACCCACGCCGTCACCACCACCGCACCCGTCAGCGACCGCACCGGCCGCGACGCCCGCCGCATCAGCACGGCAAGACCCAGCCCCAGCACGTTCTGCCCGAGAATCGACGACAGCACCGTGAACACCAGCGTCAGCCACACCGCGTTCCGGAAACCCTCGTCCGCGAACGCCCGCCGGAAGTTCTCCAGCCCTACAAACGACGCCGACTCCTGCCCCGACAACTGCGCGTCGGTGAACGCGATCACCACGCAGTAGACGATCGGCCCGGCGAGGAACAGCAGCAGCAACGCCGTCGCCGGCCCGAGCGGCAACCACCGGGCCACCGCCCTGCGCCGCACCCCGGCGCGCGGCGCCGGGGCGGACCGCTTGTCGACGCGAACCGTTGTCGTCGGGGCGCTCACGGCCCGGTGACCGCCCCGCCGGTGATGCTCCGCACCCGGGCGTCGTACGTGCGGGCCGCCCGGTCCGCCGACGCGTCCCCGGTCGTCACCGCCTCCATCGCCTCCTGGATCGCCGTCGAGACCTGCGGGTACACCGGCAGCGCCGGCCGGTAGTGCGTGACCTCCACCAGCCCGGTGAAGAACTCCACCCCCGGCATCGACCGCCGATACCTCGGATCGGCGGCGACGTCGCCCCGGACCGCGATACCGGCGTTGGCCACGTGGAAGTCCACGGAGTTCTCCCTGGTGCTGAGCACCTTCACGAACTCCCAGGCCAGATCGGGGTTCCCGGCCTTCGCCGGGATCGCCCACGTCCACCCGCCGGACATGCTGACCCGGCCCGGCGGCTGCCCGTGCTGCGTCGGCATCGGCGCCTGCCCCAGCACCTCGTGCCACTCCGGCCACGGCGTCCCGCCGCCCCGCACCCAGTTGTTCCCCAGCCACGAACCGTCCAACGCGATCGCCAGCCGCCCCTCCGGCAGCCACTCGCCCGGCACCCGCGTCGCCACGTTCGGGTCCAGCGCGTCCGACGCCTTCGGCCCCAGGCCCTCCGCGTACACCGTGCGGACGAACTCCAGCGCGTCCCGGAACCCCTTCGAGCCCGTCACCCACTTCTCGCGCTTCGGGTCGTACAGGGGATCGGCGCCCGTCCCGTACAGCAGCATCTCGAAGCCCTGCATCGTCGCGGCCTCGCCCGCGCCCTTCCCGGTGAAGACGTTCAGCGGGATGACGTCCGGGACCCGCCGCTTGACCGTCCTGGCCGCCGCCAGCAGCTCGTCCCAGTCCTTCGGCCGCCAGTCGGCCGGCAGACCGGCCTTAGCGAAGACCTCCTTGTTGAACCACAGGCCCCGGGTGTCCGTGCCGTCCGGCACGCCGTACACCTTCCCGTCCTGCCCGCGCGCCGCAGCCTTCGCGCTGTCCTCGTAGCGCGCCCAGTCCGCCCAGTCGGCCAGGTAGTCGTCCAGCGGGCGCAGCAGACCGGCGGTGATGTCCGCGTTGATCAGGAACGTGTCCTCGTAGACCAGGTCCGGCGCCGTCTTCGGCGAGCGCATGAGCTGCTGGACCTTGGTGTAGTAGTCCGCGTCCGGCGCCTTGATCGGCACCAGCTCCACCTTCTTGCCCCGGTGCTCCTCCTCGAACTGCTTCTTCACCCGCGCCAGGTGCTCGTCCATGATCTTCACGTTGTTGTCCATGGACTGCTTGAAGGACACCCGGACCGTGTCCGGATCACTCCCCGAGCCACCACAGGCACTCAGCAACCCCGCCAGCAGGGCTGACAGCGTGACAACGGCCACGCGGACGCGAGTCGCGCGGAACGGGGCTCGCTCGGCGGTGGGGCGCACTGGCGACCTCCTGGGACATCGCCGACCCCGAGCCGTACGGAGTCGGTCACCCTGAGTTCCTGACCTGCTCGGAACGTACGGGCCCGGCCACCCACGGTCAATGCCGCCTGCGGGTGAGGCGGCCCCCGAACGGGAATGCTCCGGGTAGCGGCGGCTCAGGGGTTCAGGCGCCCGCCACGCTCCGGGGGACCTGGCTTGACTGCCGGGTAGGAAGGGCGGACAGTGAACCCGGTTCACTCCTCACATAAGGATTCCGTGGTGCCATGAACAAGGCATTCCGCAGCTGGCGCGGCCCCAAGGCGGCCGTGGTCGGCAAGGTCCCCAACCAGCACGACTGCCCGACCGCGTTCGGCCAGGCCGTGTACGACCGGAGGACCCAACTCGCCTGGTCCCAGGCGGAGTTGGCGCACCGCGCGGGTCTTGAGGAGGCCGACATCGACCGCATCGAACGCGGCGACGCCACCCCCAGCCTCCACCTCCTCTGCCGCCTCAACGAAGCAATGAGCGACCAGCTCTCGGCGTAGGGGTCCCTGCCCCATGGTCTCGCCTTTCCGCCGGTCAGGCGCACCACGGCGCTAGGAATTCGCTAAGGCTTCCAGCGGCGGCCGAGCCATCGGGGCGCTTCTTGCTCGATGTGCTACCTCAGATGCTCCTCGAGATCGTCAACGGTCCAGCCAGCCTGGCGAAGGATGGAGCGTAGCGTGCCGGCTGCGAGGTTCCGGTGAAGCGGCACGATGACGGTCCGTTCCGCGCGGCGGTACTTCGCATGGCTACCGCGAGTTGAGACATGCTCGAATCCACCGCGCTCCAGAGCCTTGGTGACGACTGCTCCGGACAGCCCCATCGGGACGGCGGGACTCATGCGACCCGCCGAATTTCGACAGGCGCGGTGATCACGTCGGTGACTTCGGGAGCAGGGGCGTCCTCGAAATAGAGTTCCAGTGCCTCACGAAGGTTCTCAAGAGACTCTTCGATGGTCGCGCCTTGAGACGTGACCTCGACTTGGAGGCAGCGAGCCACGTACCACTCGCCCTCGTGAGTGATCGCGGCGGTCAGGTGCAGTGCGTCAGCCATGCTGCAAGTTTGGCACGCGCCGCTCCTCTCAGGCTCCGCTTCTCCTCACTCGTGTCCAGCCAGCTCGGTGCCGGCCCCAAGCGGGGCCGGCACTCTCGGGGACCTATTAGCTCTCGGCGTGCTTCCGGGAAGCCGGCCGGCCGCCGTAGGGGACGGTCAGGAGCTCCATGTAGTGGCCCGAGGGGTCGATGAAGTACACGCCTCGACCGCCGTCGTTGTGGTTGATCGCGTTCGGCTGTGTCCTACCCGGGTCCGCGTAGTGCTCGATGCCGCGCTCCCTGATGCGCGCGTACGCGGCGTCGAACTCCTCCTCGGAGACCAGGAACGCGTAGTGCTGCGGGCTGATCTTGTCCGCCGGAACCGTCGCGAAGTCCAGCGTCACGCCGTTGCTCAGAGCGACGGCGACGAAGTGCCCTGCTTCCCCGGCGATCTCAAGGCCGAGCAGTTCGGTGAGAAACTCGGCGGATTCCCGGTTGTCCCGGGAGTGGACGATCGTGTGGTTCAACTCAACTGGCAAGGAATGCCTCCGAAGGCATGTCCCGACACCTCCATGCCTCGCCCAGCCGGCGACCGACACGCGATGTCCTGACGGACTGTAGTCGCCAGGAGTGCGCCTTGGCCAGGAAGATTCGGCTGCCCGGAAAACCGCTCGCCGCTGCGCCGGTCGGCCCGATACACACGGAGGCGTGACGACGTGACGGCGGGCTGAGAGGCAGGCTGCGGATGACCCAGCGAACCAACGAGGCGCAGTCCACGGCCCCTTGGCGGGACCGGCGCTTTGTCGTCTTCGCCACCGGCAACCTCGTCAACAACCTCGGGGAGGCGGCCTACAAGGTGGGCCTCCCGCTGTTCGTCTACGAGCTCACCGGTTCGCTCGCGACCATGTCGCTTCTCGCCGCGCTGTCACCGGCAGTGCTGCTGCTCAGCCCCTGGCTGGGGGCGATCGTGGATCGCTGGGGGCCTCGGGTCTTTGTCGTTCCCGGCCTGCTGCTCCAAGTCGTCGGCGCGGTCGCGCTGAACGTTTCCGTACTGGGCGGGCTCCCCTCCGCCACGGTGCTGTTCTGCCTGGCTGCGCTGGTGCAGCTCGGCGGCGAGATGTACCGGGCCGGGTGGATAGCCGGAGTGCCGACGATGTTCCCGCGCAGTGCCGCCCGATCCCGGGCGGTCCTCAGCAGCCTGTTCGTTACGTCCAACATCGTTGGCCCCCTCTTGGTCGCGGTCGGCGTCGGCACCGTCGGCTACCTCGGGCTGCTGTGGTTCAACGCCGCTTCCTTCCTCGCCCCGATCGTCGTCTGGCTGCTGGGCGTTCACCCACCGGCGAAGGAACGCGTCCCGCGCGACGCCGAGTCCGGGCGCCGGCCGGGCCTCGGCCGCGACATCCTGCACGGCTGGCGCATCGTCCGCGCCGAGAAGCGGGTGTTGTACGTGCAGCTCACTTCACTGCCACTGCACTTCGTCAGTGGTGTGGGCGTGCTCTCCTTCATGGTCTGGTACCTGCGTGACCACTGGGACATGTCCGCGAGCGGGGTGAGCACCGCGCAGGCCGTCGCCAACATCGGTGCGCTGGTCGGCAGCGTCTACATCGCGGCGCGGGCCCGGCCCCGCCCCCGTGCCGTGCTGGCTCTCTCCGCGATCGTCATGACGGCCGCGCTGTTCCTCATGGCGCTGCCGTCCCCTGCGGCATTTGTGGTCTGCATGGTCGCCTTCTTCACGCTGCGGTCGGCCATGACCGCCGTCACCGCCATGATCATCGTCAAGTACCTGCCGTCGGAGGTCGTCGGCCGGGCCGAAGGCCTGTTCAACCTGATGAGCGGCCTCCCGATTCTCGCCGCCCCGCTCCTGATCCCCCTGGTGCAGCGGGCGGCGGGCAGCACGGCAGTCCTGCTGTTCCTCGGCCTGGCCTCCGCCGTCTCTCTGCTCTGCCTACTCCGCTTCTGGCCCTCCTGGAGCGACGAGACGGCCGATCCGGGGAACGCCGCGCCAGGCAGAACCCCCGCCGCGTAGTCCACAGCGCGCCGAGCGCAGACCCGCACGCTCGACCGGCCACCCCGGAAGGATTCGTGCAGCAGTGACCCGGGGCTCAACCTCCTCTCTGCGCGCTGCCGGGCAGGGGCCCGGAGACAGGACGCCGGTAGAGTTGGCGGGAGCCGCCTTCGGGACCGGGGGTCGTGAGTTCGGCCGGGGTGAAGCCGAGGCGTTCGTAGAAGACGCGGGCGTTGCTGGCGACGGCGCCGGGGTGGTCGGCGCCGAACGTCACCACCTCCACCGTGCCGGGCGCGCGCACGAAGCGCGCGTACGCGTCCTCCAGCAGCGCCCGACCCACGCCCCGACCGCGCGCCTCCTCCGAGACGACCAGCCAGTCGACGTGGTAGGTCGGCGGCGAGGCATCGAAGAGCAGCGCCCCGCGCGGGGCGTCCGCCGCCGCGCCGCCGTCGGCGATCAGCGCCGTACCGGCGCGCAGGTGCGCGCGGACGGCCTTCTGAAAGCCGGGCTCCTCGACCATCGGTCCGAACCAGTGCTCCACCTGCGCCGCGAGCGCGAGTATCCCGCCCAGGTCCTCCTCCCCGGCGACCCTGGGCGCCGCACTCCCGGCAGTGCCGGGACCGGTTGTCCCGCGACGCTCTTTGGAGGGTGAGAGGTGATGGCTCACGGCGAACCCGTTCCGTGTGTCGGCTGGAGGCGGCGAACGAGTTTGCCACGGTCGAGCGAAGTAGTGGGACTCGGTCAGCCGCGTCACCGCGTGCGATAACTCGGCGACTTCGGCGATCACTTCCCGGATACTGGTCGCTATGGATGAGGTCGAGGTCGTGGTCGCCCATTCCGAGCGCGCGACCCTGCGCGTCGGCGACGTCTTTCTGAAGGTGGACGCCGACCAGGCGCGTGTCGACGTCGAGGTCGAGGCGATGACCCTCGCGCCGGTCCCGACCCCGAAGGTCTTGTGGCGCAAGCCGCCTGTGCTCGCGATCGCCGCGGTCCCAGGGGCGACGCTTGGGCGCCTCGGCGGACCGTCGGACGGGTCGTGGGCGGCATGGGCCGCGGCGGGCGCGGCGATCCGGAAGCTGCATGACGCGCCGCTGCCACCCTGGCCCGGCAGGGCCGGTCGGAGCGTCGTCGCGCTGGCGGCGGAACTCGATGACGAGTGCGAACTACTCGTGAGGAACGGCCTCCTACCTGCCGACCTGGTCACCCGTAACCGCCAGGTCGCCGAGGCCGCGTTCCGACCGTGGACTCCGGCGTTCACGCACGGCGACCTCCAGATCGCGCACGTCTTCGTCGACGGCGATGAGGTCACGGGCATCATCGACTGGTCCGAGGCTGGCCAGGGCGACCCCCTGTACGACCTCGCCACCTTCACGCTCGGACACGAAGAGCGGCTGGACGACGTCCTCGCGGGCTATGGCGCCGACGTCAACCTGGACGTGATCCACGCTTGGTGGTCGTTGCGAAGCCTGCTGGCGGTTCGCTGGCTGAGCGAGCACGGCTTCGACCCGTTCGCGCCCGGCTGCGAGGTCGACGTACTGAAATCCCGGATGTGAGGCTCTGCGAGTACGACCGCTGCATTGTGCGTTTCTGACGCCTGGGCCGCCGCCTCGACCCTCAGACGGTCGCTGAGAGGAACGCCGTCCACGCGGTGGGCGGGAAGCGGAGTATCGGGCCGTCGGTCGCCTTCGAGTCCCGGACGTGAACCACCGGGACGTGGTCACCGCTGGGCTTCGCCACCTCGACGCAGTCGCCGCCTTGGTCGAGGCTGTAGGTCGACTTCCTCCAGTTCAGAGTGGAGGAAGGACACTGCTTCAACGCGCGGGGCCGGATCTTCTCGCTCATTGCCATTCCGCTGCCACCTTCTCGATGAAGTTTCGCGACTCGTAACGGTTCAATGCCTGTGCTCTCAGCATCATATGGCGCTGTGCCATCTCGGAGACCTCCTCGGGCTGCGAGATGAGCAGGCCCCGGCGCTGCACCTCCAGGTAGACGACCTGCTTGTGGTCGGACTTCTCGAGTAGCTTCATCGGCCCATCAACGCCTGCGTGTTCGCCGGTCTGCCCCTGGTCCATCCGGAGAATCTGTACGCAGACGTTGGGGCGCTTGGACAGCTCCAGCAGGTGCAGGAGCTGGAGCGCCATCGCCTCGCGGGTGCCGAACTGCCTTCGCAACACTGCCTCTTCGAGGATCAGATCGATGTGGGGGATCGGGTTCTTGCGGTCGAAGAGGGCCGCACGCGCCAAGCGGCCATTGACGTACGCGTTGATCTCTTCCTCGGTAAGCGCCGGGTATGCGCCTCCGATGATGGCCCTTGCGTACTGCTCGGTCTGGAAGACGCCATCCATCGTGAAGGGCTGGTAGGACGAGATCGTCAGGGCGTCCTGTTCGATCAGGGCATAGTCCTTGAAGAACGACGGTAGGTGGTCGAGGGCGAGGAACTTGCCGGCCAGCGTGAAGATGCCCTGCCCGTCGAAGAACACCTGATCTAGCTTGGCGAGCATGACCTCGGTCGGGGGTTGCTTCAGGGTCTCCAGGGCGCTGATCGCGGCGCCGGTGTAGCCCGCTCGGCGGCCGAGTTCCTCCTGTGACCAGCCTCTGGCCTCCCGTAGCTTGCGGACCATCTCGGCGCAGTACTGGAACGTGGGGGAGGCGGATCTGTTCGCCCGGGTCATGGGTGTGCACCCTCCTCAAACCGGTTCAACGGGCCTCAAGCGGCCTCAATGGTCGTTCGACGGGCGTTGAGGGAATCGCCCGTCGCGTTGGAATCACTACACACGGTAGGCGTCGCCACTGACAGTGGAGGCATGAACTTCGAGAATCACGCGCCCGGGCTGCCGTGGGTGCCGCTGCACGGGTACCAACTCCGGCTGGCGGGGATCTACTTCGACGCCGTGCGGGTCGGCGGTGAGTACGGGCGGAACGCGGCCGTCCAGTTGGGGCGGCTCACCGGTGGCGAGCCGGGGCCGATCATCTTCGAGCGGGAGCTGGACGGTGGTGGGGAGCGGGCGGTGACGTACTTCCTGGTGCCGCCGCAGAGCACGGGGAGGCGGCGGTGGCCGGCCGGGG
>NZ_VJYK02000085.1 GCF_007097205.2 Streptomyces alkaliterrae
GAGCTCCACCTCTCCGAACTCGCCGGCTTCCACCGGAGCCCGGCCGCACAGGCCCAATCCGGCGCACCCCGGGCGGTACCCGCCCCGCCCTCGCCTCCGGACGCGGTCGCGCCCGAGGGCGAGCGGCCGCGACTGCCGCGCCGACGCAAGCAGCAGCACCTGGTACCCGAACTGCGCACCGACCCACCGAACAGGACGCGGCAGGAGGAGGAGTTCAGCCACCACGACCCGGGCCTGATGGCCGCCTTCCGACGCGGCACCAGCCTGGCCGACGACACCGACGACCTGTAGGGCCCGCACCGAGACGACCGACTCCCGGCCCGGCCGACCGGCGCGCGTGACCAGCGTCGCCCGGTCCTGAACCACAGGGCCCCGAACCCGGCGGACCCGCCGGACATCCGCAGGCCTCGGCAGGGGACGCCCGCGCCCGGCCCACATCCCAAGGAGAAGAACGCGACATGGTGAGCGAAGCTCCCGTAGGCCACAGCACCGACCTTTCCTGGCTGCTGAACGGCCTGGTACAGAGAGTTCCGCATTCCCGCAGCGCGCTGCTGCTGTCGTCGGACGGCCTGGTGAAGGCCGTGCACGGTCTGGACGGCGACACGGCCGACCACCTGGCCGCCCTGTCCTCCGGGCTGTACTCGCTGGCGCGCAGCGCCGGCGTGCGGTTCGGTGAGGGCGGCGAGGTGCGGCAGGTGGTGGTGGAGTTGAGCACCAGCCTGCTGTTCGTCTCGACGGCCGGCCAGGGGGCGTGTCTGGCGGTGCTGGCCGGCGCGGAGGCCGACGCCGCCGTCCTCGGCTACGAGATGGCGATGCTCGTCAAGAGCGTACGGCCCTATCTGGGCACTCCGGCCAGGCAACCGGCGGGACACTGAGCCGATGCCCGAACCCGAGAAGGGGCCGTGGCTGGACGACGACGCGGGCCGTCTTGTACGGCCCTACACGGTCAGCGGCGGACGGACCCGGCCCAGCGGCCGGTTCGACCTGCTGACGATGGTCATGGCCACCGGCAGCCGGCCGCACAGCCAGCTCGGCCCCGACCACGCCCAGGTGCTCGGGCTGTGCGGGGGGCCCACCTCGGTGGCGGAGATCGCCGCACACATCAGGCAGCCGGCCGTCGTCACCAAGGTACTGCTCTCAGACCTTCTGGAATGCGGCGCTGTCACCACCCGGGAACCGGCGCTGCTCGGCCCGGACCCCACCGATCGAGACCTGCTGGAGGCGGTGTTGCATGGACTTCGCAAACGACTCTGATCCCTTTCCGACGGCGGTGAAGATCCTCATCGCCGGCGGGTTCGGAGTGGGCAAGACGACCTTCGTCGGTGCCGTCAGCGAGATCGAACCGCTCAGCACCGAGGAGCTGTTGACGCAGATCAGCGCCGCCACCGACAGTCTCGAGGGCGTCGAGGCGAAGTCCACCACCACGGTCGCCATGGACTTCGGCCGGATCACCCTGAGCGACCGCCACGTGCTGTATCTCTTCGGCACGCCCGGCCAGGAGCGCTTCTGGTTCATGTGGAACGAGTTGTGCGAGGGCGCGCTGGGCGCGGTCGTGTTGGCCGACACCCGCCGTCTCGAGCACTGCTTCGCCGCGGTGGACTTCTTCGAGCGCCGGAAGATGGGCTTCGTCGTGGCGGTCAACGAGTTCGACGGCGCGTACCGCTACTCGGCGGACGAGGTGCGCGCGGCCATAGACCTCAGACCCGAGGTCCCGGTGGTCATGTGCGACGCCCGCCACGCCAGTTCCACCACGCAGGTCCTTGTCACCCTTGTCCAGTACCTGATCGAGAGCAGGAGCCAGTATGCCCCCGATGTCCTACGACCCCACCAGTCATCTGCTCCTCACCCCTGAGGACAAGGAGGCACCCGCCCGCGTCGTGCGGCTGCGCGAACTCGGCATCGGGGACGCCCCGGTGGCGGAGTTCGACGACTTCGCCCGCAAGCTCGCCCGGGTGACGCAGGCGCCGTACGCGATGGTCAACTTCATCGACGAGCACCGCCAGTACTTCGCCGGTCTCTACACCAGGGGCGAGGACCAGGCCGTGGAGCTGGGCCCCGCTCCGGAGCACGCCAGGCCTGGCCGGGTGATGGCCAGGGACCACGGCTACTGCCCGCACGTGATCGTGCGGCGCAAGGCCTTGGTGCTGGAGGACGTCTGCGACTACCCGCGCTTCGCCGGCAACCCGGTCGTCGACGAGATCGGCATCCGCTCCTATCTGGGAGCGCCGCTCATCGACCGTACGGGTATGGCGCTGGGCACCGTGTGCGTCGTGGACCAGGAGCCGCGCCCGTGGGGCCGCCAGGGGCTGGAGACCATCAAGTCGATGGCAGCCGAACTGGTCGAGCAGATCCACCGGCGGGAGCACGGCGCCTGAAGGACCGGTCCCGGTCAGCTGACCGGGACCGGCTCCCGGCGTACGACGTCCGAGAGCCTGCGGGACCACTGCCCCTTCTCGGTGCCGAGCGCGAACTCGGCCAGCCGCAGCCGCTGCACGTCCGAGGTGCCGGCGGGCGCGAAGATGTGGTGCGCGTCGCGCAGCAGCCGCTCGATCGGCCGGTCGGTGAAGAGGCCGGCCGCCGCGTGGATCTCCATCGCCTCGCGCGCGGAGTCCAGCGCGGACTCGACGTTGACCAGCTTGGCGTTGATCAGCTCGGCGTCGCAGGGCAGGCCCTGGTCCAGCAGGTGTACCGCGTGGTAGGCGGCCAACCGGGCGGTCATCAGCCGGGAGTTCATCTGGCCCAGCTTCAGTTTGACCGGCGCCAGGTCGGCCAGCGGTGCCCCGTAGCGTTCGCGCTCCACGCAGAAGCGGGCCGTCTCCTCCACGATGGCGCGGTGGATGCCGAGCGAGACGGCTGTCAGGTTCGCCCGGCCGTAGAGCACGCTGGAGGAGTAGGCGACGGCGAGTCCGTCGCCCTCGCGGCCGAGCAGGTTCGACGCCGGCACCCGGCAGTCGTCGAAGCGCAGTTCGCCGAAACTGAAGCCGTGCAGCCCCATCGCGGGCTGCTGCGGGCCGACGGAGAAGCCCGGCCGGTCGGACTCCACCAGGAAGGCGGACAGCCCCTGCGAGCCCGGCCCGGTGCGGACCACGACGCCGTGCAGGTCGCCGACGTGGCTGTTGCCGACGTAGACCTTGGAACCGTTGAGCACGTAATCCTCGCCGTCGCGTACGGCGCTGCTCTCCATGCCCAGGACGTGGCCGCCGGACTGCGGCTCGGTCACCGCGATCGTGGGCAGGCACTCGCCCGCCGCCACCGCCGGCAGCCAGGTCTTCTTCTGCACCTCGTCGCCGAAGTGCACGATCTTGGCGACCCCGAGCTGGGAGGCCTGTGCCATGGCCCCCATCGCTCCGCTCACCCGGGACAGCTCCTCGATGATGACCGTCTTGGCGAGGTGGCCCTCGCCCATCCCGCCGTAGCCGCGGGGGACGGTGACGCCTATCCAGCCCTGGCGGGCGATCAACCGGGACAGCTCCACGCACACGGAGCGTCCGGCCTCCATGTCCGTTACCCGCGGAGCCACCTCGCGCAGAGCGAACTCCCGTACCCGTTCCCTCAGTTCCTCGTGCCGTTTGTTGGTGAAGTAGGGATCCATCACTTGCCCTTCCGCGTCGCGCTCCCCGCTTGCCTGCCAGGCGGGGGTGGTGCTTGGGCAGCAGCGGCCCTGTCCCGTCGGCCGAGTTGGGAGTCGGCTGCGCGCCGACCCCAACATCGTGTCCAGCGGCCCGACCGTGATGACCGCGATCCGGAAGGTTGACCAAAAACCCCTTCCCGCTCGAACCGGATCGCTTTTGTGCCGGGCAGGGCCCGAGCCTGTCGACTGGGTGACCGTGAGTGGGGGTCCCAGCAGCATTACCCAGTGGCATAACCCCGTCACCCTGGAGTAACGGCTCAACTGAAACGCGCGGGCGCACTCCAGGGGCGTGCATCTGCGCCGTTCGCGCCCCCTCGCCGGGTCTGGCGCGATCTCGCCGTACGGCCGGCACACCTCGGCCACCTCGGCGAACGGTTGGCCCCGGGATGTCCCCGGCAGGGCGTAACGTGTCGTCATCAACAGCTGACGAACAGCCATGACCCGTGCCCGTACTGGGAAGCGATACACAGGGCCGACAGGAGGAGGGCGACAGGTGGAGCAGGTGCCGGGAGTGGCCGAGGAGCTCATGCAGGCGGCGGACGGCACGCCCCTGGCCACCTACAGCTGGCGCCCCCGTGGCGGCACCCCCCGGGCTCTGGTCCTCGTCGCCCACGGCGCCGGCGAACACGCCCGCCGGTACGACGACTTCGCGCGGCACCTCACGGCGCACGGCTACGCGGTGGTCGCCTGCGACCACCGGGGGCACGGCGGCACCGCCCGGTACACCGGCGGCCTCGGCGCCGCCGGCGAGGACGCCTGGCGCTGGATCGTGCGCGACCTGCACACCGTCGGCGAGCGCGCCCGCGCCGAGTTCTCCGGCGCCCCGCTGGTCCTGCTCGGCCACAGCATGGGCTCCCAGCTGGCCAGGGACTACGCCCAGGAGTACGGCGAGGAGCTGGCCGGGCTCATCCTCACCGGCACCTTCCGCTCACTGCCGGGCTGTGAGACCGAGACGGTCGTGCGTTCGCTGAGCGCCGAGATCGAGAAGGCGGGCAGGAACGCGCCCTCCGGCTTTGTCACCGAGCTGTTCGGCGCGTTCAACAGCGTCTTCGAGCCGCGCACCGGCTTCGAATGGCTCTCCCGCGACCCGGAGCAGGTCGACCGCTACGTCGCCGACGAGTGGTGCGGCTTCCCGTTCGGCGCGGGGCTGAGCCTGGACTGGGTGCTCGGCTCGCGCAAGATCAACGACCCGGACCACTTCCACCGCATCCCCCGCACCCTGCCCGTGCACCTCGCCGTCGGCGACCAGGACCCCTGCCACCAGGGCATGACGTTGGTCTACGAGCTGCTGGAGGACTTCCGCCAGCTGGGCACCCGGGACCTCAGCTGGCAGGCCTATCCGCAGGCCCGCCACGAGATCCTGAACGAGACCAACCGCGCGGAGGTCCACGCCGACCTGCTGCGCTGGCTCGACCAGCGACTGGGCTGATCGCCCGCCGGGCCCCGCGCCGCACCGGGTGGCCCCCGTCAGTCGGCGGCCGGGGACCTTCCGGCGAAAGCGGTGATGCTCTTCCGCAGCCCGGCGGCGTCCAGGCCGTGCGCCCGCAGGTGGTCGGCGGGCTGTCCGTAGCGGCGCAGCTCCTCGCGCGCGGTGCCGAGGGCGAGCAGCCGGTGCGGGGTGTCGTGCAGCGCCTCGGCCACGGCGGCGCTGGAGGTCCCGCGCAGGTAGGGCTCGACCAGCACGACGTCGGCGGCGGTCCGCCCGGCGACCGCTGCCCGCAGCGCGCGGTGGTCGAAGGGCCGCACGGTCGTGGCGTACAGCACGGTGGCGTCCACGCCCGCCAGAGCGGCCACCGTCGCGTCCAGCAGGGGGCCGACCGCGACCACCACCGGCGCCTGCGCGGAGCCGCGCCGCAGCGTCAGGAAGCCGTCGGGGGAGACCGGCCGGGGCGTGCCGTTGGACTGGAGGCTGAGGCGTACGTACACCCGCTCGTCCGTGCGGTAGGCGTGCCGCAGCAGCGTCTCGGCCTCGTCGGGATGGCCCGGCACGTGCACGGTCCAGCCCTCGAGGGTGTCGAGCAGCGCCACGTCGCCCGGCGACATGTGGGTGAAGCCGCCGGCCGGCCAGTCGTAGGAGGCGTTGGCGCTGACCAGCACACCGGCCGCACCCTGGTGGCCGAGGTCCAACTTGACCTGTTCGAAGGGGCGTTCCACCAGGAAGCTGGCGAAGGTGTGCATGACCGGCCGCATCCCGGTCAGTGCCAGTCCGCCGCCCACCCCGACCAGCAGTTGCTCCCGGATACCGACGTTGACCACCCGGTCGGGATGGCGGGCGGCGGCGTCGCGGAAGCCGTCGGCGCCGATCTCGGCGAGGACGACGGCCAGCCGGGGGTCCTCGTCGAGGAGGTGGGAGGTGACGGCGGTGAAACGTTCGCGCATGGTGTCCACGAGGTGCTCCAGGAAGGGGGTCGGGGCGGGTCAGGAGGTCTTGGGCTCGACGCGGGCGATCACCGCGTGCGGCCGGCCCGGATGCGGGCGGGTGTAGGCGTCGTACAGGGCGTCGTGGTCCCGGCCGTCGACCTCGACGACCGACCAGCCGGCGACCTCGAACCGGTCCGCCAGACCGCCCGGGCGACCGTGGCTCGCGGAACGGTTGTCGATCACCACCGTGTGCAGCGAGTCCAGCCCGACGGCACCGGCGAACTCGATCGCCTCGTCGTTGCTGCCCTCGTCCAGCTCGGCGTCGCCCACCAGCGCCCAGACCGAGGGGCGCCGGCGCCCCTGGGCGCGCAGCCCGAGCGCGCTGCCGACGGCGAGCGGCAGACCGTGGCCGAGCGAGCCGCTGCTGATCTCCACCCCGGGCAGCAGCGTGCGGTCCGGATGGTGCCCCAGCGGGGAGTCCCAGGAGCCGAAGCCGGGCAGCAGCCCGACCGGCAGGAAGCCCTTGGCGGCAAGCGTGGCGTAGTACGCCATCGGGCCGTGGCCCTTGGACAGCAGGAAGCGGTCCCGGTCGGGTGAGCCGGCGGTTTCGGGGGAGACGCGCAGTACCCGGTCGTAGAGCACCCAGACGGCGTCGGCGGTCGAGGTCGCGGCCGGCCCGTGCTTCTCGGCGCCCGTCATCAGGCTCATCAGGCGCGGCAGATCCTCGAACGTGAAGGCGTGCTCCGGGAGTTCGGCTCGCTGGATGCCGGTTGGACCGGCTGTGGTGTTGGTCATGAAAGCCAGCCTGCTACTTCAAGTTCGCTTGAGGTCAAGGCTATGCTTGCGATCATGAAGGAGATCCCGGATCGGCTGACCATCGGCGAGCTGTCCGCACGCAGCGGCATGGCCGCCTCGGCGCTGCGCTACTACGAGGAGCTGGGGCTGATCAGCTCGACCCGCACCGCGGGCGGCCAGCGGCGCTACGCCCGCGCGACCCTGCGCAGGGTGGCCTTCGTCCGCGCGGCACAGCAGGTCGGCCTGTCGCTGGACGAGGCGCGAGAGGCCATGGCACGGCTCCCCGCGGACCGGGCGCCGAACGCGCGCGAGTGGAGCCGGGTGGCGCGGCGCTGGGAGTCGCGGGTGGAGGAGCGGATCGCCGAACTCCAGCGGCTCAAGGAGCGGCTGGGCGGCTGCGTGGGGTGCGGTTGTCTGAGCCTCCAGAAGTGTCGTCTGTACAACCCCGGCGACCAGGCGGCCGAACGGGGTCCCGGTGCCCGCCACCTCATCGAGGACGTGCCGCTCTCCTCGTGAGATGCCGGCCCGTCACTGCCCGGCGGCCATCGCCATCTGCGCGGAGAACCGCTCGGGCGGGCCCGGCCGCGCGTAGTACCAGCCCTGCGCCGAGTCGCAGCCCAGCGTGCGCAGCTGGTCGGCCTGGGAGGCGGTCTCCACGCCCTCCACGGTGACCGACAGCTCCAGGGCGTGCGCGAGGGAGACGATGCCCTCCACCACCCGCAGATCCACCGGATCGGCCGGGTGCTGCTGCAGCCCCTGGGTGAACGACCGGTCGAGCTTGAGGGTGGACGCCGGCAGCCGCCGCAGTGAGGCCAGGTTGGAGTAGCCCGTGCCGAAGTCGTCCAGCGCTATGCCGACCCCCAGTTCGGCCAGCTGCCGCAACGGCTTCAGCTCGTCGTCGTCCGCCCTGATCAGCGCCGACTCCGTGACCTCCAGGCACAGCGACTCGGGTGGCAGCCCCGCGTTCTGGAGCACCGAGACGGTGTCGGCGACCAGATGCGGGTGGTGCAGCTGACGCGGCGAGAGATTGACGTTGACCCGCAGCTGACGGGTCCCGCCGATCCCCCGCACCTGCCACTCGCACGCCTGCCGCACGGCCTGCTCCAGCACCCATCTGCCCAGCGGGACGATCAGCCCCGTGTGCTCGGCCAGCGGGATGAACCGGTCGGGTCCGAGCACGCCGTGCCGGGGATGGTCCCAGCGCACCAGCGCCTCGGCGCCCTCCACGCAGCCGTCCGCCATCCGCACCAGGGGCTGGTACTCGATGAAGAACTCCGCCCCCTCCAGCGCGGCCGGCAGCCGGTTGGTCAGGCTGTGCCGGCTGATCGCCCGGGCGTCGAGGTCCGGGTCGGCCAGCTCGTAGCGGTTGCCGCCCTGCGCCTTGGCCCGGTACATGGTGATGTCCGCGCTGCGCAGTACCTCGGCGGCCGTCAGCCCGGCCACCGGACCCTCGACGATGCCGATGCTCGTCCGCACGGACAGCTCCTTGCCGTCCACCCGCACCGGCGTCGACAGCGCCTCCAGTGCCCGTCCGGCCAGATCCGTCACCTCGCTGCGGTCCCGCGGATCGCCGACCAGGGCGACGAACTCGTCGCCGCCGATCCTGGCCACCAGTTGCCCGGGACCGGCGAGGCAGCCCTGGAGTCGCTCGGCGACCGCGACCAGCAACTGGTCGCCCACCGAGTGGCCCAGACTGTCGTTGACCGTCTTGAAGCCGTCCAGGTCCAGGTAGCACAGTCCGAAGCGGGCGCCCTCCTCGGTGCGGGAGAGCGTCTGCTCCAACCGCTCGAAGAAGAGCGTGCGGTTGGGCAGGTCGGTGAGCGCGTCGTGGGTCGCCTCGTACCGCAGCCGCAGGTGCAGCAGCCGCCGCTCGGTGATGTCCTCCATCAGCGCGAGCATGTAGCGCGGTGTGCCGTCGGGATCGCGGAGCAGCGAGACGGTGAGGTTGGTCCACAGAACCGTTCCGTCAGGCCGGTGGTAGGCCTTCTCGGTGTGGAAGTGCTCCCGCTCGCCGCGCACCAGCTCGTCGTACTTGCGCCAGACGCCCGGCGCGTCGTCCGGATGCACCCAGGACGTCACCCGCCGGTCCAGCACCACGGCCGCGTTCCCGCCGAACATCCTGGTCAGCGCGGCGTTCACATCAAGCACCGTGCCGTCCATGGCGGCGATGCCGATGCCGAGGGTGGCCTCCTCGAAGACCGTACGGAACCGGGTCTGGCTCTCGTACAGCGCCTTCTCGATCTCCGCCTGCGCGGCCAGCGCCGCCCGGGAGATCGACTCCTGCTCGACCCGGGTCCGCTCCTGGAGCGCGCGGGCGAAGCCGGCGGCTATCGCGTGCTGGAGACGGGCGCACCGGGCCCGCCCCTCCTCGGTCGGCAGCCGCTGCGGGTCCGAGCAGTACAGCAGCAGGTAGGCGTCCACCACGCCGAGGACCTGCGGCAGCGCCTCCGGGGAGGTGCAGTGCGCGGCGACCAGGGCGCTGCCGACCTCCCGTGCGTCGGCCGGATCGAAGGGGCGGGCGTGCAGCGCCGTGCACAGTCGTTCGGTCAGCGGGACGAGATGCCGCTCGAACTCCGCTCTGGTCATGGACGTGGCCGTGGTCGGGTAGACGGCCCTGCTCCAGATGGTCGCGAAGCGCCGTATCCCGTCCGCCTGCCGCCCGGACTCCGCCGGGCCGGCGGTGCCCGGCCCGGCAAAGCCCTGTACCGGTGTGTTCACGCCTTGCGTCCCACCCCTGCGAAGCCGCTGTAGACCACCGGGTCCTCCTGGTCGGTGGGCCCGTCCGGCCGCCAGTCGGGCATGGAGACGATCCCCGGTTCGACGACGTCAAAACCGGTGAAGAACCGCTCCACGTCGGGGCGGCGACGCATCACCAGCTGCGAGCTGGCCGTGCGGTAGACGTCCTGGATCTGCCGCCCGTGCTCGCTGGTGCGCGGGCCGCCCTCCCACGAGGCGTGGGTGAGTACGAGCAGGCTTCCCTCCGGCAGCGCGTCACGGAAGGTGGCGATCGTCTTCCAGGGGTCCTCGTCGTCCTGGATGAAGTGCAGCAGCGCGACGAGCAGCAGTGCGACCGGGCGGTCGAAGTCGAGGTGCCCGGTCACCTCCTCGCTCTCGAGGATCTCCTTCGGCGAGCGGAAGTCCCCGGCCATCACCACGGCCCGGTCCTGCCCCTCCAGGACGGCACGGCTGTGCGCGACGGCCACCGGGTCGTGGTCGACGTAGACGATCCGCGAGGAGGGCTCCGCCTCCAGCGCGACCTCGTGCACATTGCCGAAGGTGGGTATGCCCGAGCCGATGTCCAGGAACTGGGTGACCCCCTGACCGACGGCGTACCGCACCGCGCGGCGCATGAAGGCGCGGTTCGCCTGCATCACCTTGGGCAGGCCGGGGAAGGCCTCGATCGCCTGCCGGGCCGCCTCTCGATCGACCTCGAAGTTGTGCGAGCCTCCCAGATAGAAGTCGTAGATTCGCGACACGCTCGGGCGGGACAGGTCGATGCCCTGCGGGGCCCAGTCCGGACGTTCCATCAAAAGCTCCTCATCGCGATCGTCGGCGCATTGACGTTCGAGGGATGAGGCTACTGACCTGAGGCGCATGGGAGTAAGGAAACGGAGACTCAACCTCCCGATACTGTCCTACTGTTGAGCTATATGCCCGGTTCGCGGGGGCGGAATCCCCCGGTCGGGCGCCGCGTTTCGGGTGCCGGGGCGGCGGAACGAAGCATTCCGGCCATGGGGTGCGCGGAGCCGGGCGTACGCCACGCGCTCCGGTTGCGGACGCCCGCCCGGCCGCCGAGGCTCGATGGGAGGGGTACTCCGCGTCCTCCGGGAGGTGACATGCAGGACCGTCCGTCCGGACGTCGGCCCGGGCCCGACCCCGACCGCGAGGGCATCCTGGGCAGACTGCTGCCGCGCACCGGCACCGAACCACTGACGGCCCGCAGCGCACTGCGGCTGCGACTCATCCTCTCCGTGCTGTTCGCCCCGCTGTTCGTCGCCGGAGCCGTCCTCTTCTGGATCTGGTCCGGCCGTGCCGGCCCGCAGGACGTGCCCAGCGCCGACTCGCTGCGCGTACTGGCCTGGATCAGCACCGCACTGGCCGTCTTCGCCGTCCTCGACCTGCTCGTCGTACTGCGGCGGATCTCGCACGCCCGGCAGGCCGGCCGCTACCCGGACGGCCCCGGCACCCGCTGAAGCCGCCGCCGTCCGGCCGCGTCCCCCGGCCCGGCGGGCGGGGCGGGCGGACAATGCCGCTCATGCGGATGATCGGCCTCCTCAGCGGCACCTCACACGACGCGGCCGACGCGGCCGTCACCGATCTCGAGTTCTCGGCGCCCGGTGAGATCACCATGCGCTCACGCGGCCTGGTCAGCACACCCTTCCCGCCGGACCTTCGGGCGGAACTGCTCGCCGCCCTGCCACCGGGCACCGTCTCCGCCGGTCATCTGTGCCGCCTGGACACCCGACTCGGCCGGTTCTTCGGCACGGTCGCCGCACGAGCACTGGCCGGACCGGCCGACGGGCGGGCCGACTGGATCGTCTCGCACGGCCAGACCGTCCACCACTGGGTGGACGGCGCGCGTGCGCACGGCACGCTCCAACTAGGCGCAGCCGCCTGGATCGCCGAGGCCACCGGACTGCCCGTCGTCTCCGACCTGCGCAGCCGGGACGTGGCCGCCGGCGGGCAAGGCGCACCGCTGGTCGCCGCCCTGGACGCGCTCCTGCTGCCCGGCCCCGGACACGGGGCGCTCAACCTGGGCGGCATCGCCAACCTGACCGTCCGCCTGCCGACGGGCGACGACGGTACGGCCGCCTCGCACGCCGCGCCGGCGGTCCTGGCGTACGACGTCGGACCGGCGGGGGCGCTGCTCGACGAGGCGGTGGCGTGGGCGACGAACGGCGAGAGCCGGATCGACGCGGGCGGCGCCCGAGCCGCCCGCGGCACGGTGGACCGGACACTGCTGACCCGTCTTCTCGACGACCCCTACTACCGGCTGCCGCCGCCGAAGTCCACCGGCAAGGAGCACTTCCACCCGGGCTATCTGCGTGACCGCCTGCCCGAGCCGCCTCCCACCTGGGACGACCTGCTCGCCACCCTGACCGAGCTGACCGCCAGCCTGGTCGCCGACGCCTGCCGCGCCCACCGCGTCAGTGATCTGTACGTCTCCGGCGGCGGGCTGCGCAACCACCGTCTGATGGCCCGGCTGCGGGCCCGCGCGGCGGACGTCAGGATCGTCGACAGCACGGCCGTCGGCGTGCCGCCGCAGGAGAAGGAGGCGCTGCTGTTCGCGCTGCTCGGCTTCCTGACCGTGCACGGCGTCCCGGCCAACCCGGTCGCCGCCACGGGCGCGCGGCGACCCGTCCTGCTCGGCTCGCTCACCCCGGGACGGACCCCGCTGCGGCTTCCCGAACCCGTGGTCGAGCCGCCTCGGCGCCTGGTCCTGCTCCGCGCCTGAGACGGATCAGATCCGTACGCCCTTGCCGCGCAGATAGGCCAGCGGGTCGATGTCGCTCCCGTACCCGGGACCGGTGCGGACCTCGAAGTGCAGATGCGGCCCGGTGCTGTTGCCGGTGCTGCCGGAACGGCCCAGCGACTGGCCGGTGTTGACCTGCTGGCCGGACCGCACCGAGATCGCCGACAGATGCGCGTACTGGCTGTAGCGCCCGTCGTGGTGACGCAGCACCACCTGGTATCCGTAGGAGCCCGCCCAACCGGCCGAGACGACCGTGCCGCCGGTGACCGCGCGCACCGAGGTGCCCGTCGGGACGGGGAAGTCGACCCCGGTGTGGTATCCGGCGGCCCAGGTGCCGCCCGTCGTCCGGTAGCGGGCGCCGGGCGCGGCGCTGACCGGTGCGGTGAAGCCGGCGGCCGTCGACTGCGCGCGCGAGGCCTTCTGCGCCTGCGCCTGGCGCTCGGCCTCCGCCTTCGCGGCGGCCTCGGCCTTCTTCCTGGCGGCTTCCGCCTCCGCCTTCTTGGCCGCCTCGGGCGCCTTGCCGCCGCGTGCCGGGCCGCCGGCGGCGGGGGCCTTCGGGCCGGACCCGCGCACCTGGAGCCGCTGCCCCGGAATGATCAGATCGGGATCACCGCCGACAACGGTCCGGTTGCGCTCGTAGAGGGCCTGCCAACCGCCGCTGACGCCGTGCGCCCGCGCTATCGAGAACAGGCTGTCCCCGCGCCGCACCCGGTGGCCGGCGGCTCCGTCGCGGTGCTCCTGGCCGGAGGGCCGCTTGCCGGCCGTCGGCGGCGCGGCGGTCTTCTGAGTGCGCGCGGTCCGCTCGGTCCGCTCGGCGTTCTTGGCCTTCGGCTGCTGGTCGGCGCGCGTCCCGCCCTGCGCCCGGGAGGCGTCGCGGGCCGCGCGGACCGCGCTGCCGTTCGTCTGAGCCATGTCCCGGGTGAGACCGGCGCGTACCGAGCAGCTCGGCCAGGCACCCGGGCCCTGGCCCTTCAGTACCTTCTCGGCGATGGCGATCTGCTGTTCCTTGGTGGCGAGATCGGCCCGACGGGCGTACGCCGTCCCGCCGAACTCCTGCCATGTCGACTGCTTGAACTGCAGTCCGCCGAAGTAGCCGTTGCCGGTGTTCACCTGCCAACGGCCGCTGCTCTCGCAGGCGGCGACCTTGTCCCACACCTCGACCGGCGCGGCCTGGGCGTGGCTCACCCCGATGAGCGGCAACGCGATGCCGGCACCGCCGGCGGTGACCGTCAGCGAGGCACGAGTGACGGGACTGGGCTTGTAACGGCGATGGCGGCCACGGGCCATGACGGGTCCTCCCCGAAACCTGCGCGACGTCCGGCGTACGGTCCGACTGTGGTCCAACTTCCCGATCCCGCTCCGCGACCGCGGAGCGAGCGGCGCCGGGATCGGCAGGCGGACCCAACGTAGAGCGCGCGGGTCGGCCGGAGCAACCGGTTCGGCCAATCTCACGTGAGCAACGGCCGTACCAGGGGGCGCACTTCCCGCACCGGTGAGCCCCGAACGCGTCTTCTTCCTCAGGACACGCGCCCGGACGCGCATCCGCGGGGCACGCCACCTGGGGTGCGCGTTTCGGTGCGCGCGTTTTGGTGTGCGCGCCTCACACCTGTTCGCTGTCGAACGTGGCGGCGTGGCCGTGGCGTTCGGCGGCTTCGGCGGCCGACGCCTCGTCGACGTACAGCTCGCAGACCAGCCGGCCGTCCTCCGTGTAGTCGTGCTCCAGCTCGTACAGGCTCACCTCGCGGTTGTCCGTCAGCAGGAAGGTGTGCTCGTAGACCGAGCAGAACGAGTGCTGCCCCAGGTCGGAGAAGCGCCGGGCGATCTGGGTGATGGTGTGGCGGCGGGCTGTGGTGAGCCGGTTGAGGAGATCCGCGCCGGGCTCCCCGGGGTGGCCCGTGTGCCGGGCCCGCCGGATGAGCCGCCGGGCGTGGTCGACGGAGTCCCGCTCGGTGAAGGCGTGCGGCTGCGGCGGCTCGGCGGTCTCGGCCAGCAGCTCCGGCGTCAGACCGCTGACGTTCGCGGCTATGACACATCCGTGCGGGTCGTCCGGTACGTCGCCCATGCGTCGGTGCACCCGTCGTTCGGCCTTCCGCAGCGTGGTGTCGTCCTGGTAGATCTCGCACACCAGCCGACCGTCGGGGTCGGTGTCGTGCTGGAGCTCCCACAGCGGCACCTCGGTGCCGTCCTCCAGTACGAACGTGTGCCGGTAGGTGCGGCAACGCATCGGCGGGGGCGGGGAGTTGCGCTCCCGCCAGGAACGCAGCCGGACCCGGCACAGCCGTGCCGCGGCGAGCCTCGCGAGCAGCGCGTCGCCGATCTCGAAGGGGTTGCGGCACTCGGCCAACAGCCGCGCCAGGTGCTCGCCGGGCGCGGCGTGGTCCCTGATCCGCGGCAGCTTGCTCATCGGAACGCCTCCAACTGGGTACCCGCCATCCACTGTTCGAATACCCTCTGTAGTGCCGGCGCTCCCATCTGTGTGAAAAGTTGGCTGAGTTCCGATGGTTTGCGCACTGCTGAGCAGCGACTTCGCGGCCATGGCCGGATCGCTGCGGTCAGAATCGGTTACTTTGTGTAGCGAAAGAGTGGCGGCTCACTCCGCTTCCCGGCCGCCGGCGGGCTCCTTCCGAGGGGTGCCGCGGACCGTCAGCGACCCCAACAGCTCCGTCGTGGCGGACGCGACCGCCTCCACGGCCCGTTCGAACGCGGCGCTGTTGTGCGCCGCGGGCCGCTGGAATCCCGACACCTTGCGTACGTACTGCAGTGCGGCCGCTCTGATGTCCGCTTCGGTGACCGACTCGGCAAACGGCGGGCGCAACGTTTTGATGCTCCGGCACATGCTCAGCACGTTACGCCGCCCCACTGACAACGGCCCACCGCTGCGCGGGTCAGCGTGCGGCGTCCCGGCGGCGGGGGAGTGGCGAGGTGTCGAAGACGCAGTCGCCGCACAGACCGCCGCCGGCCCGGTAGTACAGGCAGCAGGTGCGGCGGCGGAAGGTGGCGCCCCGCAGGGTCGCCGTACCGCGCAGCGGGGCGGTGTCCAGCAGCGCGGCGGTGAGCTGGTGAACCGCCGATACGCACTCCGGGCGGCCGTTCGCCACGCACCAGGCGGTCAGCTGGCCGAGCGCACCGCCGAGCGCCGACGCCGCGTTTCCCCACAGCAGCCGCTCCGACACCGGCGACACCCGGCGCACGGCCGCCACCAGGGGGCGCAGATGACGCTCGCACACCGTGCGGGCCAGCGGTTCGACGCACGTCTTCGGCTCGGGCGGCCCGCCCGGCCCGCCGCGGGGCGGCGTGAGCGGCGCGGTCAGCCACAGGTCGTCCGGGCTGCCGGCGGTCGCGTCCCACCACAGCGTCGCCGGGTCGAGCGCAGGCACCTCGCCGCGCAGCACGGTGGTGCCCAGCGCCACCGAACAGAGCCGGGCGGCGAGCCCGAGCTGGGCGACGGACGCGGCCACCCGTCGTTCCCGCGCCCCGAGCCGCGCGCCCACCCGGTCGATCCGCGAGCTGAGCACCGGGTCCGCGTCACCGGCGTACAGACTTGCCAGGGTGACCGCCGATCCGGGCGCCGTCCCCGTCGTGCGGAGCGCGAAGAAGCCCCCGGGTCCCTCAGGCGGCCGGTCCGCCGCACGCGATTCCATGGGGCGAATCGTAGAGGGACACGAGGGCGTCCGGCGGACGAGGAGCCCGCCGGACGGGATTGTCAGGGCGGTTTCGGTTCTCTTCGGTTCAGGAGACGAGATGGGCGGGTTTGTGCGTGGCCTCCTCGATCTCGGCGCCGGCCTTCGCGAGAAGCTGGTGCCGAAGATCGTCCAGGGCGCGTGCGGCGGCGATCTCCTCACCGACCCGCTGCTGGGCCGGGTCCGTCGGGAAGCGGTCCGCGCGGCCGTGGGCCCGCAACACCGCGCCGTCGGGAAGTCGCAACACGCAGTCGGCGCGTGTCTTGTCGCCGTCCTCCAGGAACTCCATCTCGATGTGCCAGCCGACGATCGTCTCCATGGTGCTCACCTCCAGGTGCTCCTTCCAGGGTGCACCGACCGGGCGGAGGAGTCGACATGTCGACCCGGCGGTGGGTCGCGGCCGGGTCAGGCGTGGTCGACCAGCTCCCGGTGGCCCTTCACCCGGGCGCAGTGCGCGCAGCAGAAGAAGTGGCCGTCCGACTGGACCCCGTGGCCCAGGATGCGGCACTCGCAGTTCTCGCAGATCGGCGCCATGCGCTGGGCGGCGCACTCCAGACTGTCGAAGACGTGCACCGCGCCGGCGGCGTGCACCTCGAAGGACATCTCGTAGTCGTTGCTGCATACCTCGCACACGGCCATCGCGCTCAGCTCCTCGGATCTCGTCTTGCGGGCTGCTCGTCCTGTGGGGGTGACGGGTCGGGTACCCGCGTCCGTGGGCAAGGATGCGTCCACCACCCGCGGCGCCGACGGCGGCGCGCGTGACGACGCGGCGCCCGGCGCCCGCCTTCACCCGCCCGGCGCGCGATCCGTCACCCGCCCGGCGGAGCAGAACCGTTACGGCGGGTGCGCTGGCCCGCCGCGCGGCTCGTCGCGAGAGGGGGTCAGGGCACCTCGCGCAGGTAGACCGCTCCGCACGTGTGGCAGAACGGCTCGTCCATCGCGCCCCATTCCCGCTCGGACCTGGTGGCCGACCGTTCGTCGAGGTCCCGGCCGCAGAGCGCGGTCGTCCCGTCACCACGCACCATGTGCCAGGTCTTGACCGTGGCCTCGGCGCCGACGTCACCGCCGGAGCGGTACTCGGCTCTCATCTGGTGCTTCATGACCGCGACCTCCCAGGACTGCGACCGGACCGCGAGCCTTCCCCGTCATCATCCGACGCCGATCGGGCGCTCGCCACCGCGCGCGGGCGGGCCGGGGCCGGTAGTTCACTGGGGGCATGGAATGCGTGTTCTGCGAGATCGTCGCCGGCCGGTCGCCGGCCCACCTGGTGTGGGCCGACGCGCACGCGGTCGCGTTCCTCGACCGGCGTCCGCTCTTCCCCGGCCATGTGCTGGTGGTGCCCCGGGGGCATCACGCCACGCTCACCGACCTGCCGCCCGAGCAGCTGGACCCCTACTTCCGCGGCGTCCAGCGGGTGGCGGGCGCGGTCGCCGCCGGCATGGCGGCGGCGGGCACCTTCGTCGCGGCGAACAACGGCGTCAGCCAGTCCGTCCCGCATCTGCACTTCCACGTGGTGCCCCGGCGCCCCAAGGACGGGCTGCGCGGCTTCTTCTGGCCGCGCCGCCGCTACCGCGACGAGGAGGAGGCCGCCGCCGTGGCCGAACGCCTGCGCCGACTGCTGTCAGCGCCGTAGCGCGAGCACCGCCTCGACGGTGTCGGCCTGCACGGCGGGCTTGTCCTCCCGGTAGCGCAGCACCCGGGCGAAGCGGAGTGTCACCCCGGCCGGATAGCGGGTCGACCGCTGCACCCCGTCGAAGGCGATCTCCACCACCAGCTCGGGCCGCACCCGCACCCCCCACGGTTCCTCCGCCACGGCCAGCCGGGACAGCCGCTCGGTCTGCCAGCGCAGCAGCGCGTCGGTCAGCCCCTTGAACGTCTTGCCCAGCATGACGAACGACCCGTCCGCGCTCCGCGCCCCCAGATGCAGATTGGACAGCAGGCCGGTGCGACGACCGTGCCCCCACTCGGCGGCGAGCACGACGAGGTCGAGCGTGTGAACGGGCTTGACCTTCAGCCACGAGCGCCCGCGGCGTCCAGCCCGGTACACGGAGTCCAGGGACTTGACCACCACGCCCTCCCGGCCGTCGGCGACCATCCGCTCGGCGAACCCGGCCGCCGCCTCCCGCTGGCGGGCGTCGTGCGGATCGGTCACCTCGATCCGGCGGATGAGGTGCGGCGGCTCCACGATCCGGGCGAGTTCGCGGTGCCGCTCGGCGGCGGGCGCCTCCAGCAGCTCCCGTCCGTCCACACTGAGCAGGTCGAAGAAGACGGCGGTCAGCGGCAGCGTCGCGTGGGCCGTCGGCACGTCGTCGCGGGTGCCGACGCGGCCGGCGATGTCCTGGAACGGCAGCGGCCGCCCCGCCGTGTCGAGCGCGACGACCTCGCCGTCCAGCACCGCCTGGCCGACCGGCAACCCCCTGGCCAGGCGCGTCACCTCCGGAAGGCGCTCGGTGATCTCGTCGAGGGTGCGTGTGAAGACCCGGGCCCGCCCGTCGGCGACGTGAACCTGCGCCCGGACGCCGTCCAGCTTCTCCTCCACGGCCGCCGGGCCCAGTGCGTCCAGCGCCTCCGCAACGTCGGCGGCGGTGTGCGCCAGCATGGGCAGCACCGGACGGCCCACCGTGAGGCGGAACTCGGCCAGCGCGGGCGGCCCCTCGGCCAGCGCCCCGCGCGCCACCTCGCCCAGCGAGCCGCCGAGCATCACCGCCCGTCGCACCTCGCGTGGATCGGCGCCGACGGCGGACGCCAGGCCCTCGACAGCCATCGCGTCCAGCGCCCCCTGACGCAGCTCGCCGCCGATAAGCCGGACGAGGAAGTCCTGCTCCTCGGCGGTCGCCGCGCCGAGCAGCCGGTGCAGCAGCCGGCGTCGTTCGGCGACCGCGCCGCGCCCGGCGACCGCGGCGATGGCGGTGAGTGCCGCGTCCACCTCACTGACCGTCAGTGTCGGACGTGCCGCGGGCGCGACGGGCTCGGCCAGGGCCCGCCAACCGAGGTTGGTGCGGCGTTGCGGCAGCCTCCCGGCGAGGTAGGTGACCACCACCGGCGCCTCGTCCGGCTCGGCGTGGGAGAACAGCCGGGCGAGCAGCGCGGTCTTCTCGGAGCGGCCCGTGGTGGCGGCGATCTCCGCCGAGGTGCGGGCGAGTTCGGCCAACAGCATGCGTTCATCCTCACCCGCCCCGGCCGC